>JAUYIB010000012.1:600000-879678 GCA_030688425.1 Candidatus Omnitrophota bacterium | reverse complement strand
GGGGCCGACTGACAAGGGTCCCGGCGGGACGGGAAGCGCCGCGCACCCGTAGACTCGCGTGGCACCCGCCACCTCGAACCGGACGGTCCAATGGCCCAGATCACTCGCGTTCACGCTCGGCAGATCCTCGACTCCCGTGGTCAGCCGACCGTCGAGGTCGAGGTCGGGCTGTCGACCGGCACGATCGGTCGCGCGGCGGTGCCGTCGGGCGCGAGTACGGGTACCCATGAGGCCGTTGAACTACGTGACGGCGAGCCGTCCGTCTATGGGGGCAGGGGTGTCCTGAAGGCCGTGGCCAACGTCGAGGACGAGCTGTTCGGTGCTCTTGTGGGATTGGAGGCCGATGATCAGTCGACCGTCGATCGCACCATGACGGAGCTTGATGGCACCCCGAACAAGGGCCGCCTGGGGGCGAATGCGATCCTGGGGTGCTCGCTTGCCGTGGCACAGGCCGCGGCCACGGATGCGGGCCTGCCGCTGTTTCGCTACATCGGCGGAGCCCGCGCCCACCGCATGCCAGTGCCGCACATGAACATCCTGAACGGCGGCGTCCATGCCGACAACAACCTCGACATCCAGGAATTCATGATCGTGCCCACAGGCGCGCCGACCTTCAGCGAAGCCCTGCGCATGGCCGCCGAAGTTTTCCATAACCTCAAGAAGATCCTTCACGACAAAAAACTTTCCACCTCCGTGGGCGACGAAGGCGGTTTCGCCCCGAACCTGTCCCGCAACGAAGAAGCCATCCTGCTCATCATCGAAGCCATCGAAAAAGCCGGCTACAAGGCGGGCAAAGACATCTTCATCGCGCTGGACGCGGCCGCGTCCTCGTTTTATAAGGACGGCAAATACGGCTATAACGGCGAGCAGGTCACCGCCGAAGACATGATTTCCGTCTACAAGGACATGATCAAGCAATACCCGATTATCTCCATCGAAGACGGGCTGGGGGAAAACGACTGGAACGGCTGGAAGAAGCTCACCGACGCCGTCGTCACCAACGTCCAGCTCGTAGGCGACGATCTGTTCGTCACCAACGTCAAGAAATTGCAGGAAGGCATCAAGAAGGGCATCGCCAATTCGATCCTGGTGAAGGTCAACCAGATCGGCAGTTTGTCCGAGACCCTGGACACCATCAATCTCGCCAAAGAGAGCAAGTATACCTCCGTCATTTCGCACCGCTCCGGCGAGACCGAAGACACCACCATCAGCCACCTCGCTGTGGCCACCGGTGTCGGCCAGATCAAGACCGGTTCCCTGTCCAGGACCGACCGCCTGGCCAAGTACAACGAACTTTTGAGGATCGAAGAAGAACTCGGCAGCAAAGCCGTTTATGCCGGGCCTCTGTGGGGCAAGATTCGCTAAAAATTTGCGCTGCATTGGGGCAGGTTGAATTCGAACACAACGGCGTAACCGTTGACCCTCGTTACCGTCAATTTTTTAGAAAAACGAGGGCTGTGGGGCAAGATTCGCTAAAAGTATTTGTTTGATCTTTTTGTTTGCTGGTGAACACCAAAAAGTGAGAGGCGGGAGGATGAAAACTTTTCATCTTCCATTCTCAAACTTCCATCCTCCAGCATTAAAGATATGATTAAAAACGGCATCTGGCTTTTCATATTCACGATCGCGGTTTTTCTGCTCTTTCTTCCGTCGTATACCCAGATGCAGGACCTCAAGACCCGGAACACCGATTACGCCCAGGAGATCCTGAATTTAAAAGAAGAGAACCAGCGCCTGAAGAAAGAGCGCCTTCTCCTGGAGACCGACCCGGTGTATCTGGAAAAGATCGCGCGCCAGAAGATGGGCCTGGTCAAAGACGGCGAAGTCGTAGCCAGGATCACGACCATGCCGGCGAATGAAGAAGAAAATCCCCGGTAATGTCGCCGGAGAATAATAAATTTCGTTTTGCGGGAATTTTGTAGTATAGTAGTAATCCTCGGCGAAGGCGCCGGGGGCTATTTCGTTCTTTGCTAAAAGAATTTTTTAGGTTAGCGGTAGATATCATATCCCCGGCAACACCACCGGGGATTATTCGTGCTGCTCTGCAAGAGTTTTATAGTTTAGAGGTAGCACTCATATCGCGGGGTGTCCCGTAAAGCCCGTTCCTTTGAAGATTTTAAAAACGGGCCACGGGACCACGTGATGACGAAGTCATTTTACGTGGGAGCGTTTTTGAGACGGTATGTATCAAGTTTATATACTGTTGAGTGAGAAAGATAGAAAACTGTATATTGGTTTTACGGAAGATATTAGCAGAAGGCTGGATGAGCACAATGGTGGCAAGGTTGAGTCAACGAGGCACAGAAGCCCTTTTCAGCTGATATATTGCGAGTCGTATTTGAACAAGAAAGACGCTTTGGGCCGGGAAAAATTTCTTAAAAGCGGCTCAGGACACAGATATTTAAAGAAGCAATTAAAGAATTTTTTCTTGGACATAGATCGCGGGGTGGAGCAGTCTGGGAGCTCGTCAGGCTCAAGTTGGGCTGCTGGTTTGGAAACAAACCAGTGACTCCTGTCAAATTCGGTGAACCCTTAACCTGCCTGTCGGTAGGCAGGCCGGGAATACCGAGCCAAGTCCGGCGAAGCTGAACGCGAAAGCAATTCAGCGAAGCCGGAAAGGTGTAGAGACTAGACGGCAGGCACCCTCTCCGGGAAACCGGAAGGGTGAAGGTATAGTCCAGACCACAAATCCTGGTCGTCAAAGATCAGGGGCGGTGAAAACCGTAGCTGGTACGCATAACCTGAAGGTCGGCCGTTCAAATCGGCCCCCCGCAACCAATTTAAGCCAGGTCCTTATGGGCCTGGCTTAAATTATTTATGGGGCCGATTCGAACGGCCGCTGAATGTTATGAAAATTTAGAAAGGGCCGTTCCAATGGTTGCTACCTTAGTGAGTATTGAGAATAGCAACCATTCCTTCGCCCGAAGGGCGAACGCAATGGCCCCCCGCAACCATGTGCAAAACTCTCGGTCCCATCAGGGGCCGAGAATTTTTGCATTTTAGGTTTCTGCGGAGGCCATAGAACGGTCTTTTTTTAGGCCGTTCTATGTTGTTTAAGAAATCTGATCCCATTTGGGTCAGGCCCCTTTCGCTCTCGGATAACTTATGGGATGGAGGGGTAAAAGCTTGACGCCCACACTTATGAGTGGTATAAATAGTTTGCCCCCCTTTTCCCCGAAGTTGCCTTTTAATAAATTAAATTTTAAAGAAGAGTTTTGGCTTGTCTAACCTTATAAGGGGGATTAAAATGAAACTATTCGAGTTAACTATGAAAATTCCACAACCATTCCCATATCAAGGTAGCAAAAGAAGAATAGCAAGAAAAATTCTATCGTATTTTCCTGAGAAATCCAATTTTCGTCTTATTGAGCCATTTGCGGGGTCCGCTGCAATTTCTTTAGCCGCTGCTACTTACAACAAGGCAACGAGTTTTGTAATTAATGATGCTAATGAGCCTTTAATTAATCTATGGAGAACTATTGTTGATCAACCTCAAGAGATAAGTTTAAAATATAAAAATCTCTGGAATGAGCAACTTGAAAGAGAACATCAATATTATAATCAAATTCGTGAAAAGTTTAACAGAACAAAGCGCCCTGAGTATTTGTTGTATCTTATGGCGAGATGCGTAAAAGCCGCCATCAGATACAATTCATTTGGAGAATTTAACCAAAGCCCAGATAATCGCAGGAGAGGTATGAGCCCGGCAAGTATGAAAGAAAATATCTTTCGTTCGTCATATTTGTTGCGGGGACGAGTTACATTCCTGTCAGAAGATTATAAAGATGTGTTAAACGTAGCCACACAGAATGACCTGGTCTATATGGACCCGCCTTATCAAGGAGTTTGTTGTAATCGAGATCAAAGATATATCCGGGGGGTTAAATTTGATGAGTTTGTAACAATGTTAGAGAATTTAAACAGAAAAGATGTCCCATTCATTGTCAGTTATGATGGTAGAACGGGAGACAAGCTTCACGGAGAGAAGCTGCCAGGACATTTGCAATTAACTCATTTAGAGATCAATGCAGGCAAATCAACTCAAGCAACTCTATTGGGTAGGCAAGCCATTACTTTTGAATCCATTTATTTGTCGCAGGCCTTAAATAATAAGATCCGGGAATCTAATTTTGCTCGGGAAGAACAGCTGGAGTTAGCTGGAAGTTTCCAATGAAGAAAACCGTCCCTCTTAAGCTGCTTGCGAAATTAAAGAAAATCACTTCCAAGCGTCCCCGCGTAGTTATCGAACACATCTTAAAGCATGGATTTATTACAACCGAAGAATTGGAGTCAAAATACGGCTATTCACACCCACCAAGAGCCGCCAGAGATGTTAGAGAACAAGGGGTCCCTTTAGAAACTTTCCGCGTAAAGGGCTCTTCGGGAAGAAGCATAGCTGCATACAAATTTGGCGATCTATCAAAAATTATCAATGATAAATTAGGTGGGAGAAAAGTATTCTCAAAAGATTTCAAGAACGAATTAATCGTTGTGGGTGCGGGGAAGTGTTACATTTGTTTGGAGGAATTCGATGAAAGGTATTTGCAAATTGATCACAGGATCCCATACGAAATTTCGACCGACAAGGATTTCTCCAGTCGCGATGTATTAAATTATATGTTGTTGTGTGGGTCTTGTAATAGGGCAAAATCATGGTCATGCGAACATTGCGAAAATTGGAAAAGTAAGAAACAACCGTTCATTTGCAAGAGTTGCTATTGGGCTTCGCCTGAGGAGTATACCCATATTGGGGAAAAACACATAAGGCGGTTGGATTTAATTTGGATGGATGATGATATAAGGGTGTACGAAGGATTGAAGAATAAAGCAAAAATTGCATTCGAAAAATTGCCCAAACATGTTAAAGAGATTTTAAGGAAGCATTCTGAAAATCTCAATCCATAGTTTTGACCGGTTATATGATTGACAAGACTCAAATTAGAAAATTCTTATGAGTACATCCAGAATTGCCATGAGGATAAAATGGATAGCGTTTGGAATATGCGTAGCCATGTTTCCCGTGATTATTCGTAACAACAGCGGGTGACAGTCACCTTTTAGGGGACACGCATTCCTGATTGGCCCATGCCTAAACCAATCGGGGGTATCTCAGCCCCTGTCAGGACTGTCCCCATCGCCTTTTACCCTTTATCCTGCCCTACACCCCCAGCAGCGCCCGGATCGTCGTCCTCGCCGTGTCGATGATGCTGTTCGATTTGCCGACGAGGAGGTCGTATTGATTGCTGAACACGGTATATTGCTCTTCGAACTCCTTATCGCTTTCCTCTGCGCCTTTTTGGGGCTCCTTGATCTCCCGCCATAACAGGGAAAGCATCCGCTCGATCCTCTCGATCTGGTCGACGCATGTCCTGTAATCCCGGAAAGACTTGTTGTCGGACAGGCTGCCCAAAGGGTATGTGGATATCTGGTGTTTCCATTTTGCCTGATCATAACTCCAGGACTTGATGAGAAAATTCAGGGTCTGCTCATAAGCAAAATTCCTGTTATTGATCAAAAGATCGCGCAAAACAGATGTTTTGATGTTCAGGAACTCGGACCTTGGCCTGTGAAGAGGCAGGGAGCGGATGCTTCGCGAGATCTCCGGGAACCAGTTGGCCAGCAGGGGGTATGAGCCGTATGTGTCGACCAGACTTTTGGCGCTGTACTTGTCCCCGGTCCCAAAATCCCCGATGGCAATGTCCGAGCTTGTGGCTTCAATAAAGCCCCCGAGATTGTCGTAGAATTTGACGTCCTCATTCACATAATCCAGGTCGCCCGGGATCTGCACGATCCTTTCGGCTTCAGGATAATGATCAAGCACATGGCCCCAGCCGGCGAGCCATGTCTGGCAGGTGTCCACAGACCAGGTCTGCACGACCTCCAGCGTCTTGTACCGCTCATCCTTGAGAAAAGATGCGGCATCCTGCCGGATGACCGTGGCCCGGGGCAGAACAACGATCGGTTTGGGATCAATGCCCTTGCACCGGTCGACGGTCCACCAGAAATACCACTCGCACTGCTTGTTATTTTCATACCCCCGGTAGGGGAAAATAATGACCGGCTTTGAAGTCGTTTTTTTGTTTTCAGGTTGTTTTGCCACGTCTTTCCTCCAGCCCAGCGCGAATCCGGTTTAACGGGAAATCAATCTTTACCGCTCTATTATACCGCCCCGGGTTAACAGAATGGGATGATTAAGTTAGAATTTTATTAATTTTAAGGTGGGATGGAGCCCCTCGGTGTCCTGCCTCTATGGGACGGAATCCCGCTGATTTACCCATCCCCGGACTAAAAGCCCGGGGTGTTTGGGGAAAGCGTGACAAAAAACGCCCGGACGGTCGTTCCATCCGGGCGATTTGCCCAACTTCTTATAAACAGAATCGGGGCCTATATTACGCTTAGTCCCGTCTTTCGTCTCTGCGCCGGCCCTCTTCGCGTCTTTCGGCTTTTCGTCTTTCCTCGCCGCGTCTTTCTTCTCTCCGTCTTTCGACCTGTTCACGGATGTCGTAGGCCTTGTTCTCCGAGATGTCAAAGGTCGCGATAATGAAAATAGCGGCTAACGAGGTCACGATCGGAATGCCGACATCACAGATCCTCATCCAGAACAAAGTGCTGGTGGCCTGTCCCAGCCCCAGGGATTCCTTAAAACCGATGACATTAAAAAGCACCCCGGCGATGAGCGACGCCAGCGCCACGCCGAGTTTCACCATCCACCAGTAAACGGCGCTGAAGGTGCCTTCCCGGCGTTCGCCGGTCTGGAGCTCATCGAGGTCGCAGACATCAGCGACCATGGAGTTCATGAGCGTGAAGAGGGACCCCAGCCCGAAGGTGACGAGAGGAGCGGTGATCATCAGCAAGTAGGGAAAGTCGGGATTATACCCGATCCATTTCAACGCATAACCGACGATCGAAATGGGGATCGTGATAAAAAAGGTGTTTCTTTTTCCGACTTTCCGGGAGAGCCAGGAGGTCAGGAAGATGACGCCCATACTGCAAAGAGCGCTGAATGTCCCGTACCAGCCCAGCAATTTCCCGCCGTTCGCGTAAGCCAGATCAACGGAAGCCGCGCCTTGAAAGACATAAAAGAAAACAATATACGCGGTAAAAGAGGACGCGAGCATAAACCCGCCGAAGATCAGCAATGTGGCCAGACACAGCTTCACAAAAGGCCAGCATTTCAGGGAGATGCCCACCCCCCTAAAAAATTTCTTCATGACGTTCCAGGCGCCGCTGACATCCGGCTTGGGGAAGGCGTCGAAATGTTCTTTGCCGAAGATCGCGGGGAGGACGCCTCCGAATATGAGACAGGCCCCGATGATGATCGCGAGAACGCGGACCCCATGAACGCCGTCTGTGAACCAGTTCGGGTTGTGCATGATCATCCAGCTCCAGGGAGCGATGAACCATGGCAGCTGGCCGACAAAACTGCTGGCCGCCTGCAGACGTGTCCGTTCATGATAATCCGGCGTCATTTCATAGCCCAGCGCGATCCAGGGAATGGAAAAGCAGGTAAAACACAGGAAAAACAAAAGTTGAAAAGACAGGAAATACCCGAAATAAAACATTTCGCTGTGCCCTTTGTAGAGCTGGAACATCAGCGCGAACAAAATGCCGCCGGTGATCGATCCGAAGAGGATCAGCGGCCTGCGGCGTCCCCAGCGGGTCCGGAGATTGTCGGAATAGTAACCGGTAACAGGGTCTGATACCGCGTCAACAATGCGGGGAAGGAACCCGATGAAGCCGACTAAAGCCGGGTTTATGCCCAATCCGAGGTTCAGGATCATGACCATTTGTCCGGTGAAAGCCGCCTGGGCTGTGTTCGCGAACGCCCCCATGCTGTATGCGGCTTTTTGGAAAAAAGAAATGCGGTCTGCGGCGGCTGTGACGTGGTGGGTTGGCTGGGCCTTGGCTTGTTCCATGAACTGACTCCCTCGTAATTTTAAAATTGAAAAATGATTCTACATCAAAGATTGTCTAAATCTTTATCGAAAGGAAATCATATGATGATTGAACAATTTGAAATTTCGATTATAACAAACAAATCCGGCCGGCACAATACTATTTATCGGAATGGGAGGGGCGCCGCTTTAAAATTTTTTTGTGGCCCATGACATGTTTCCAGATTCATAACTAACATTATTCTAAGTTCTTACATCTCTGTTTTTGGATTTCATGATCTGACGGCCGCCTGTTGCAATGGTTTTCGCCCTCAGTGGTGTTGAGGACAGCCTCCATCCCTGAATGGGCGTGGCTATTGCAATGTCCTTTTCCGCATCTGTGCTGTTTCTTCCAGGCAGAGCTGCATTTGTACCATAAGCAGGCATTATAATATCTAATAGGGTATTATATTGACATATTACCTACTTAATGGTATGTTATACCTACTATGAATGAAGCCCAAACCCGTAAAGAATACATTGATAAAGCCCTCGCCAAGGCCCAATGGTCCAAAACCGGTTCCTCCATCTACCGCGAAGAATTTGAAATGGAGAGAGTGTGGAGGAAGTCCGATCCTGTTGCGGAGCGGGAAGAGCATTATGTCACCGAGCATGAATATGCCGACTATTTGTTGATGGGCCGCAACGACCAGCCATTGGCTATTATTGAGGCGAAACGCACGACCAAAAACGCTCGCGCAGGCCAGCAGCAGGCCGCCGGTTATGCCGATAACATCAAAGCCAAATTCGGTGTTGACCCGTTCATTTTTTTGACAAATGGGGAAGATATCATGTTTTGGGATCGACAGCGATATCCGTCCCGACTTGTGTATGGTTTTTTTGAGCGCAGAGATTTGGAGCGACTGTATTTTCAGAGACAGGAAGCCGCGAAGAATCTGCTCGATATCAGAATCAATCCCGATATTGCCGATCGTGATTATCAGGCCGAAGCTATCCGTACCGTTTTAACCGGGGTCCAAAATGGCCGCCGTAAATTTCTGCTTGTTATGGCTACAGGAACAGGGAAAACGCGGACCTCCATGGCCATCATTGATGCCCTTTTAAGGGCCAAGCGGATTAACACAGTTTTATTCTTGACGGACCGCAAAGTCCTCCGCGACCAGGCCTACGGCAAGAAAGGTTTCCAGGGGTTTTTCACCGAAAGCTGCGGCAAAATTACGTCCGGCAAATTCAACGCCGAAAAACGTCTTTACGCGGCGACCATCCAGACCATGATGGAGTGCTATAAAGACATCTCCCCCGGCTTTTTCGACCTGGTGATCGCCGACGAATGCCACCGTTCCATCTACAACAAATGGAAAGACGTTCTCTCGTATTTCGATTCCATCCAGATCGGCCTGACCGCCACCCCTGCCCAGTTCATCGAGAGGGATACCTTTCGCTATTTCGATGTGGCGCTCAATACTGATCCCAAAGAGAATCTTTTCAATTACACCTATGACAAAGCGGTAGAAGAGAAGCACCTTTTGCTCTTCATCCCGTACCACGCCAAGACGTCTTTTCAAATCAAAGGCCTGCGCGAAGACGAAATTCCTCCCGCCGTCAAGAAAAAGCTGGTGGAAGAGGGCAAGACCCTGGACGAGCTGAATTTTGAGGGTACAGAATTTGAGAAACGTTTCACCAACACCGGCACGCACGAGGCCATGGTCCGCGAATTCATGGAAGTTTGTTACAAAGACGATACCGGCACCCTCCCCGGGAAAACCATCATCTTCGCCATGACCAAGAACCACGCCTACCGTTTGCTGGACGCCTTCGACCGTCTTTACCCGCAATACAAGGGACGGCTGGCCGAGGTGATTGTCTCCGAGGATTCTCGGGCGGACAATTTTCTGGGGCGGTTTGAAAACGAAAGCTTCCCCCGGATCGCCATCTCCGTTGATATGCTCGACACCGGTGTCGATATCCGGGAAGTCGTGAATCTGGTCTTCGCCAAACCGGTGTTCAGCAAAATTAAATTCTGGCAGATGATCGGACGCGGCACGCGCACGCTCGACAAGAACAACATGAAGCCGTGGTGTCCGCAGAAGGAAAATTTCCTGATCATTGACCACTGGAACAATTTTGAATATTTCGGCCAAAAACCCGAAGGAGAGGCCCCCGACATTCAGGACGCCATCACCTCCCGCGTGTTCAAGGCCAAGATCAACCGCCTGCGTGTTTATCTGAGCCGCTCTGACCAGAAGGAGATTGAGGGCATCAAGAAAGAACTCCAGGATATGATCGCCCTGTTGCCAAAAGATTCAATCAGCGTGAGGGAGAAGAAGGACGTCCTTCATCGGCTGGATAGTCCTGAGTTCTGGAAGAATATGGACACAGACTATCTTTACGACCAGGCGGCGCCCCTGATGCGGTTTCTGGAAGACGTCAATTATAATGAGTATTCCTTTATCCTGAGGTGCGAACAGCTTGAGCTGGCCGTGCTGAACAAGGACGACCGGACCATTCTCGATTTGAAGACCGCCATCAAGGAAGACCTGCAATTGTTGCCCATGACGCTCCAGGTGGTCAAACGCCAGGAGCAGGCAGTTTTCAAGGTCTCTTCCGACGCGTTTTGGGACGGCCTGAATGTCGGCAATATCCGCGAGGCCAGGAAAAAATTGTCCCCGATCATGAAGTATAGACGTGCCGACCAGCGCGAAATCATCCAATTCGATTTGGATGACCAGGTGATTGAACGCAAATGGATCGAGTTTGGGCCCAACGGCGAAGGCGAGTATGTGCACATTTATAAAGAGAAAGTCGAACAGCGCATCAAAGAATTGGCCGAAAAAGAGCGGGCCATCGTCAAGATACGCAACGATGAACCGGTCAACGACCAGGACCTGGAAGACCTGGAAAACACATTAAACGGCCCGGAACTGTATATCACCGAGGACAAATTGAGGGAGGCCTACAATCAGCCGCAGGGGACCCTGGTCCAGTTCATCAAGTCCATCTTCGGGAAATACAAGTTCAAAAGCCAGGAAGACCAGATCGCCGAAAGCTTCGACGCCTTTATCATCGCCCACAACTACAACACCGACCAAACCCGTTTCCTTCGCGTCATTAAGAGCGTCTTCCTGTCCAAGGTCCGGCGTCATGAATTGCTTGAGTTGGATGATTTCTACGAAGGGCCTGTCGAGGCGTTCGGCGTGGATGCCGCCAGCCGGCTTTTCTCGCAGGATGATCTTAAGGAAGTCTTGGAGTTCCTTAATGAGCGCGCGACTTACAG
The DNA here is from genome assembly GCA_030688425.1 of Candidatus Omnitrophota bacterium. NCBI lineage: Bacteria > Pseudomonadati > Candidatus Omnitrophota > Candidatus Omnitrophota bacterium. Next base: position 868,509 of record JAUYIB010000012.1, on the reverse strand, counting down.
AACAAAGTGAATGTAAGCCGCTGCGCGAATTAATGAGCGCGCGACTTACAGAACAAAGTGAATGTAAGCCGCTGCGCGAATTAACCCCGCGCCCGTAGGGCGTCGGGATAACATGAGAAGGGGTAAAGACCCCATGAAATCCTTTTCCGAAGAATATCTTAATAAAATCCGCATCACGCCCCAACTGCTCAATCTCACCAGCGCCTTGTCCGAATACAAGGGCAAAGAGGCGCTGTATGCCCGCCAGTCCCCCGATGTGCTGGAAAAGCTTGTCGAGCGTGCCAAGGTGGAAAGCGTGGAATCCTCCAACCGCATCGAAGGCATTGACGTCAAGCGCGACCGCGTGGTTGACATCGTCCAACAGCAGTCAGCCCCGCGCACCCGCCCTGAAGAAGAGGTGGCCGGTTACCGGGACGCTTTGGGATATATTCATGAAAACCATCAGGCTGTTCCGGTTTCGCTCCACACCATCACGATGCTTCATCAATCCCTATATAAATACACCCAGCAAACGGGGGGCGAGTTCAAGAGGGAAGACAACCAGATCATTGACCGGCTGAAGGACGGCAGTATCCGGGTGCGTTTTCAGCCGCCCCCGGCCGGCCAGACTTATTATTTTGTCGAAAGTTTGGTCGCGGGGTATCAATTTGCCTCCCAAAAGCGTAATTTTTCTCCGTTGGTTCTCATCCCGCTGTTTGTGCTGGACTACCTGTGCATCCATCCGTTTACCGACGGCAACGGCCGCACCGCGCGGTTGTTGTGCCTGCTCCTTCTGTATCACGCCGGTTTCCGGGTCGGGAAATACATCAGTCTGGAGCGTGTTGTTGAAGACAGCAAGGAAACGTATTATGAGGCGCTGGAGCGCTCCTCCAGGGGCTGGCATGAACTGGAGCATGACGCCGGGCCGTGGCTGCATTATTTTTACGGGGTCTTGCTCGCGGCGTATAAAGAGCTGGAATCCAGGGTGGGCGTGATTCGCGAGGAAAGCTCAAAAACAGAGCAAATCAAATTGTTCGTCAAAAAAACGGTCAAGCCGTTCGCTATTTCCGAAATTGAAGAGGCCTGCCCCAACATCAGCCGGGACATGATCCGCGTGGTTCTGCGCGAGCTGCGCGACGGGGGGCTTATCGCCTCTACCGGCATGGGCCGCGGGGCCAAATGGATAAGAAAGGGATAAACATGGGAACAGATTTAAAAAATCAAATCCGTCATCTGTGGAACAAGTTCTGGGAAGGGGGCATTGCCAACCCCTTGACCGCCATTGAGCAGATTTCCTACCTGATCTTCATGAAGCGGCTGGAGGACATGGATTTTGTCCATAAAAAGGCCGCCGAGAGACGGAATGAGAAATTTGTCTCGATTTACAAAGGCCGGGAGAACTGCCGCTGGTCCTACTGGATCAACATGCCGGCCGAAGAAATGATGGCCCATGTGAGGGACAAGGTGTTCCCCTTTATCAAGACGCTCAAAGGAGAAGACAATTTTTTCAGCCAGGCCATGAAAGACGCGATTTTCATGATCCCCAAGCCGTCCCTTCTTCAGGAAGCCGTCCGGATCATAGACGAACTCAATATCACCCAGCAGGACCAGGACATCCAGGGCGACCTTTATGAATATCTGCTGAGCGAACTTCAGCAATCCGGTAAAAACGGCCAGTTCCGAACCCCCCGCCACATCATCCGGATGATTGTGGCGCTGGTCAATCCTGTCCTGGGCGACCGGATCTGCGACCCGGCCTGCGGCACCGGCGGTTTTTTGATCAACGCCTACCAGCATATCCTCAAGGAGAATACCTCCCCCGATGTGCTGGAATATGACGAGGACGGCGTCCCGCACCATCTTGTTGGGGACAAAATTGCGGACAAAAAACAGCGGGCCTTTTTGAAGGAAAGGGCCCTGCACGGTTTTGATTTCGACACCACCATGGTCCGCATCGCCCTCATGAACGCGGTCCTGCACGGCATTGACAAGCCGGACATCCAGTATAAAGACACGCTCTCCAAGGCCTATGAGGAAAAAGAAAAGTATGAGATCGTCCTGGCCAACCCGCCGTTCAAGGGGAGTATTGACAAAAGCGACATCTCCGGCCGGCTGAAGCTGAAAACCACAAAAACTGAGCTGTTGTTCATGAACCTTTTTGTGGAGCTGTTGGTCGTCGGAGGCAAGTGCGGGGTCATTGTCCCGGACGGGGTGTTGTTCGGTTCGTCCAATGCCCACAAAGAGGCCCGCCGGATGTTAGTGGAGGAAAACGAACTGCAGGGCGTCATCAAAATGCCGTCCGGCGTGTTCAGGCCCTACGCCGGGGTGTCCACCGCAGTGGTGATCTTTGCCAAAGGCGGGGTGACCGACAAGGTCTGGTTTTACGACATGCAGGCCGACGGCTATTCACTGGACGACAAGCGGACCAGGACCCCGGACAAAAACGACATCCCCGACATCATCGCCAAATGGAACGCCCGGAACAAAAAGAAACAGCCCGGCGCGGGCGAGAAATGGTTCTGGGTGGACGCCAAGGAGATCCGGGAGAACAAATACGACCTGTCCATCTCCCGCTACAAGCCGGTGGTGTATGAGGAAGTGCAGTATGAGCCACCGCAGGCGATACTGGCGAGCACGTCAGCGCTGGAGGTGGAAATCTCAGCAGTAATAAAGGAGATATCTAAATCGATATGATTGTCAGATCAAATTATACCGAACTGGAAAATATTGTAGATTGCTTGGACAATCAAAGGATTCCTGTCAGTGATGAAGAGCGACAAAAAAGGCAGGGGGATGTTCCTTACTATGGAGCAAATGGCCAAGTTGGGTTTATAAATGACTCTCTTTTTGATGAAGAGTTATTGCTATTGGCTGAGGACGGTGGTTCTTGGGGACCGAAGGAAAAATGTGCCTACATTATTTCCGGCAAGAGCTGGGTTAATAACCATGCCCATGTATTGCGTTGTAAACAGAACACCAATATCCGTTTTTTGATGTATTTCCTGAACTATTCAGATCTGAGGAGCTATGTGTCTGGGACAACAAGGGGAAAGCTCAATCAGCAACGCATGAATCAAATTAAAGTGTTTTGGCCTGAAATCAACAAGCAAAAAAGAATAGCCGAGAATTTAACCCGTGCCGAATCCGCCCTCGAAAAACGCCGCCAAACCCTCCGCCTTGCCGACCAATTCCTCAAATCCGCGTTCCTGGGAATGTTCGGTGATCCCAGTCGGAATCCGATGAAGTGGCCAGTGAAGCAAATTGGAGACGTTGTGCTTGTTTCACAATATGGCACTTCTGAAAAGTCCAATACGGAAAGCAATGGATATATTGTTTTGGGAATGGGGAATATTACATATGATGGTCAGTTGGACCTATCGAAGGTCAACTATGTTGACATGACCGAAAAGGAATTTAACCAATTAAGGCTAGTTTCAGGAGATGTCATCTTTAATCGTACAAATTCGACCGACTTAGTTGGAAAAACAGCTTGCTGGAGGCGAGAAGAAAAAGCTGTTTTAGCCTCCTACTTAGTAAAATTAAAACTCGTTCCAAGCGTTGTCCCCGAATTTTTTTCTTTCCTTCTTAATTCTTCGTTCTACAAGAATATTTTTGCCCAGCGTTGTAAGAAAGCTGTCGGTCAGTCCAATATTAGTCCAACTTTGTTGAAGGAATTTGACGTTTTTGTTCCTCCGCAGCCAATACAGCAAAAATTCGCCGACCTTGTCCAAAAAGTCGAGAAACTGAAGGAGAAGCAAAGACAATCCGAAGCCCAGCTTCAAACCCTCTTCAACTCCCTCATGCAAAAGGCGTTCCGAGGGGAACTATTCAAGGAGTAATCCATGTATTTATTTTATGTAGATGAGAGCGGTGATTCCGGGTTGGTTGGGAGCCCCACGAATTACTATGCGCTAAGCGGGTTTGTTGTGCATGAATTAAGATGGCATCAAATTTTGGAAGAGATTATTAATTTTAGGAAGTCTCTCCGGGCCAGGTATGGCCTGAAGTTGCGGCAGGAAATCCATGCGGCGGATTTTATCCATAGCTCAGGGGGATCAACCGGGATCCCGAAATCTCTCCGTTTGCGTTTGATGAGGGCCGTCCTGGATTTTCAAGCAGGGCTTTCGGATATCAATGTTATTAATGTCGTGGTCGACAAGCGTACAAAACCTGTGGGGGCGGATGTCGTTGATATTGCGTGGACAACGTTGATTCAGAGATTTCACAACACGATTTCGTATCGTAATTTCCCCGGGCCGCAAAATCCGCAAGATTTCGGTATCATTATTGCCGATCAAACGGATGTGAAAAAATTGATGGCCATTTCAAGGAGGATGCGACGTTTTAATCCCGTTCCCAACATGGCAAACCCTGGTTCAAGAAATATTTTAATTGATACAATCGTTGAGGATGTTGTCCACCGGGATTCAGTGCATTCATATTTTATCCAGTTGGTAGATGTTAATGTTTACTTTTTGATGCAGAAGCATAAGGCCTGTGCTTATGTGAAGAAAAAAGGGGCAAGCAATTATTTTGATAGGTTGGACCCTGTTTTATGTAAAGTCGCGAGCAGGGGAAATCAGTGGGGGATTGTTTATAGGTAGAAAATGAAAGGGGCTCGTTGCCGAGCCCCGATAGATCCTACCGCTGAGTCGAGCCCAGTTTCAGATCTAGTTTAATAATACCATTTTTTGCTGCTCTGACAAGAAGATTTTCAATAAAAATGGCCGCACGTCCTAATTTTTTTAGGGTCTCGAAAAGAGAACCCGTTTCGGTCGTACAGCCGATACAACTATAGCTGGATACGGGGAATTTGTCAAGGATGTCCAGCGCGAGATTATAGACGGGAATAAACGGTCATTTTGAACTTTGCGAGGGTGTTTTATGGCATTGGACGGCGTTTTCGAAGGCGGCGGGGTCAAAGGCATCGCCCTCATTGGAGCGTTAAAGCGTCTTGAAGAGGAGGGGGTTGTGTTCGGCCGCGTGGCCGGGACCTCTGCCGGGGCGATTACCGCGTCCCTGGTGGCCGCCGGATATAGGGTGGATGAACTCAAAGGCATCGTTTGGAACAAGGATTTCAATGATTTTGCCGATGTCAGGAATTTATTTAAGAAGAAATGGTATCAAGTCATCGGACAATTCCTGCCGCTGTTTTTTCCCGGCACCGGATATGGCATTTTTGACACAAAAAATTTTTATGAATGGATTCGGGGCCTTTTGTCTCAAAAAGAGGTGACGGACTTTAAGTCGATTAAGGGGAAATATTTGAGGATTTTTGCCGTTGATATTGTAAAGCAGCAGCTTTTGAAGTTTGACCGGGATGTCAGCCCGGATATGGAAGTGGCTGAAGCGGTCCGGCGTTCGATGAGCATCCCGTTTTTCTTCCGCGCCCAGCAGGATCAGGGGGCTTTCGTGGTGGACGGCGGTGTCCTGGCGAATTATCCGATAGATACCTTTAACGATCCGGGAGGATTGGCTACGACCATTGGGCTGAAGCTCATTTCGGATGAACAGACCCTGCCCCCGAAAATTCCTTCCAATATTTTCGCGTATGTTTTGAGGATTTTTGAAACCATGCAGGTGGCGCATGAGCGGGTTCATGTGGAAGAGGCACAATGGGCCAAAACCGTTCCCATCCCGACCGGGAAGATTTCGACCATTGACTTTAATCTTAAAGACGAAGACAAAAAATTCTTGTGGGATTCCGGCTACAGCGCCGCTGACAAAGCCATCAAAGAAGGGGTTTTGAACCCACAGGGAAGGGTTTAAAGCGTCTACCCCATAAATCCGCCATAATACCCTTGTTAGGAAAAGTAGGGACATCGCCTGCTTTCCCCCAGCCATAAACCCGCCATAATCCCCGTGTTATACCCCGGTGCAATTGACCGGGGATCGTTTTTAAAATAACATCATTCACCTGTCATAGCCGTACCGGGAGGAAGTCAAAATAGAATCGCCGGTATTTATAGAAATAGACGCGTTTAAGTGGGCAATAAAAAATCATTTTTGAAGTTCTGCAAATGTTGGTAAGACATGAAAAAAGGGTTTGGAATTATCTTCGCGACAGTTTTTTATATCGGAATAGGGTTGATGACAATGTCTTTCTTGCAAGGGGCGGAAAAAGCGATGGGCGGCCGGCCCATGATGGGAAAAGACATGACGGAAAAGGACCGGATGGCTAAAGGGGAAGGGATGGAGCTGTACTCCAGCATAAGCGACAAAATGATGAAGGGCATGATGGAAAAATCCATGGCCGCCGCCGAGGGTGGCGGAGTGATCGTCATGGTCGAGAACGTCCCCGCGGAGGCGGATGAGAAATGATCAAATGGGCTGCCCCGCAAAATGACAGGATAAGTCAAGGGAGGGGGGACGACCTTTTGCCCGGAAGCCCGGAAGGCCTCCCATGGGTCCTCACGGTCCCGCCGCCGTTAAGCGTCATAACGCCCGTTTTCGAGGGGGAACGGTTTATAGAATCTTGCCTCAAATCCGTCATTGAACAGAACTGTAACCGCCTGGAGCACTATATTATCGACGGTGGTTCAAGGGACGAAACGGCCAGGATTGTCGCGCGCTACGCACGGAAATACCCGCATATCCGATGGGTCTCGGAGAAAGACCGGGGCCAGTCGGATGCCATGAACAAAGGCATAGCGCGCGCGCGCGGCCGTTATATCGGATTTTTAAATGCCGACGACTATTATGAGCCCAATGTGTTGAATCACGTGATTGACCTCCTTGAGGAGCTCCCCGAACCGGGTCTTTTGGTCGGCAATTGCCGCGTTTTAGACGGCCGGGGACAGGTCATTTATGTCAACAGGCCCCAGCGGTTGGACGTGGTCAGCGTTCTGCTGGGGGCTCAATTCGCGGTCAATCCGTCAGCTTACTTTTACCACCGTTCTTTGCACAATGAGATCGGCGCTTATGATATTGCCGACCATTACAGCATGGATCTGGATTTCCTTTTGAAAGCCATGCGGAGGGCGCATTCCAAATACATTGACCGCGTGCTCGGCAATTTCCGATTGATCGAAGGGACAAAGACTTTTCAGAAAATGAGGGATAATAGCTTAAAGACGAACAAGGAGCGTATTTTCAGCAATTATTATCGAACACTTCCCTGGCCGCAGCGCGTTTATGTGGGTTTGGGCCGCGGTTTACGGCATAGCTATTTCAGGTGCCGATATTACGCGGGCCGCGTCCCGCATTATTTGCGTCATCCGAAAGAATTAGGAAAATTTTTCAAGCCATTCCGGGGACACTGGACTTAATCCGCCCCCCGGACACGCCTCTTCCGGCGATTCCCCCTTCCCCCCGGCCATAAACCCGCTATAATACCGTTGTTATGCCCCCGCAGATCGTCCCAACCGGTTACGGCAAACTGCTCGCCGCGATCCGCACGGAAATGGCCGCCGGCATCGAGAAGGCGGAGCGCCTGCTGGAACAGCAGAAGATCCGCACGTATTGGTCCATCGGGCGGCTGATTCATTCTTACCTCGACGAAAACGCCCGGCCCCGCGGCGCCGTCGGCGCCTTCTACCAGAAACTCTCCCGCGATCTGGACATCAACAGCCGCACCCTCCAGCATTGTGAACAATTCTTCCGGTATTTCCCAAAACTGAACAACACCGCCGGCTTGAGCTGGTCGCATTACCGGTATCTCCTGGCCGTGCCGGAGGAGAAGGACCGGCTAACGTGGATCTCCCGCATCCGCAAGGGGAGCATCAACGCCAATGAGCTGCGGCTATCGCTTTCGGAATCCCTGCGGGACGAACCGGAAAGCGGGGCGGCCTTGCGCGAACCGGTCCGGGGGAAGCTGTACACTTATAAACTGGCCCGGGCCGGGGATTTTGAGGGAGTGGAGGTGCCGTGGTTTGTGGACTGTGGATTTTCCAGCCGGATCGAAGCCCCGCCCGCTGACGCGGAGCTGGACATCAAGCGGGTGTACGTTTCGCAGAAAACAAAGGACGGTTACCGGCTGAAGGTCACGGACACGCCTGTGGACCGGCTCTACACGTTCAAGGCCGGCGTCCTGCGCGTCATTGACGGCGACACCCTGCTGGCCGCGATCGACCAGGGCTTCGGCATCTGGACCCAACAGCGCCTGCGGCTGTCCGGTATTGACGCGCCCGAGATCGACACCCTGCGGGGACAAAAAGCCAGGCAATATGTCACGCAGGAGCTGTCGGGAGTGAAGTTCCTTATCATCAAGACCTACAAGAGCGACAAATACGACCGCTACCTGGCCGACGTCTTTTACCAGCCCAATGAACCCGATCCCCACGCCGTGGCCGCCCGCGGCCGCTGGCTCAACTCCGACCTGGTCTCCCGGGGACTGGCCGGGATATGGGACGGGGGAGGTTAAAGCAAAGATTATTGAAAAAGACCCAAAAGTGGGTATACTGTAAAAGGGTATTGAGGTTCTCCTAACAAGATGCTGGTTAATATTTCTGGAGTTTATTATGAAGACAAAGTTTGAAAAAGAAGACGGTTGGATCAAGGTCCCGGTCGATTTGAAGGTTTATCCTTTGCAGTCCATTCATTCGGCCAGTTATGTTTTTATGGACAGGGCCAATGTCAGGCTTGAGGAAGAGAAAAAGGACCTGGTTGCGGCTTGGCTTAAGCCTAAAAAAGACAAACAGGATCTGGAAAAGCTGGCCCTGGATTTTTCCGATGAGCTTCTTAATTACGCGCATTATTTCAGCAGTTTGAAGACCAACGCGGACAACATGAAAATGTTGCTTCAGCGGGCCCTTTTTTCAGCATCCCCCGTAATTGTCAAAGAGGCGGAAGACAAAGAGATCGAGAATTTGATCAAGGAGCTTGAGGCAGAAGAGAAGAAAGGAACTCCGAAGGCAAAGACAGTCCCCAAGACGCAAAAATAACCCCCCTCTTGATATGACTCCAACCGCTCAGTTTTTCATAAGGCCGTTTAATTCCGAAAAAATTAACCTTGAGTATTTAGTGACCAGCCTCCCCGGGTGTAGGGGTCGCTTACGAGTTCCGGCATCTGCTTGGAATGTCCGTCTGGGACGAAGCGGGGATACAGGTCATCCTTTGTTAAGAAATTAAAAATCAATGAAAATAGACCAAAAATATAGAATTGGCATATTAAACGGCAGTAAAAGTTGTGAACCCAGCGGGTTTTTATTTAACAGGGCCGTGCATTTCCTGAAGATGAATGGGTACAGCGTTGATTTTAGATACCCCTTGGGTTGTCCCGTTATCTTAGTCAATACCTGTTGCGTGACGAAGGCTAAAATGCTTGAAGCCCAACAGCTGATTGACACGGCTTTGCAGAAGAAAGACATCGAGAAGGTTGTCATCTTTGGCTGTTATGCGATGGCTTTTCAATCAAAAGGCGCAGGCCCTGAACCCAAAATGGTTTTTGTCGGCCCAAGAGAATTAAAATCCCTTGAGAAATTTTTTGCGTTTGAACATCCGGTGGATTCCATCAAGAATGATTCTGTGGACCCGAGAATATTCGTCCCGTATCAAACAAAGATTACGGATGGAGAGCATTTTGTCCTCATTTGCCAGGGATGCAAGTACAGCTGCAGTTACTGCAATATCAAGAAAGCCAAGGGCGATGTTGTCAGCCGGAGCCATGATGAGATCCTCCGCGATATCCAGCAGGCCTCCGAGCAAGGAAGGGATGAGATTGTCCTGCTGGCGGATGATTGCGGAAGTTACGGGGCTGATATCGGCAGCGATTTGGTTGAATTGATACAAAAGATCTGCCTTAGACACGATGACATTAAGCTTAAAATCAGCAATTTTTTCCCGGGTGATTTTATCCGTTTATACCCGAGGCTCCATTGTTTTATCTCTAAAGGGAATATCAGCTATATCAATGTCCCCATACAATCCGGGTCTCGACGGATTCTGGGCCTCATGGGCAGGAAGTATGAGGTCGATGATGTTAAGAAAATAGTCAAAGAAATCAAGAGTCTCAACCCCGCCGTTTGGCTATACACGCATCTGCTGATAAACTTTCCCACAGAAACAATGAAGGATTATTTGGAGTCATTGGAAGCCGCTGTCTTATTTGATGAATTTATGATTATAACGTATTCTGACAACCCGTTGACCCGGGCCAGCAAAATAGGGCCCAAGGTTGATGCGCGGGAGCAGGAAAAAAGGCTGGGAATTGCCAACAGGGTTGTTTCGTTAAAAAAACGGGGAATCGTTGTGGAAAACATGGATGTCGACCATTATGCATAACTTAGGATCCGTCGCCCAGTTAAGTTTAACTTATGATTGCCAGTGTAACTGCGGGCATTGCGGCATAAAATACCTGGGCCACAGCATCCCGAATGAGCTGTCTCTCGATCGGATCAAGGAGATATTCGACGATCTGTTGTTAGGCGGATTCACCCACGTAGACCTGTCCGGGGGAGAGCCGACATTGCGAAGCGATCTGTGCGAGATCATTGCGCTTGGGAAACAGCGCAATTTTTTTATGTCTCTTGAAAGTAACGGGTTGTTGCTTGATTCAAATCTTGTTTCGCAGCTAAAGCGGGCCGGGCTTGATTTGATTTATTTAAGTCTGGATGATTATCGGCCGGCTCTTCACGATAAAAAGAGGGGGAAGAAAGGGGTTTTTGTCGGAGTTCTCAAGGCGCTTCTGTATGCGCGCAGGTTCGGGTTGCCGGTCCATACGTCCTTGGTGCCAAAGGACAAAGAATATTTTACAAACGGCGATATCAATACCCACATTGAGTTCTGCTTAAGATATGGCGCTAAAAATGTCCGGATCTTGTTCCCCAGCTATGTCGGGAATTGCTCGAAAAGCGAGAAGTTGTTTTGTTCGCAAGAGGAAGAGTTGTCCATGCTGGAGTGCATAGACCTGAAATACAAGGACGTCGTCTATGTCGAATCGCAATCTTGCTATCTCTCAAAAATATTAGAAGAGAAAAAAGTGTCGTGCCCTGCTAAAAGTGTTTTTTGTTATATCTCATGTAACGGCCTTGTGATGCCGTGCCCCTATTTGCCCATCGCCTTTGGAGATATTCATAAAGAGTCAATGACCGAAATCTTTTCCAGGATGCATGAGCATCCCCTTTTGAGGCGCGACGGCCTTTACTGCCCGACAAGGGATAAAGAGTATTTGGCAACATGTCTAAAGGACGTCAGTGCGGATGCCCCTTTTACTTTCGCAACGAGTCAGAATCGAATTGACTGTCGTTCTTCCTGCAATAATGAATGCCAGGATTGCCATTTGCCGGCCGGCGAGAAAAGCACTCCCGATCTGCTGGAAGAGATTGAGAAGATTGATCCCAAATATCAAGCGATCCATTTATACGGTGGGGAAATATTTTTTCGCGATGATATCCTGTCTCTGCTGGACCGGGCGTCTCGAAACTTTGAGATCGTTCTTTACACCAACGCCAGGATCTTTGCCGATGATTCCTTGGTGAAAAAGTTGAAAAAGTTCCCCGTCAAGGCCGTTAAAGTGCCGTTTTTTTCCTTAGATAAAATGAGTTTTGACAGAATGACGGGAGTGAAGGACAGCTATCAACAGACGGTGAAGGGAATCGGGAATCTTTCCGGAGCGGGAATTCCCGTTTCGGTTTATTTGCCTGAAGACGAGGCCAAGAACAACTTGCAGCCGTTGATTTCGCTGGGGGTTGCCAGTATCAGCAGTTATGCGATGACGGATTCTCGTCCGTTGCCGGACTCCGTGCTCTGTTTCGGCCGCCGCGTCAAGGAAACCCGTTTACTTTGGTTAAATCATGAGTCAAGTGTTTTATAAATTTGAGTTTGACGAAACAAATTTTGAGTCCGAATCCAGAAGATTTCTCGGGTTTTCAGCGCATCTTAAAGAAAACGCTATTAAAGCAAGATTTTTGAAGAGATTCCCGCCGTGTCTCCTGAATCATGAACACCCGGAGGCATCATCAGACAAATGTATTGAGATCAGCTCCGATTCTTTTCTGGTGAGCAATAATCTTTATTACGGCGATAGTTTTAGAGATATTAATAAGTTATTTATAAGATCGCCGTTTATTTCAAATGTTTGCCGCAAGTGCCGCTGTTTTAAGGCGGCATTGTGTCGGGGATTGATGAATAAACAATTTGTCGATGACAAAAACGCCTTGATCAATAAAATAGGCGAAGATAATTATCGCGCGGGAAAAAATGATTATGAGAACTGCGCCGTTGTGGCCGGCTCGCTTTGTTCCAAAAAATGTTCTTTCTGTTTTGATCGATATATCCCCCACCATATCTTGCGTATTATGCCGTTTCTGACCCCGGCTGAAATCTTCCATTTTCTCCATTATATTCCAGACCACCTTTCTTATGTCGGCAATTCTTATCATTGCCGGAGCGGTGAAATTGCGGAATCCCCGTACTTCGAGGAGGTCATGCCTCTTATTATTTTTTTTTCAAAGCAGATATTCTGGGTTACAAATGGCCGGGGAATCAGCCGGACGGTTGCCGAACAGCTCAGGGGGAAGGATATCATCGTCGCGATCTCTGTCATTACGTTAGATGGTCAGCGGGAAAAATGCTTCGCGCAAAACCAGAGCCCGGAGGGGGTTATCGAGACAATCAATTTATTGCGAGAAAATAAGATTGAATACAATGTCGGGCTCATCCCTTTAAAAAGCCTTGTTGATTCCGGAGACATTTTTGACACCATCGATGGATTGCTTGAAAACGATCCGGCCTGCTCCATCCGCATCCAGGTGCCGTCCTCTTGCCGGTTCTTTGAGGATATGGTGAAAGATGAGGTATCCGTTGATTATCCGCAATTTAAATCTGATTTAATGGGGCGTTATCCGGATGTGGATATCTGGTTTATCGATGATCTTTACAAGGGAGGGCGCAAGGAGGGTGATGGCCCCAGATTGTTAAGATCAGACTTAGAAGGACTTAAAGCGAACTTAAAGAGGATGTTTGCCGATGGGCGGAAATATCTTGTGTTATGTCCCGAGAGAACATACGATGATCTCTGCGGGTTAAATGGCGAAAATGTCAAGGTGTCAAAAGTCGTCTCATTATTAGGCTATACGAGACCTTGCACGGGAGTCCTCAGAGTTGACGACTATATTGATTGTATTAAAAGGGAAAAAGGCTTTTTTGATTCTATTGTTTTACCAAAGGCAAGTTTTGATGTTAATTTCGATGACTTTAGCCTTATCAATGTTAATATATTATGGGGCTTAGTGAAGGAGCGGACCAGGGCCGTCCTATTGATGTAGATTCATGATGAAAAAGAATTTTGTGTGCCCTGAAATTTCTCAAAGAAGACATCATTTTCAGGTCTTATGAGGATATCCCTTTTCAACAGGAAACGACACTGGGTTCTGGGGGGCGGTTAAGAGGCCTGTTAGCGGCATAAGATTTTGATAAATAACAAGATACAATATAATTTTATCGGCACGAAGGGGTCTTTTAAAATTTATTGAAAAACCCGTCAAAACATGTATACTTTAAAATGGTACTAGAAAATTTTTTTATAACCTGCAGATAAAAATTGGTAGGAACTATTATGAAGAAAAAGTTTGAAAAAGAAGACGGTTGGATCAAGGTCCCGGTCGATTTGAAAGTTTACCCGTTGCAGTCCATTCATTCGGCCGGATATGTTTTTATGTACCGGGCCAATGTCCGGCTTGAGGAAGAGAAAAGGGACCTGGTTGCGGCTTGGCTTAAGCCTAAAAAAGACAAACAGGATCTGGAAAAGCTGGCGCTGGATTTTTCCGACGAACTTCTGAATTACGCGCATTATTTCAGCAGCTTGAAGATCAATGCCGACAATATGAAAGTTTTGCTTCAGCGGGCCCTGTTCTCCGCTTCCCCATCAATCGTCAAAGAGGCGGAGGACAAGGAGATCGAGAATCTGATCAAGGAGCTTGAGGCGGAAGAAAAAAAGGGAACCCCCAAGGCTAAGCCGGCCCCGAAGACGCAAAAATAACCCCCTCTTGATATGACTCCAACCGCTCAGTTTTCCATACTGCCGTTCAATTCCGAAAAGTTCAACGAAAAATACCTGGTGACCAACGTCCTTGGGTGTTGGGACGCTTTGAACGACGAAGAGTTCCGCCAGTTGCACAGCCTGCGCGTTTCGCCGGGAGGCGCTTTGTTTAACCGTTTGCTGGAACGGGGATTGATCGTCGATGCCGATAATATCCGCCGCGTTCTCGATGACTACCGGAACTTAAACGCCAACTTATTCTCAGATACATCTCTTCATATCGCTGTCCTGACCAAACGGTGCAATCTCCGCTGCACGTATTGCCACGCGGAGGGCGGGGCTTCTTCCGAAGACATGTCCATGGAAACGGCGGCCCGCGTCCTGCAGTATCTTTTTGACGTTGAGAACAAATCCGTGACCCTGGAGTTCCAGGGCGGGGAGCCTCTGCTCAATTGGCCGGTGGTCCAGCTTCTTACAGAGAACGCGCGCAAGTTCAACACCCTTGGCAAGAATCTCAGCATCGTCATCGTGACCAACATGTTGCTGCTGGATGACGAAAAAATGCGCTTTTTGGCCGACCACGACGTCCAGGTCTGCACGTCCCTGGACGGCCCGGCGGACATCCACGACAAGAACCGGGTGACGGTGGGCGGGCGGGGCTCGCACGCGGAAGTGGTGGAAAAGATTGAGCATCTTGCCAAGAAGTTCGGGCGCAGGGTCAGCATGCTGCCGACGATTACAAGGCATTCGCTGGCGCACCCGGAGCGGATCATCGATGAATACCTGCGATTGGGGCAGGGGGAAATCGCCTTGCGGCCGGTCAATAAGATCGGGTATGCTTGTAATTGCTGGGACGATGTCGGGTATACGGCGGAGGAGTTTAACGGGTTTTACGACCGGGCCATGGCGTATATCATGAAATTGAATACGTCCGGCACGTTTCTGAGCGAGCGTATCGCCAGGACCATCTTGACCAAGATTTTATTTAAAAAAGACCCTGCTTACGTCAACATGATGAACCCCTGCGGCTTCGGTCGCACCGTGATGGCTTACGCGCCGGACGGAGGGTGCTATCCGACGGACGAGGCGAGGATGTTGGGGGACGATATTTTCCGGCTGGGGGACATCAATAAGGAAAATTATGATGACATGCTCAATAAGGAGAACCTGCTGTTCCTCTTGAGCGCCGGTTGCTCCGACCTGTGGAATTACCGTTCTGTTTACAGCCCGTGGCTTGGGGTGGACCCGGTTGTCAATTACGCTTTGGAGAAAAACGTTGTTCTGATGGGGAACTCGAGGTTGGAACAAGTGCTTGCGCATCAGTTCCGGACGGTGTTTTCTTACCTGCTGAGTGATAAAAAATACGCGGAAATTTTTCAACGCTGGCCCCAAGGAGTGTCGTATGAAAAAGAAGAAGGCAAGCAAGATCAGCCATAAGAAGATCCCGTTGACCAAGTCTCTGGGGGAATTGATGAAAGACGAGGACGGCTTTGTCAGTAAGGAGACGATTTTTAAAGTCGGGTTGTCCACCGTCGCCGCTTTGGGAATGACCGGCGCTTTGACAGACATGAGTTCAGGGCAATCCGCGTCTCATTCTAACTTTGTGACTGTCCACAATCCGCCGGATTCTTGTGTCACGCACACCAATATCACGACGCATACCTATTAATCACTTTTAGCGACAGGAATAATTATGCGTCTCAGGTCTGTCCTAATTATTGGTCTGCTTGTTTTGTTGTTCGTTGCCGGGGTGACGGGGTTTATTAATTTTTTAATTAAGACAAGGGCCCGTCCTCCTCAGGTGGTTGAATCCGATCGGGTTGTAAATCAGGAGCAGTTGCTTGAGGAAGAATCCCTGGATCCAACAAAAGTTTTCATAAAAGATTTGGAGCTTAGAAAATTTGCGGCAGCCGCAGGCGATTTGTCGTTGTGTAGCAATGATGCGGGATGTTTAAAAGATGCGAAGCGGATTAAAGCGGGGGTTTGCGCTACTAAGGTATGTGATGGGAAAGGCGCAGGGAAAAGGATCAATGATTGTTTTGTGGACGTTTTTGACCCGGTGACCAAAGAAGATCCGGAGCTGGATGCGATAATGTGTGCTTTAATGAAATCTCCCGGGTTTGAAACAAGGCGAACATTGATGGCCCATATCCCCGGTAGCCGGGAAGAGGACATTGTAAAACATATAGCGTTTATCTATGCTTCAAAGGGATCCGGGGGTTTGTGCGAGAAGCAAATAAAGGATTTCCTCGGTCCCTTCGGTCCCCAATGGGACTTTCTGTCGTATAGTGCGTTGTCGGGGTGTCGTATCCTTGCACATCAGAGAACGCACGAGGAGGAAGAAAAAGATTTTTATACATGGCTTGGCGTCGTGGATGGGTTGGGGGATTGCTCGGGTATCGTTAATAGCGATATGCGTAAAGCATGCAATACCCCAGGGGCAAATCTCAAAACGAAGCCTGCAATATATGATCAGTAGGGCTTGTCTCAAGGTGGGTATTTATTTTTCCCATTTTGAGTGTTTTGGCCATACCTCCCGTGTCATGGCGGTTGGTGAGGTTTTTAAAACAAGGTTCCCGCAAGGGGACCTTTTTTTTATTCATGCGGGGGTTCAACAGCGTAAGGCTAAAATAGATCTGGTGGGCCGGGGGTATCCATTACCGGGAACGTTTATGGCCCGTCGTTATTTCCGGGAGCCCAACCCGGGGGGTGGGATCGATGCCGCAGCGCGGGCTCAAATGTGTGTGGATATCCTGACTCGGGAAAGGCCGGATCTTTTTATAACAGAGCTTTTCCCCATAGGTCGGGAAGAATGCCGCCATGAATTGATCCCGTCCCTGGTCAAGGCATCCGCGCAAGGCTCGACTTTATGGGGGGTGGCAGGGTATCCTTTATTGGTCGGGACAAATTATGCGTGGAGGGAGAAAATATTAAAATTATATGCTCAGATCATCATTTTTTCGCCACATCTGGAAAAAAAATTTATTGCCGGTTCATTTCCCCGGAAGGAGGATCGGCAAAGATATCTCGAGTTTTTTGAAAGAAACGCTTCAAAGATAAGCTTTGCGGGGTATCTGTTACCTCGGCAAGAGGTGGTGTATGATGATGAGGATGAGAATCTACCTAAGCCACCTGTGCCCAAAGGAGCTTGCCGGGTGGCTGTTGTCCGGGGCGGGGGAGCGGTTTATCCCAAAGTGATTGCAGAGGCCATCCGCGCCAGCGACTTGCTCGGGAAAGAATATTATTTGACCGTCATCGCGGGGCCGTCGACGACATTGCAGGAGAGGGATTTCTTTGCCGCGTTGGTTGGGAAGAAGAAGGTGAATAATTTGGTGTTGCTGAGATCTTTGGGTGATTATGAAGGGTTGATCGCGGACAGCGATGTGTGCGTATCCATGGCTGCGTATCATACCTCTGTTATGTTGATGAAACACCGGAAAAAAGCCGTGGTGATTCCTTTTGAGGGGTATGGCAAGATTTCCTTTTTTGAGCAGCCGGCGCGGGCAGGGATGTTGAGAGAAACGATCGGGGCCAGGATTTTGTCCATTAAAGATTTAACCGCCAAGAGCTTGTCGGTGGCAATACGGGAGGCATCCGGCCGGAAGGCAGTTATCCCGGAAATCCCCCAGGAATGGTTTGCGGGAGGGGATGTTTTGGATAAGGCGTTGACAGGGCTTTTTTCGCGATAGCCGGAGCGAATAGAGGATCCGGAGCCAGGGCCGTCCCGTAGGCGCGTAAGGCCATGGCCCGGCACCCGCTGCGGCAGGTGTTCAGCACGGGGCAGCGTTGGCATTCCTTCGGCAAATAATCCGTCCGGTCGAGCTCCCGCAGGAAGGGATTGGCCCAGGCGGCCTGGATTGTGTCCCCAAGATTTGTTTCCAGGAAATAACTCGGCTTGAAGAACCCCTTGGCGCTGCGGACCAGGCGCACATGGCCGTCGTCAAACTCGCCGCCGATGAACGCCTGTTGGCCCGTTTTGAGGTTCCCTGTGAGGCACAGGGGGATGGCGTTGCCGATGGACACATTGATATTCTCCCGGCGGGCCTTCATGATGTTGAGCGTGAGGGTGCGGTAGAACGCGCGGTCCATATGTTTGACCTCGTCCGTCTCGCTGATGGCCCGGAACAGCGACCAGCAGTCCGGATTGATTTTCTGGACAAGCGGCAGGAATTTCTGGAAAGACCGGCCCAATGTGGGGGTGATGACGGTGGCCAGCCACAGGGTCGGGAGATAGGCCTTCAGCAGGAAGATATTCTTGACTTTGTCGAGGAAGGGATTGCGTGAACGCGTGTACGCCGCGTTGGTCCGTTCGTCATATCCCTGCAGGGAAACAAGCGCGGCGTCGACATTCATCGCCACAGCTTTGAGCAGGGAGGGGGTCATGTCCTCAGCGGCGGTGTTCAGAATGACCGTGAACTTCTTGGATTTGGCATAGGATAGGACCTTGCGGAAGTCCGGGGAAATGAGAGGTTCCCCGCCGGTGATGCGGACGGTGCGGATGCCAAGGCCCGCAGCCTCATCAAGAGTTTTCTTGATGTCGCTCCAGGGCACATGCGGGGTCCGCGGCCCGGTGCAATAGGGGCAGACCTGTCGGCATTTGCCGGTGATCTCTATGACGATCTCTATCGGAAGAGGAGGCCGTTCCATCGTTCCATGGAGTGTACTATGTTTATTAAAAAAGAGCTATAGCTTAGCATGCATCCCATAAAAAGTAACGGCGCAAAAGGGACGCGGTCCTGTTTTTCTTTAAGATTTTCAATCGCGATGTAAAGGTTGGCGGATAGTAAAGTGAACAGCGTGATTTTAAGAATGGAATAGGGCAAAACAGGCCAGGATAAAGAGGAGGGGCTTAGCCATAAGCGCATGATGGCGCCAAAAGCAATGACGCCTCCTACAGTGAAATAGTTGACTGGTATTGTTTTTTTTATGAAATGGTAGAGATAAAAAATAAAGAATGTAATCAAGAAAGGGGCTATGGCAGTGTGGAGAGCTCCTGCGAAATGAAAAACAGGAAAGAAAGCCCAGGAGAGTAAGGCTGTCACTCCAACGGCTCTGCTCCTGGATTTAAGTTTCCCGAGAGGAAGGGGAGTTTTGATCAGAGTATTAAAATGTGAAACAGTATTCTTTATTAAGAAGGGCATGAGGATAATCGTCCCGGCGATAAAAGAGCAGGCAAACAAATCAACGGCGTTGGTAAACAGGGTATTGCCGCCTTGAAGTGGCGGCATGAGGAATGCATAGAGCGCGAATAGCTTGGCATCGCCTCCTCTCCATAACCCGAATCGGTGTAAACAAAATCCGATGGTAAAAGCGAGCAGGCCGTTGATAAAGTGAACGACAACGCTCTCCTTCGCCCAGGCGGCCGCATAGATGATCGCGGCAAACCCAAGAACAGTGCCGACAGCCAGGTGAGTGTTGTATATTTTTCTTAGCCTTAAATCGGTAATGACAGTCAAACAACCGGTTATGAGGATGATGGAGAAGAAAATGGCGTCCGGGTTAAAAATTTTCACGGTTTATATTAACCTATTTGGGGATATTTGTGAATATGATTTATCTGGAGTTCAGAAAAAAATTTTTTGATTTATTATGCCGTGACAGCTCACCCGATTTTGTCGGATATCTGCGCGCCTATGAAGGCCTTCCCCTGCCGCCGGAAGAGTCATTCGAGATTTCATGCGAATTGGTTAATGGCATGAGGGTGGACAACATGCGATTAGCCATCATGTGTCTCCACAGGCGGGATGTCTTAAGATGGCTTTCAGCCTTTCGCTGCAAGGTGCCGTTGAGCCAAGACTTCCTTTTTGAGAATGCCGCGGACAATTGCTTTGGGATCGGCTTGGCCGATTATCCATCCGGATCCGAGGCTTGTCGTATAAAGTTATATAATACTTACGGAGATTTACAATCTCAAGCCGGGAAAGTGGAGCACATCCAACGGTTGTTCTCATCATTAAATATCCCGGATGCCGCATTCAGGCGGGATTGGGAACAGTTCAGGGATGTGGAGTTCTCGGGGGTTGATTGGGGCTTGGAGGGGCGGGCCAGTATTAAGGTTTACTTTGGGCCTTTCAGTCTGGACCAGTTTTCCGGCGGCCTCTCCGGAAAATTATTAAAAGAAGATCGCCTATGTTATGATGTCTTACGGCAGGAAGGCCTTCTTCCGAAGGCAATGATTTTTTGTGCAAGATATTTTTTGGGTGGACGTTCTTTGAGGATTGATATATGCTGCAAAACAAGAAAGATGTCCTCCTACTTGAGGATGTTTGACCCTAAAGGGGAGGCCTTAAGATTTCTTGTTGATTTTTACCGGATTTTCCCGGGGTTGAGTCTGCAGTATATTAGTATCCAATCGGTACCGGTTCAGAAAATAAAATTTTATTTCTTAGTCGGGAGAGATTTATAACGGAATGTTTTATAAGGCGGGGCATTCTCGAATGAAAAAAATATGGAAATATTATGACTACTGCCACAATCCGTATATGCCCATTGATTCCCCACGAGGGCGGCTATCATCAGATAGCCTTTTATATAATTCTTTGCTGCACAGTGCTTGCCAGAAGGCATTTAGGTCGATAATAAAGAAGATCCGGGATGCGATCGGCTCCTGGAACACAGTGTGGGGAGTAAAATGGGGCTGCAATGCCCTAACATGGGAATTGTATTTTTATAACCATCGTGTCAGGAACCCCCGCAAGACAGCGCCAAATCTTTTGAAAGTTTTACGTTCATATTTCCATGTCCCGCCATTTGTAGAGATTGACATTAAACATCAGCCTTACTTTATGTTCTCAGTCGATTTAAGCGATGATATCTTCGGTTTCAAACAGATAGACGGCGTCCATCTTTATACGGAAGGGAGGCCGGGGATATCTCAGGGGAACAGTTATTACTGGGGTCATGACGGGATGTATTTTGAGAATCATTATGACTTTTTTCGGATGCCGAAAGAGACTGAGTCGTTCGTTCATAAAGTCGGGCACAGCCTTGTTTTGGGAAAAAACCGTGGTTCTGTGTTGGGGCATAGTTTGGTCCGACAGTTAATGCCGTGTTACACAATATGTGTTGCTCACAAGAAGAATAATGATGGCATTTATTTCTCCAGAGTTAATGTCGATCAATTATTGTATTTTTTAGAGCACTTCTCTTATCCGGCTCATATTGTGGATTTCGTCAGGTCTCGCAAAGAAAAACTGGACCATTTATTATACGATGTCGCCTTTGATTGCGCCCTCGGCCCTCAGGGGCCCGTATTTAGTAAAAGCAGTTACTATAGCGTATTCTAAGCCCCCAGGAAGGTTCTTGGATGAAAGATCATGAATATGCGATCTTTGTGATCGAGAATAAATGCAACAGCAAATGTAATATCTGTTGGATAGAAGGCGCTGACGGCGCGTTGGTCGATTTGCACGTCATTTCCTTGTCTTATTTTAGGAAATTCTTGGAGTCGATCCCGAAGGGCAGGCACTCGGGGGTTATTCTTTCCGGGGGCGAAGTCACGCTCAATGAGCAGTTGCCGGAATATGCTTCTTGCGCTAGGGATTATGGGTATCGCAATGTCATGATCCAGACTAACGCGAGGGCCTTGTCTGATCTTCGTAAGGCAGAAGTGTTGAAAGCCGCGGGCGTTAATCAATTTTTTGTTTCCTTCCACGCTACGGACGACGATCTTTCTAAAAGGATTACGGGAAGGACTGGAGCGCACGCTCAAACAGTCAGGGGTTTAGAAAATCTTGATAAATTAGGCCTGACCGTGATCACAAATACTGTTATGAATTCCATGAATTATGCGGTCCTGCCGGAAATCGGGGAGTTCCTTCTGAGATTCAAAAATATTATTGAGATGCATTTCTGGGGGTATGTGCCTATGAGCTTGAAGGGATATGAATTAATACTTCCTTATGCGTTGGCGGCCCCCTATCTTAATAAGACGTTAAAACACCTTGTAAATCACCACAGGGGAATACGTGTAAGATATTTCCCGGTGTGTCTTCTGGACTGGCCTTATAAAAAGTTTCATCAAATGCAGCAGCCGCAATGCTATGGGATAAGCAGGAATTTTGATGCAAGATATCAATCTTGCGGTTTTCAAAAGCATCCTTGTTGTGAGGGGACAGATTGCGCGGGATTGCCTGAAATGTATCAAGGCACAATGCCGGGAAGCTGGATGCCTTCCGTCACGCCTAAAGATCTGGGGTAAGCGCGGTTTATGGAAAATAAACGATTATTGATCTCGCTTTATGACGGATGTCAATACCATTGTACATTCTGCATGTATGGCTATGTTAAAGAGGCCCACCCCCTGAGTGATAAGGATTCGATGAGCCCGCAGCGTTGGTATGATGTCCTCTCGGCCGCTTATGCGCGCGGATTCCGGGAATTGGAAATAGGAGGACGCGGGGAGCCGACCTTGAACCCGGTGTTCACCAAAGTGGTTGCCATGGCGCATGACCTGGGATATCAGGTCGAGTTGTTATCCAATGCGCTTAATGACAAGGCGATTATCGAGATCCTGCCCTTCATAAGGCAACTCACGATCAATTTAAACGCTGTTGATGAACATGGGATGGCCACGATCCATCAGCCCTCGCCCGGGTTCTCTTTTGACCGCTGTATCGGCCTGGTGAAGAATGTTATGCGGTCTATTTCTGCAAGGAATCTCGACGTCACACTTAAGACGAATTATGTCATATCAACGCAATCCTTGAAGGATGCCTTCTCTTTCCCTCAGGAGGTGCACCGTTTGCTTGCCGCTGAATTGGGCACGCGGAGGTTGTACGTCTCCTATCAACACGTGCACAGTTATATTAAGACCACGAAATACCTTGGGTTCGATTATGGAGGATTGCAAAAAGTCTTATTATTGGCGCGATTAAATAGCCGGGAACAATACTTGTTGGAGCGCACGAACCTGGTGGATTTTATCAAGAAAACAGAGTTGTTGCTCAAGAGGTTAAAACCGCTTTCCGGAAAGCCGGGCGCGGATATCCACGGTTGCTCCAGGCATACGCAATACTCTTGTGAGGTCCATAAATATGTGATGTTTATCGACGGTAATGGTGATTGTTATGGCTGCTATAATCCCTTCCGCGCGGTTAATGGATTACCTATCGGCAAAGATCCTTTTTTCTTCGGGAATTTGCTGTCGAAAAGTTTTGAAGAGATCTTTTTTGAGAGAAACGGATTCAACCCAGTCATGGATGTGTCGAAGCCGTATTGGCGGCCGTGTTTGTTGTGCAAGGCAACGGAGGCGCCAGTCGTAGCTTGATGTGAAGGAGTGCAATGGATATGGACCAGGACAGTTTCGATAAGCGCAATTTCCTGTTTTTTCTTAACTATACTAAAACTTTGTCATTCGAAGATGCTTTGATCGGCGCTTTAACGGTTCCGTCATCGTGGGATGCCGTCGCAGAAATGGTGAGGACTGCGCGGCAAAAAGATGCTTTTGTGCGCTCCATTGACAAGGCCCAACTGTATATTCATGTCCCTTTTTGCGGGCGGATATGCACGTTTTGTGATTGTTCTAAGGTCCTGTTGCGGAAACGTGCGGAGATTGACGCCTATATCAAAGCCCTGGCACATCAGATGATGCTTCTTGCGCCTCTCCATAAGGGCATGGATGCTGATACCATTTTGTTTGGAGGAGGCACCCCGTCCATCCTTGATGAGGCGCAAATCACGGCTATTCTTGATGAGGTTGACAAGGCCTTTCCGGCCAAGCGCCGTAAGATTCTTTTCGAAGCCAATCCTTCTTCCTGGACAGCATCGAAGCTGGCGGCATTGTCAACCCGGGGACTTTACCGCCTAAGCGTAGGCGTACAATCGTTGGATGAGAAGGTTTTAAAACTGGTTTGTCGTTCTCAAACAAGGAAAAAAGTATTATGGTGTTTGAAGTCGGCCCAAAAAGCGGGGGTTCCTTATGTGAATTTTGATCTCATGGCGGGCCTCCCCGGACAGACTGTAAGCAGTTTTATTGACGATCTAAAGACTTTAATTGATGGAGGGGCTACCAGCGCGCATATTTACCCTTATTGCGGCTCATCACCGAGAAAATTGTGCAGCCTTGGAGAAACAGTTCCCGAATTTTTTAAAAGGCGAGATGACATGCTGAACGCTGCGTTCAAGATTCTGACCGCGGCAGGGTTTCGCCGCAAAGGGTATGACGCGTTTTCGTTAAAAGGAGAGGGGGGGAGAAATGCATATTTGAACCTTGATACGGCGATTGCGGCCTTCGGCCCTTCTGCCCGGGGGCAATTCCCGGGAGCTGTTTTTTATCACGTTGATGAAAATTCTACGGTAGATTTTACGCGGGTCGATGCCTGTGCGCAGGACTTTGGCTACGTAAAGTCCCATTATGCGGTGTTAGCGATCTTCTATGGCCTTGATGAGCGGGCTTTCTTCCGGCGTTTCGGCGTATCTCTTGATCAACATTGCGGGGAAGGTTTGCAGTTTCTCCGGCAATCCGGCCTGGTGGCCCTCTCCAAAGGGGTATGGAAATATTCCGGGAAATGGGAGATCCGCCGGCTTCACGAATTCACTTCTCTTGCAAGGATTTTGTTTGGAGAAGAATTTTTGTCGCGCCTGCAGATTCGTTTTCGCAATCAGTATGATCCGCGGCAGGATTATAGCAAGGGGAACTCATTGCTCAGGACCTACGCTGATCCTTGGTTGATGAATTTGTATTACCAATTGGGTTTTTAATAAGGCAAGGCTTTGAGCAACGTGGTTCTTGCCGATAACACCCCTACGCGTGGATTTCAATCTGTGTTGACTTCCTGTGCATCAAAGATGTGTGGCCTTGTCGTTGGTAGAAAATTTATTTTGAAGGCCGCTTCTTCCCAGGTTTTCTTTTAATGATGAAAAGAGACAGGTTTGAGAAAATAGGAATCTACAAGGCGCTAAAACGCTTTGGCGGGTTTGTCCGGTATTATGACACCACAGAACCACTGCCACAGCTTGCCGCGTTGGTCTCTTCCGGCGACTGCCGTAATATTTTGGCTTGTTGCGGCGGTGGTAACCAGGCCTTGACCATCCTTGGTGCCGTCCATGGGAGATGCTCTTTATGGGCGGTTGATACGAATCCCGCCCAGCTTTTTGTGCTTGCGGCCAAAGCCTTTTTATTAAAGAAAAATAAGGCAATGCCATCTTTTGAGCGGTTGCGGAAGGCCTATCCCGGCAGGATTGCAGCGGTTAAAAAGAACGTTCGCAGTCTGCAACAGGTGTATTTATACCATGCGGTCACTGGTAAAAAGATTGTGCCTCCCGCTGGATTGGCTGAAAAATATGAACTTATTACGGACGATGAAATGTTTGTCTTGCGGGAATCCGGACCATTCTGGGAAAAAGACCTGTGGTTTGCCGACCGAGTGCGTGAGCGCCTTGATTGTTTACGGTTTGTGCGGATGGATATTTTTGACAGCCCCGATTATTTTAAGCGGGGATCATTGGATTTAATTTATTTGTCAGATATTTTCTGGCAGGAGACCTTGGCATATTATCAGGTAAAGCTGGCAAGGATGATGGGGTTGCTGCGTTCGGGTGGACGGATTATCAGTTATCTCGATCCGGGGGATGATTTTATGGGTTGCGGGGTTTCCCCGGGCCGTTTGCTTGCGCAATGCGCGCAGAAATTTGATCTAAAGGTCAATGCGAATAAGGCCGGGGGGTACCTCGTCCTTGAACGAATGAGGAGGAGATCATGAAGGAGTCCCGTTCGCTCGCGGTCCTTCAGATTATTCCCAAACATCATGGCCTGTTGCCGGTCGGGTTGGTCAAAGCTTTAGCCATTCTCGATGAATTGGGTTGCCCTTACGGGTTTTATGATATCGAACGGTCCACTGAACCTGACTTTCGTTCGTCTCTCATGCAATTGCTGACCAGCATCAAGGAGGAAACGATCCTTGTTTCCATGGCTTGTCATAATAATTATCCCAAGATCGAATCGCTGGTTTTCCTCTATCTTTATTTACCCCTGTTAAAAAATAAAAAAATCATCATTTGTTCCCCCTATTTTTCCTTATATGAAACATCCTTGATCTGGCGGGAGAACATCACATTTAGTCCATTGGATATCGAGGAGTATGTGAAGCAACATATCGGGGATCCTCATTTACCGGACGATATTTTCTTTGAACATCTTGAAAAATCCTTGGGGCGTTATGGCTATCAAAATTACCGTTTCTGGGGATATTTGACGTTTGGCTGTTATGCCAAGTGTTCTTTTTGTTATAACCGTCTGCCGTTTGAAGGGGCGCCGGCGATCACGCAGCGGTCTCCGGATGAGGTGTTGCAGTGGATGCGTGCCGGCCAGCGTGGTGGGAAAACATATTTTGAGTTCTGTGAACCAAATTTTATATCGGACAGGCCATTTACCGAGTCATTCCTTAAGCGTTTGGAAAAGGAAAACCCCGGGGTAACGTGGCGTTGTAAGACGAGGTTAGATGACATTGATCCTGATATCTATGATCGGATGACCGCGGCGGGTTGCCGAACGATTTTTTTTGGCGTTGAGCATGTTGACCTGGCATTGTTGCGACGTATACGCAAGGGAGAAAATAGCGCGAAGAGACTGGCGGCGTTTCTGAAGTACCGCCGAAAAGAGACAGAGCTCCAGCTTTCTTTCATGACGGGGATTCGTGGGGAGACGGCCCCAGCCCTGCGCCGTAATCTTGAGATGGTCCTCCGGATCGGATCCTTAAATGGTATCGAACCCAATATTGGCTGGCAAATATTGTTTAACAGGCGAGATCGGGCCCCCGCCGTCCCTAACTATATTATTCCGTTTATGTTTATAATGAATTTTCTCCCTATCCAGATGGAGGTGAGCCCGGCATTGATGCGAGATATCTTACAGATGTGCCTGCGGGAACCGTTTTTTGATTTTTGGTGTATGACGGAATCCGAGCAAAGCCTTGCATTGATGCAAGAGCTTGTGTTTTTTCTCAAGTCTAAGCCGGAGCAGCGGGTAATCAGGGATTATGACCAGGTATTGCGCTTCCAGGGAGGAACACTGGCAAATTTGATATTGAAAAGCCGAACGCTGGAGGATCTTAATAGCGGTGTTCTTTCTTTGTTGGAGGCGTGATGGGTAAAATCGTCATTATCGGTGCCGGGGCATTGGGGAAGTGCTTTGCGGCCTTATTGGCGGAGCAGGCGGCCGTAACCGTGTATGAACGAAATCCTGTGATTTATCGGGCGCTGAGGAAGGGCTGGTTTATTATCAAAGAACAAGGGCATACGCAAAAGGTGAAAGTTCGAACAGTCTCGTCCCTGACAGAACTGGCGGGCGACAAGGTTGAGGTCTTAATCATTGCAACCAAGATTATGGACATGCGGGGGGCGGTAGCGGAAGCAGCCGGGCTTGATCCGCGGTGCGTATTTTTCCCGCAGAATGGGATTTTTGATATCGGTTGGACGAAACGATTTTTTAAGCGGGCTCATGTATGTCGTGGCGTGACAACGATGGCCTGCCAAGAAAGAGGCCCTGGCCAAGCAACATTATTTTATCGAGGCGATATCTATATCGGTGGTGATGGGGCGCCGCTGGTTGCCGGCCTTTTTTGCGAATGCGGCATTGGGGCCAAAGCATACCGTGATTCTCGCGGGCCTGTTTGGGCAAAACTCATTTTTAGCGCGGCGATGAACCCATTGCCCGTCATAACCGGGCAGAAATATGATATTCTAAAGAAGAACCGGGGAACCTGGGAATTGGTGCGGCAGGCAGTTAAGGAAGGTCGAGCCGTAGCCAGGGCTTTAAGAGTGCGGCTTGCGTTCGATCCCTTACGGCTCATTCGCAGGGTGCGCGACGGGGATCTGACGGGCATATCTCACCGGGGATCAATATTTCAGGATATTTCAGCTGGGCGCTTGACGGAGCTCGATTTTATTACTGGTGCCCTTGTCCGTCAGGCTCGCAGGATAGGCATAAAAACCCCGGCGCTTGATTCGATCTTGGCCAGGGCCAAAACAGCAGGTGCATGAGGAGATTTTCATTTAATGACGGCAAAGAGCTCCCGGATATCAACTTTTTGGGGCGAAGTTTCTGGGGGGATAGATTCCCCAAGTCTAAAGATATGATTTGTATTTAAGGTTTTTACTAGGTATTTTTTGACAGAAAAATCATTGATCGCCCTGGGTTTTGAGGTTTCAAAGAATAAGATTTTTCTGGTTTTCTTAAATAGCGATTTTAAAATAGCGGTAGCGTTTGTTAACCCTTGTTTTTTGACCCAATGGTGCCAAATGGATAAACAAAGACAAATATCGGCAGGAGGTAGGAATTCCACGACTTTTTTATCAACGGATATGTTAATTGGAAGGAAATTTCCTTTTTTTATTGAGCGCCCGATGATATCCGCGACAGTAAGAAAAAACTTGTTTTCATCGGCTCCATATACACAAAATCCCTTTTCTTTTAAGGATAAGGAAAAAAAACCAACGTTGCATCCCACATCAAGGACAACGCCGTTCCCGACTCTGGATATTTTTAAAAATTCCAACAGGGCATTCAGCCGTTCATGGCAACCTTCTTTTCTTTCGCTTTCTGATATCCCCAGCCATGGCAAGGGGTGGTAGCCGGCCTTCCCTTTGAGGTAACGATTTTTATAAAAATGCAGTATCAGTTTGTCGGTAAAATTTAGAATATCGTATTCATTCTTCATGATTTTGCTCTTTTGGAATAAAGGCGTGAGGTGAAAAAATCATACCTGGATATATGATAAACCAAATCCAGCGATCCATCAATAATTAAGGTGGGGATACTGATTACCTGAACTCCCGGAATCGTCGGAAGGCCCCATGGCCAATATGGACACCCTAAAAAAAGTTTCGCGATTGCTCCGGGCCTTTTCCGGGAAAGACCGCCGTTACCGGGTGCGGCTGCGTTCCTGGAAAGATTTTCAGGGCCTCCCGGTGTCGGGGAGGAAGGATGTTCAGGCGTATGCCGGGGCAGGGCTGGTCAAGGACGCCTTTAACGTGACGGCCACGTCGGGATCGACCTCTTCGCGGATGTTGATCGCCCATTCCCGAGGGGCGTATGAGGCCCATCTGCGGCGCTTGGTCAAGCTCTACCGTCTTGCCGGCGTCCAGGAAGGGATGCTGTGCCTGAATCTGTGCGGGTATGAGCTCAACAGCGGCGGCCGCCTGATGGAGGCGGCCTTCAAGGCGGCCGGATGCGGGGTCATTCCTCTGGGCCCCATCAGCACGCCGGAGAAGGTCCTGGAAGCGGCCCGCTTGGTCCGCGAGTTGAAACCTGCGATAATCAACGCCTACACGAACCAGCTCTTTGACCTTTTTGCCCTGTTGGGCCGCAAGCATTCGATCCGCCGCTGCCTGGTCAACGGAGAACCGTTGTGGCCCGCGTACCGCAAGCGCATCGAGCGCATGGGGGGGGTGGATGTTCATGACCATTACGGGGCCATGGAGATCTCCGGGCTGGCCGTGGCCCTGAGGCCGGACGACGAGTATATGCGGGTCGTTGCTGACGGGCTGATCCTGGAGGTGCTGGACGATTCCGGCCGGGTGGCGGAAACCGGGACGGGAGCGCTTTTGGTGACGGACACGGACAACGTGAGCATGCCGTTTATCCGCTACCGCGTGGGGGACCGGGTGGAACTTGTCCGCCGAAAAGGGGCGTTAGGGCTCAAGGTATTGAGCAGGACGGAAGACAGTCTGCTGGTGAACGGGGTCGTGGTCTTGAAACAGGAGTTGATCCGGGCGGTCAACGACTTCCTGGGCCACCCGAGGTTCTTCTTCGTGATAGATAAGCACCCGCTGCAATATCATGATAAACTTATCATTAGTGTGGCCGGCGGCGACCCCAGGCGGCTTCGGGTCTTGCCGGAAGCCGTGGTGAAAGCGGTGGGGCTGGACCGTTGTGTTGAGGCCAGAATGTATGAAGGGGCGATCCCCAGGACAATCAATGGAAAGATCAAATACTTCCTTGATGCCAGAAAAAGTGGCTAAGAAATTCAGGGTCAATTACACCTGGATTTATGTGACCGAGCGGTGCAATCTGCACTGCGACTACTGCTTTTTCCGGCATATGCACGGCCGGGAGATCTCCCTGGACGCGGTCGAACAGCTCTTTTTATTGTTCGAGAGAGAAAAAACAGCCCCTTCCACGCTGATCTTCAGCGGGGGGGAGGCGTTCCTGGCCAAGGACAATCTCTTTAAAATTTTGAACGAAGCCCACCAGCGCTTTAAAGACACGTCCTTGCACATTCAGACCAACGGTCTGTTGATCGACAATGAATCGATCTCCCGGTTGCGCGAGCTGGGCGTCAGTCTCGAGTTCGGCATTGACGGCGCCTCGGAAACGACCAACCAGCACCGCTGCGGATTGAAGCCGGGATCTTTTCAGAAACTGACAGAGACGATCAAAAAATGCATGGACGCAGGGATCAAGTGCGGTTCGACCATGACGGTCCACCCTGAAGAAGTCCAGCACATGGAGCAGGGGCTGGGCTTTTTAAGACAGCTGGGAATTCCCCATGTGGATGTCACGCCAGCGGCTTTCATGCCCTGGACCCCCGAGAGCGTCGCCCTGTTTAAGGAAAACTATCTGGCAATGGCGCGCCGCCCCGAGCTCCGTCGGGTGATGTATGCCAATGAGGACGTGAAATGGATCGGCCCGGGGGTTATGGACCTGAGCCTGCATCCGCCGAACTATCTCTTCGGGGGCGACGCGTTCCTGTGCCTGCCCGAGGAAAAAAGGATCGAATTCACGCTTTGGAACCCTGCCACCGGACAGTTCCGGCCGGAGATCCTGTCTTATTATCAGGAGGCTTATGAAAAGATGCACCAGGAGCACGCCCTTCTGCCTTACCGCGAGCATGTCTGCCACAGCTTTGAGTTGATGAACACGATGATGGGCCGGGAATACATGAACACGTGGGCGATCAATGACATCATGCGGTTCTTGACGCGCACGCACCTGACCCTGAGGCTGAAAAAATACGGACATGATAAAACACGTTAACCACGTCTGGCTGTTCTTCACGGACCGTTGCAATCTGGGTTGCGGGTATTGTTTCTATAAATACCGGACCCAGAAGCAGGTCATGACGCCGGAGACTTTTCAGAACATTCTCAATTATATCCGCCCCGTTGCACCGGCGGAATTTATTTTTTCCGGGGGCGAGCCATTGATGGACGCGGACCGGCTCCAGGAGATGATCGCGGCCATAAGGCGGGAGGAGTTGAGCCGGTATATTTCCGTGCAGACCAACGCCACCCTGCTGAATGAGCCGCTGATGGAGTTCTTCCTGCGCCACGGGGTCAACCTGGAGGTCGGGATCGACGGGGACGAGGCCACGACCCAGCGCAACAGGCCGGGTATCGGCGAGTTTTACTACAGAGACATCGTCCGGGGAGTCAACCTGGCGATCGGGTCCAAAGGGCCGATGACCGCGACCATGGTGGTGCACCCTTCCGGCGTGGCCAAGCTTCTGGACAACGTGAAGTACCTGGCGGCCATGGGCCTGAGATCATTGGAAGTGCATCCGGCCTTTCTTGAAGTCTGGGACCGGGAATCTTCGGATATCTTTTTAGACCAATACCGCCGGGCCTGCGCCTGGGAATTGAAAGAGGGAAGGCAGGGTTTGATCGGCCGAGGATACAGCGAGCCCGCCCGGGGGGCGTGGGACCTGTTGTCTGTCCCCAGCGGGAAGATCCTGGCGAACTGGCTGCTCTTGTCTTTCCCCGAGGAGGTCCGGGAGCATCTTTACCTGATGGATTTTAGCCAGGGATCGTCCGGGGAATTCCTGCCGCAGGCCAAACCGTATTTCCGGGCCCTGGAACAGCACATCGCCGATCATCCGAACTGCAGTTACCGCAGCATCAGCAATTTCAACGCGTCTTACGCGGCCCAAACCCCGCCCGGCCGTAAATATGAGGACAGGGTCCGGCGATACATTGACCTTTGCGAGCAGATCGAAGCCGTTGATCACAAGATCATGGGAGCGGTGGCATGGCAGGCATAAGATATGAAAGTGTCCTGATCGAGCAGGCCCTGGCGCGTGAATACGCGGTGGAAATGGAGCGCGCCCTGAAGGGTATGAGCGGCCTCAACGACATCAAGCCGATGGTCCGGGATTTCGAAATGAAATTTTCCGCTTATATTGGTGTTGAGCATGCCGTGGCCGTCAATTCCGGGAGCGACGCTTTGAAAATGGCCCTGTTGGCGGCTGGGGTTGGCCCCGGGGATGAAGTGGTCGTCCCTGACCTGACCTATCAGGCCGTGGCCCTGGCCGTCTTTTATTGCGGGGCCAGGCCGGTGCCGGTGGACGCGCGGGCGGAGGATCTGCAGATGGACCCGTCCCTGGTGGAGGCCGCGATAACCAAGAAGACAAGGGCTGTTATTGCTGCCCATATGTTCGGGCGTCCCTGCGGCGTGGAGCGCATCGGCCGGATCTGCAGGGACAAAAAGATCGTTTTTATTGAAGATGTCTGCCAGGCGGAAAGCTCCCGTTTTCAGGGGCGGATGCTGGGCAGTTTCGGGGACATGGCTGTGTTCTCGTTCTCGTATTACAAGCCGTTGTCTTCCTGTGGGGGCGGCGGGGGCATGGTTGTTTTTAACGATGAAAAATACAATCGCGTCCGCCATTGGATGGAAGACTGGCGGGACGACAACGAACTGTTGAATTTGGGACAGCGCTTCGCCCCGATGTCGTTCATGGACCTGATCGCCCTGCAGGTCAAATTTGCTCATCTGAAGGAGATCATCGCTTCCCGGCAGAAGATCAAGGAGCTCTATGAGCAGGAGCTCGGCGCTATGGAGGGCCTGACGATTTTTAAAGACCCTCCCGGTGCGGAAAGCGTCCCGCAGAATTTCGTGGTTTGCTGTGACGGGAGGGACAAGTTTATGGATTTTTTGGCCAAACAGGGAATCATGGCCCAGAAGCCCTATCTGTCGCTTCACCAGATGGAAGTTTTCCAAGGGATCGCAAAAGGGACGTTCCCGGTGAGCCGGTGGTACAACTCGGATGCCCTGCACCTCCCGTTGTATTCGTTCATGAACCAGGAAAAAGCCCGCAGTGTTATCGAATGTTGCCGGTCTTTTCTCAAGGCAGGGGCTGCATGCAAATAAAGCCATCCCAAATACGTTTGGATGCTTCAACGGTTTGCCAGTTGAAATGCCCGACGT
Source organism: Candidatus Omnitrophota bacterium (assembly GCA_030688425.1). Taxonomy (NCBI): domain Bacteria; kingdom Pseudomonadati; phylum Candidatus Omnitrophota; species Candidatus Omnitrophota bacterium. The sequence continues at coordinate 835,471 of JAUYIB010000012.1, read as the reverse complement.
GTAAAACCACATCGGGATTGACAGCCAGAACCCTGGGCTCCAAGACGCTCAAGTTTGCCGATTTTGAGAATTTCGTGGCTGCCAATCCGTGGATCCGTCATATTGAACTCAGCAGTCAGGGCGAAATTTTTTTGAACCGTGACCTGCTGAAAATTGTGGAGCATGCGTATGCGAAAAAGATCACTTTAAGCGCGGCGACCGGCGTCAATCTGAACACGGTCAGTGAAGAGATGCTCGAGGGGTTGGTCAAGTATCAGTTTAGCGTTATCACGTGTTCGATCGACGGGGCCAGCCGCGAAACGTATCGGATCTACCGCCGTGGCGGGGATTTTGAGAAGGTCATGGAAAATATCCGGAAGATCAACGAGCTCAAGATTCAATACCGGTCGGTGTGGCCCAGGCTGCGCTGGCAGTTCATTGCGTTCGGGCATAATGAGCACGAGATTCTCCTTGCAAGAAAAATGGCGCTCAAGTTCGGTATGGAGTTTTATGTCAAGCTTGCGTGGGATGATTTTTCTCCGGTCAAGAATAAATATCTGGTGAAAAGAATATCGGGGTTGCGGGCTGCCAGCAGAGAAGAATACCGGAAGGCATATGGCAGGATTTATTTGGGCGAGAAGGATTGTTCGCAGATGTGGCTTCAGCCCCAGATCAATCCGGACGGCCGGGTTCTGGGCTGTTGCCAGAACCATTGGGGCGATTATGGGAACGCCTTCGAAGAAGACCTGGTCGGGATATTGAATAACGAAAAGATGAATTACGCCAGAGCCATGCTGCTGGGTAAAGAAAAGGAGAGGGACGATATCCCTTGCACCAGGTGCCCTTTGTATAAAGAAATGAAGAGGAGCCAGCGTTGGCTATTTTCCCGGGGAAAAGACCCCTGCGACCCGGCGCAAAACAGGCCGTTGCTTAATGACAAGATGACAATCGAAAATAACCGATCATTGCCCATTTTTATAGCCGGGGACACTTTATGATTTTTGATGACGTGGAATTGGGGCGCCGGTATTTACAGCGGATTGCCGGGGTGCGTGATAAGAAAGTTGACATCGGGCCCGAGATTGTCGCTTTGGATATCAACAATTCGTGCAATCTCAGCTGCCGGTACTGCTGGACCCACGCCCCGGGCAATCCGGCCCATTTTGATAAGGCCCATTTCTTCCCATGGGAGAAATTTCTGGAGATCGTCCGAGATGCCGTTGACCTGGAGGTGGACCAGCTCCATATCACGGGCGCGGGGGAGCCGACGCTTCATCCGTCGTTCCGGGACATGATGCGGCACATAGAGCATAAACCGTTAAAGGTCAAATTGTTTACGAACGCGACGTTCCCCTTGGATTATTGTTCGGATGTGATCAAATGCGATCATGTGGTGGTTGATCTGAGCGCCGTGGACCGGCAGCAATATCGCGATGTGCAGGGAAAGGATCTTTTCGATCGGGTCGTGGCCAATATTGAGCGCCTGGTCTCCTTGCGCGATGCCGGCAAACCGGAGTTCTTGATCGAGATCGTTTATATCGTCAATGAGATGAATGTTCATCAGAAACAGCAAATGCGCGACCTGGCGTCCCGGCTTGGCGTCCGTCAGATTTATTTTAAAAGAATGAATGTCCATGCCTATAATCGGGACATTGCTCTGCCAGATGATCCCGGCGCAGATCCGGAGGGCGAGCAAAAAAGAACCCCTCCGGCCTGTTTGAACGGCTGGTTTTATTTGATCGCAACGTCGAATCGCAATACCAGCTCCTGCTGCCGGATCCCCGAGATGAATCTCGGCGAACTGGACCGGAGGTCTTTGAAAGACATCTGGCTTTCACCCCGCATGATGAACATGCGCCTTTTGGGAAAATACGGTCATATCCAGAAAATGTATAAGGCCTGTGCGACGTGCCCTTTTTATGACCAGAACATCCGCCGGGCCGAGGCGTCAGCGGAGGCGAACATCCGTGGATAAACAGCTGCTCAACGATATCACCATTGAGATCACCAACCATTGCCAGCTCCATTGTCAGCATTGCGGGATATGGGCGGAGAAGGAGCGGCACGAGATGAGCGCGGCAATGGTCGTGAAGATGATGAGGGAGCTGTTGGAGCGTTACAGGGTTCATTTCGTGTCCATCACCGGCGGGGAGCCGTTTTTGAACAAAAATTGCGGGCGCCTGTTGAAAGCCATGTCGTTCTTCCGCGAGCGCGGGGAGATCGTTGGATTCGGCGTTTACAGCAATGCGGCTTATTTTGAAGGGGTCCGGCGGGTCCTGTCGGCCCATGGATCGTCTTTGCACGGGATGCACATGGGGATCAGCATTGACGGCGGGTCTGAAACGCATGATCAATTGCGCGGGCCGGGGGCTTATCAGAAGACGATGAAGACCGTCGAATGGGTCTCGGAGAATTTCGGCAAGGACATTGTCCTGGAATTCAAGTTCACGATTAACCGCGTCAATTATGCGGAGCTGGCGGATGTGTACCGGCTTGCCCGCCGTTTTCAGGCACGGTTTTCCCCCAAGATCATGGAATCCGGTGTGGTTGATTATTATCACCGCCACGACATGCCCGGGGCCGAATCATTGGCCGCTCTGACAGAGGAAATGGTTGAGAAGGTCCGCGGACAGGTAGCCGCCATATTGAAGGACGATTATCCGGGTGTTAATCGAGAACTGGTTGAAGCCATGACGGTCCTGCTCGCCGGCGGCAGAAAGTGCATCCGCGCGTGCGCCACGCCGGCCCGCGCCCTTTTTATCACGTCCCGGCGGGATGTTTATCCGTGCCTGTATCTGTCTCCGGCGGGGAAGGTGGGGCTGGATGGGAAACTTCCCGATGAGTTAGACAGCGTGAGGAAGAAACATTCCGATGCCGCCGCGCAGGGGGATTGCCCGGGCTGTTTTGCCTATCACGGGTTCTTGAAGAAGTTTAATTTGGAGTACCTTGAACGACAAGGTGCGCCGCAACATCAGCTCCGCTAAACCATTCGGCGGGCGCAGGGGCGGGGCGGGGGCGGTTCATTTGTTCTTTGATCGCATCGGCAAGGGATGGCCCTGTCAGGGCGTCATGATCGAGGACGATGCTTGAGAATTTTTCTTGCAGCAACCGCGCGCGCGCGATCTGGTCGTTGGTCGCCATGTCGTAATTTTTATTTTGGTAGGGGACGATGACGGCCGGCGTGCCGTAGCGCATCAGTTGGACGGACGTATTGTAGCCGCACAGGCTGACCGAAACACGGCAGGTGCGCAGAAGATCGTCAAGGTCCGGGAGCAGGTCGGCCAGGAACACCCGTCCGTTGTCTTCGGGCTTAAGGCAGGATTGAAAAAGAGCTCTCTCCTTGGGAGACGTGGCCGGGCCGGAGGTGATGACGGTGCGGATGTTGTCACCGAGAAGGCGCTGGGCCTCAATGGCCGAAGTGATCAACTTGGGATACACGGCGCCGCCGCCGCGGCTGACAATGACATTGGGCCCGTTGAACTCTTCCGTCGGGGATCCTGCGCCACTGGCGATAATCTTTTCGGGAACAATATATCCGGTATAAACAGTTCTTTTTTTCAGCTTTTTCATAAAAGCGGCGTATGCGCGGGACAGGGCGGCGGATTGGATGCTGTCCTGGATGTATCGGGTCTCGAGCTCGGGCGGGGTGTGGATGAGAAAGGCGTCAAAGAAAGCGAACACGGCGCGGTGCAATGCGGTAAACTTTTTGTCTTCCAGCCGGTCCAGATCGACAAGCAGGGGGTATCCAATGCTGGACATGATCCGGACGCCCTTTTTGCGCAGGGTGCGCAGTGTTGGCAGGAGCTCCGGCAGATAGGACAGCCGCCCGAATGGAAAGAACTCGGTGACAAAGACGTCCGGGGCGAATTCCGCCGCTGTCTTGAGGATGAACCGGGAGCGCTGGGCCGCGGATGCGGGAACAACGTGCGACTGAAAGCTGGCGCGGGTGTCGAAGGGAAGAGGGATGTCCGCCACACGGCAGCCCTGAGGAAAGCGGACAAAGGGTTGGGGCACGCCCCCCTGAAGGATCAGCAGTTCCGCGCCCTGACGGCAGATCGCGGCGGCAAGGCTGATGCTCCGGGTGGTGTGTCCCAGGGTTTGTTTATGGGTATAATGGAGTAGGACGCGCATTTTTCTATTTTTCAATGTTAAGGTGTAGTATAGCGGTTTTTTCAAAAAATAGGAACATGAATCCATGGGGCGGCACATTTTTATCCGGGATGACGATGTTTGGACGCTGGATAAAAGCTTTCGTTTTTTCTTTGATCTGGCCAGAGACCATGCCGTCCCGGTTGTTTATGCCGTCATCCCGGGCAAAATGGACAAGGGGCTGGTCCGTTTCCTGCGCCGCGCCAAAGAAAAAACACCGCGCTTGTTGGATATCGTTCAGCATGGCTGGAGGCATTTGAACCATTCTCCCCGCGCGGGAATAAAATATGAATTCGGGATCTCCCGGTCTTTGAAATCCCAGCGGGAGGACATTCGGCAGGGGGCGAGGCTTATGCGGCAGGCGTTCGGGGATCGTTTTACCCCCGCGTTCGTTCCGCCGTTTCACGGGTATGATGAGCGGACATTGCGGGTGCTTCAGGCGGAGGGTTTTTGGGCTTTCTCCGCTGGAAACCGCAGAAGAGAAGGGAAGAACCGGTTGATCGAATTGCCGGCGAAGATTTCTTTTAGCCGATATGAGAGGGACGGATTGTGTTCTGTTCATAACGCTGCGGATATGGTTGAAATGCTTATCAAGGACATGGTTCGCAGACCGGTGTCCGGCATAGTGACGCATCATACGGATTTCTCAACAGCTCTATCCCGAAAGGAACTGATACGGTTTTTTAAGCTTATTGGGGCGTTACGGAGCAAGAAAGAATGGCGGGTGATTCTATTTTCCAATCTCTGGAGAGAATGACTTATGGTTAATGTTGAAACGCTGAAATCCTTGGATCCCCAAGTTAGGGACATGTTACGGGCAAAAAGCGCGTTGCTGGGACGGCCCTTGATCGGGCCTAAATCTGTGAATATTCATGCCATTCAGGCATGCGACCGCAAATGTGCATTTTGTTGGTATTTTTCTCCGCTAATCTCGTCCCCGCCGAAACGAGTCATGCTCGATTACAAAGTGCTTGAGGGTGTGATTGAAGATTGCCATGAGATCGGCGTTGATGAAATCAATCTTGAGGGAGGGGAGATCGTCCTTTATCCTTTTGCGGAGCAGGCTTTCCGCAAGGTGAAGGAGCTGGGAATGAAATTAAGAGCTTACAGTCATCTCGATTTTGACTCGAAGCATTTGCAATACCTCTGCTTGGCGGACCGTTTGATCGTGAATCTATCCGCTATGACTGAAGAGTCATACCGGCGTATTCACGGAAAGGCAAGCGGATCACTGGAAAATTTGCTAAAGCACTTGGACAGGCTGTTGGTTTCCAGGCGCAAATATGGGAAACCCAAGATTGTGCTGACATTCATTGTGTATGATCACAATTATAAGGAAATGCCCGCCTTCCTGGACCTTGCCCAGCAGCGCGGGGTTGACAGGGTCTACATTCGGTTTTTTAAGGCAACTGAAGAGATGAAAGAGTTGGTGTTTTCAAATGATTCGCTATCGGCGCTACGCGAGATTGTTGAAACCGCGCTGGGAGTCGGGTACACATTTGAACACAATCTTGAAAATTTAAGAAATATTGTTGTCCATGGTCACCAGCTTGAAAATATCGTCGCGCTAAAGCCGACGCCCATGAATAATGACCGTCTGCTTGTCTATGACGCGACCGGAGGGGAAAAAGTCCATTGCCAGGTAGGATGGTTTTATAGTTATATTGATGAGAACGGGCAGGTTGTTGCTCCGTGTGATGGTGTCGGTGTCTGTGTCGCAGGGAATGTCAATGAGCGCCGTTACAAAGCCATTTGGTTTGATAATGACTACCTGCATAACACGCTCAGGGAGGCGTCCGCAGGAATTCACGCCTGTTCCTCCAAATGGCGGGAATGCCGGCATTGCAGTTATGTTCCGGTCAACAAGTTCCTTAATGAGAAAGTTGTCCGCGCGCGCGGCTCAGAAAAAACTTAAAATGTCATCTGGAAGAGTTGCCGCTTGAGATGGAAGAGGGGACAAGATGTTTCTTGATCAGCGCGAACTAAGGCGTAGATTGGTGTTGCGATTAAAAGGTGTTGAGGCTGGGCAAGCATTGATTGGCCCTGCCCAGGTCGTGCTCTTCTTGACGAACCGGTGTAACCTCGCCTGCAAGTTTTGTCAGTTTCACGCCCCTGGCAGTGCCCAGAGCCCAAGCGGTACAATTCATTTGCCGCTTGATCGATTTGCCAAAGTTGTCCACGATTGCATTGATTTGCAAGTCGATAAAATCTTTCTGTCGGGCGATGGCGAGCCGACGCTAAATCCGCATTTTTATACAATGTTGCGTTATCTTCAGCAGTGTCCGATGTCAGTGGTCTTTTTTTCCAACGGGACGTTCCCATTGGGACGTTGTCGAGATATCTTGATGGCCGATGGCATAATAATTAATCTGGGGGAAGGGGGCCGGACCCCTTACCAAGAGTTGACGGGCAATGGCCCTTTTTTAAGGGTCATAAAAAATATCAGGGAATTAGCGAGGCTAAGGCCTCAGTTTAATCCGGACTTTAGAATTGAAGTAGTTTTCGTCGAGACCAGCTTGAATGCGAAGGGTTTCTTGAGAACAGAGAAACTTGCTTTTAAGCTTGGGGCCGATTTTGTGCGTAAGGCGGCGTTTAAAGTCAGCAAACATAATCAACATATAAAATTGCATGCAGAAAACACTGTTGTCGATAAATGGTCGCCATGCTACCATGGGTGGTTTGATAGCGCGATAAGACTTAACGGAGATGTGAAAGTTTGCTGTTACACGGACGAGTTGACGATTGGGAATGCCTATGAGACATCTTTTAAGGATGTTTGGGAATCGGAGGCATACTTACGCGTGCGTATCTCAGCATTGACAGGCGATACATTTAGGGATTTCCACACATGCAGGAATTGCCTCCTTATTCGACGTAATAAAAAGATCGCCGCCCAAATGAAAATATATCATGGGGTCCGCACGCCAATATAGGTACATGCCTGGGGGATATAATTAAAATGAATTTTGATCGCCGGGAAATAGCGCGCAGATTAATTTTGCGTTTAAAGGGTATTGAGGTTGGGCGGGCGTTGATAGGCCCGGCTACTGTTCAGATTCATGTAACAGATTTGTGCAACCTCAGGTGTCAGTATTGTTATTATTATGGCCCCGGGACCGAACATCGCCCGACAGGTAAAAACCATTTGTCATTCGATATGTTTTCAGCGGTTGTGCGCGATTGCGCCAATCTACAAGTTGACAGGATTTATTTATCAGGACAGGGCGATCCGACGCTCCACCCACGTTTTTACGAGATGTTGGATTATCTTCAACAATACCCCTTGTCCGTGACGATCTATTCCAACGGGACATTCCCTTTGGAGCGGTGCCGGGATATTTTGAAAGCGGATCATATTGTAATTAATCTTGGGGAAGCTGATCGGGAATCTTACCTCGCCTTGCAGGGCCAGGATCTTTTCATGAAGGTCATTAAGAATATAAGGGAATTGGCCCGGCTGAGACCAAAGATAAATCCTAATTTTTATATTGAAGTGAATTTTATCGCCAATCGATTAAATGCATCAAGCGAGTCAAAGACTGAGCAGCTTGTTAATAAGCTCGGGGTAGATCATGTCCGTAAAACTGTGGCTGAAATAAGTGAGCATAATGACCACATCAGATTGCCAGGTCACCCCGATAAGGTGGCGCTTGATGATGAGTGGCCTCCTTGTTATCATGGGTGGTTTTTTAGTTCAATCAAGCTGAATGGCGACGTGAATGTTTGCTGTTTTATGCAACGGCTTACAATAGGGAATGCCTACAAAACATCATTTAAAGAGGTGTGGCAATCTAAGGCTTATGAGCAGGTGCGCGTTTCGGCCTTGGCTGGGAATCCCTTTCGAAATTATCACGAATGCATCAATTGTCGTTTGGCTTGGCGAAATAAAGAGATCGAAGCGCAAATGGAAAGGTACCATGGGATACAAAAGGCATGACCGGTACTTATGTGTATACAGGGATTGGCCATGAAATCGATCAGGAGGCGGCTTGGGATTATCTCCGCGATGGCTATCTTTTGGCCCCAAGAACGGTTTTAAAAGGACGGAAGAAACTTCCTCCCCCTTCATTATCTGGGGTTCCTGTCGACCTCAAAAACATTAGCCTGGCCGTTCAGCAAATACTTGAAGATGTCATGGGAAATATAGCAGGGGAGCTTCGAGCGGTTATGTTCACCGGTGGATTTGATTCAATGTTGCTTGCCTCTTTGGCACAGCGCTGTGGGGCTCAAGTGGCCGCCGTGACTGTCCGATTTGATGATTTCAATCCTTTAACAGTAGCGGCGGCAAGCCAGTCTGCGAATAAACTGGGACTTGGGCACCACATCCTCCAGGTCAAGATTGTGGAATTCCTGTCTGCTTTCGAAGAGCTTGCTGGTATCACCGATGAACCGGTGTTGGATCTGGACTTGGCGATCGTTTATGCCGCTTTCAAGAAATATGACCATCGGATCGGCGGCGATGTGTTCATCTCGGGCATGGGCAGTGACCAATGGTTTGGTCCGGTGTCATCAAGGATGGCGAAATTCCGCGGCTTGGCGGCTCGGCTGGATTGGGCAATGGTTGATGAGGGCGCTCATCAACGGGTCGCGCAAGCACACGGGTGCAAGTTTATTTTTCCGTTCTTATCAAGGCCCATGTTGGCCTTGTCACAATCGATCCCTGCGGCCATGAAGGAAGATAAAAAGCTGTTGCGTACATTGGGAGTTGCTAAGGCGATCCCAGATCGAGGCGCCAGGAGCGAGGTGCAGGTCCCCACATCAATACGGCATATTTTGATTAAAATGTATGGGGAGAGGGCTTGGCCCAATCCTGTATCGGTTGATAACGGCCGCGGGACCGATGATCAAACATTACGGCAAATTGTCCTTGGCCTTTGGTTGGAAAAAATGAAAGAAAGATAGCATAAGCCTCTTGGCCCATCCCTGTCTCCCCCCGCTTTTCGTTACAATCAAATCCTACGGCTTTACCGGTTTCTAAAATATTTAAACAAGGAATCTTGGGTTATCGCGCATCTTCTTCAATACGGCGATAATAATTTTTTTGCGGGCCAAGAGCTGGGATATGTGGGTGCGCCGAAGATCTGGCGGATATGCGGGAAGGTCCATAGACTTTTCACGCTCGATCTTTCCTATATAATTATCAATAAGCCCAATTCTAACCAAGGTATTAAGAACCGGGGAAAACTTATGAGCGATTTTATGCTGGGTGAAATAGTCTTTGGCTGCGATCTTCACCATTGTGAGGGGAGCGCCAAAATATATGCAGGACAACACCAGGCTTGCGAGGTCGGCAAGGGCGTAATCTTCTCGGACGTGGGACAGATCAAGGGCATAGATCGTTTTCTTGTGCACGAGGAAATTGGTGAGATTGGCATCATTGTGAAGGCGTTGGCGGGTAAATAACAGCCCATGATACTGGTATGTTTGGCCTGCGCATAGTAGAAACGCGTCAATCATTTCTTTTTGGTCATATGGGGCTAAGGCACAGGATGAGTTGGCTAGTTTTTTTATAAGTGTCGTTAAGTTTTCTTCTTTCTTGAAGGGGATGTGTTCCGCTCTCGATAGAAAATTTTTTAAAGAGAGTAAAGCGGTATTGATTTTACGGACAACGTTTCGTTGCCCGATTCGCTCCCATACCGGAAAGCCGTCAACATAAGAGTAGCAGGCGGCGAGACGGCCATTGCTGGCCCAAAAGGGCTGGCCGTCATGCCCCATGTGCATGGCCGGCGTTGGGAAACGCTGATTAATCAAGTAGCGGTTTACGGCGGATTCAATGACGATTTGTTTGGCCGCATCCAGTGGATAAAATTTAAGCGTATGCTTTCCCTGCGAAGTTACGACAAAGATCAGTGGGTTGGTATGAATGAAGTCGCCCCCCCCCTCTTTTTTATAATACCGGAGTTTTCCAATTGAGAAGAAGTGGCAGGCGCGTTGGATGTCATCTTGGAAAGGGCGGAACTCGTTCTTATCAAACGATATTTTCTTGATACCAGCAAGAAAATCGGTGTAGCCGCGGTTGATTCGCATTGAGTGTAGATTCACTTTATGTCTCGGGACAGGGACCTTGAAATATTGTTTGTTTTTTTTAAAAGGGCAGTAATAGATTCTGTAGCCAAGCCAACGGGTTGACCAAGTTGGATATTCCATAAACAATGTTTGATCATTTTAATTTTAATAAGGGTGTCAAGGACTAAGAAATGGTTCAAGCTAATTTTATGCTTGGCGAAATAGTCATTTACCATTGATTTTACTGTTGCAGCAGGGTTGTCAAGAAATAGGCAAGAGAAGACCATGCATGCCAGGTCGGAAAGAGCGTAATCCTCTCTAACGTGGAATAGGTCGAGGGTATAGAGGGTTTCTTTGTAAAAGAGGAAATTGGAGAAATTGGCGTCATTATGAATCCATTGGCGGATGAATAGCGGTTGGTGATTATGATATGTCCGATATGCTTCCAGCAGAGATGCCCCAATCATCCCTTTCGGATAGGGTCCCAGCGCTTTAAAATTTTGAATCAGGGCAAGGATAGTTGTAGCCAAGTTCTTTTCTTTGACTAAAGGGATGCGTCCGCCGGCCAAAGATAAGATGTTTTTTAGCGATAGCATGGTGGCATTAATTTGGCTGATGGTGCTTCGATGGTTAATCCGTTGCCACGCCGGGACACCTTTGATATAAGAAAAACAGGTGACAAGCCGCCCCATACTGGTCAAGAACGGGTGACCGTCATGGCCGATGTACATGACAGGCGTTGGAAAATCATGATGGATCAAGAAGCGACTGACGGCATTTTCAACAGTGATAGCTTTGGCCGTACCCGCAGGATAACATTTAAGCGCGTATACCCCGTGTGTCGTTTGGACATAGATGAAAGGATTCTCGTGGGAAAAGGCAACATCTTTTTCCTTTTCAAAATATTTGAGCTCCCCAATGGAAAAGAAGCGGCAGATGCGTTCGATATCCGTTCGGGACGGGTTGAATTTCCTCAATGCCGGATTAGCGCCAGTATCGTTGTATTTTATCTGTTCCATAAAATAATTATTTTATAAGCCCCGGGGTGTTCTTCATTCTTCTCAATACGGCGGCAATAATTTTTTTACGGGTTGCAAGGTGGAGTTTGTAAGTGCGCGCAAAATCCACCGGACAGGTGGAGAAGTCGGCGGATTTTTTACGCCGGACATTCTTTAAGTATTCTCTAATCAGCTCGATCTGAATAAGGGTGTTGAGGGTTGGGGCATAGTCCGGCCCTATTTTGTACTGCTCAAAGTAGCCTTTAACAATCATTTTAATCGTATTTTGGGGTATTTGGAAGAATAGACAGGAAACGACCAGGCTTGCCAGATCGGAAGGGGTGTAATCCTCCCGGATGTGGGATAGGTCAAGAGTGTAGACGGTTCCGTTCGAGATGAGAAAATTGGTTAAGCCAGCGTTATTATGGAGCCGTTGGCGGGTGAACAACGGTTGGTGCCGTTGATATGATTGGCAAGCGTCCTTCAGAGATGCGTCAATCAGCCGTTTGTGGCCATAGGGAGCCATGGCGCGGGATGCTTGGGCCAATGCGCGGATCCTTGCCGCAAGGCTGATGTTTTTAAGGAAAGGAAGTCTCCCGGGAGCGGCAGATAAAATATTCTTTAAAGAGAACATCGCAGAATTGATCTGGTGAATGGTTTTGGGTTCTTTGATGCGCTCCCATGACGGAACGCCCTCAATATAAGAATAGCAGGCGGCGAGCCGGTTATGGCTGGCCAGAAAGGGCTGTCCTTTTTGGCCGGCGTGCATGGCGGGGGTCGGGAAATGATGGCCGATCAGAAAACGGTTGACCGCGTGTTCAATAGCGATTGATTTGGCTGCATCCACCGGGTAAAATTTAAGCGCGTATTGTCCGCGGGTCGTTGCGGCAAAGACAAAGAAATTGGAGTGGGATACGGTAATGCCTTTTTCAACCGCATAATGCCGGAGTTTTCCAAGGGAGAAGAAGCGGCATATCTGTTCGATATCATCCGGGGCAGGGCTGAAAGGCCTTGTGTCAAACGACAGATGGTCGATCCCGGAATAAAGATCAGGTGGGCTGTTGCTTATTCGCATTTTATAAAGTTTGGTGAGGGTAACCTTTATTGCAGGGAGTCAATCACCAGAGGATGGCCATACACGGTTGCTCAACCCCGGTGGTGCATCCAGCCCCTATCAAAGGCGCAAATGTCACAATTTCGCCGGGATTGCACAATTGCGCACTTGTTATGGCACTATCATCCTGTGTGCAACTTGATTCTGCTCCAGGGCAAGGATCCGCAGCCGTTGTGAAGGTGACTTCTAAGGGGATCGCGCAAGTTCTGCTGATCGGATTCGGGAAATACCCCGGTTCACAATAGAGCTCGCATTTAGGCGGGTTTTCGGGCGGGGCCGAGCAGTCTGCACTGCCGCTGCCGCCGGTGCAGATCTGGACCATCCCATCAGCGCCGGCGCCGCCGGTTAGATTATTGATGATGGGATTAGGCGGGGGAAGCAACAGGGCGCCTCTGCCGCCACCGCCCCCGCCGGCGCCCGGTGTTGAGCCGGGAGAGCCAAGGATGTTGGGGGTTGCATCAGGCGGGCAGGTAGGACAGGACGAGCCGCCGGCGCCGCCGCCGGTCTGGGGATTTCCTGAGTCGCCGCCCTTGCCGCCAGTCATTAACGCATTGGTGCCCGATCTGGCCCCTCTTTGTCCGGCGACTTGGATGCTGTCTGTCCCGCTCGTATATCCGCCGGTCGTATTAACCGATGTCCCTCCGCCGGCCCCGCCGGCAACGTCAGTGCCGTGCTGGCCGGCGCTGCCTGGACTGCCCCTAATGATAACAGTATCTGTCGCTCCTACCCTGTGCGTGACTCTTGAGAGAACGCCATTAGCCAAAGCAGCGCCGCCGCCACCCACATCTATCAAATACGTCGCGTTTTCGTTATAAAGGAAATCCGCTTGAGCATATCCGCCTCCGCCTCCGCCGCTGCCTTGTCGATTATTAGCGGCACGATTAGACTGTCTGCCCCCGCCTCCCCCCCCGCCTCCCCAGACCCTGATGACCATTTTCCAGATTTTGTGCGCCGGCGGTGTCCAGGTATAGGGTCCTCCCGGGGTCGAATAGGTCGTACACTCCAACCCTGTAGCAACGGAATACTCCGTATCATCATCCAACTGAAGCAGGTCGTCAGGACAAACTTCAGTGTGATTTGGCACGACACCGGTACAGCTAAAATTGCAGAGGGGATCGGCATTCGGCGCCGCGCATATCGATTCTGTGACATTCCCAAAATCGCAAGTTCGGGTTTTGATCGCCTGGTTTCGACAGCACGGGATGGCCGCATCGCAGGGGGGATCGGTGCTCCCGCAGCCGTTGGGCAGGTATTCTGTGCAACAGGTTGAGTCATTCTCGCACACTTCGATTATTCCCATGGGCATCACAAGCTCACAGCCAACGGGAAAGCATGGTTTTTTCTTGAATCTCTGATAATCGCCGCAGCAGGGCTTCTCAGGGGTCCCTCCGGGACAATTGCCCGCGCTTGCTGTGTCGCCGCATGCCCCGGCCACGAAGTCCTGGCATTCGCAAGTGGGCAGAGGGAAATTGGTTTCGGAGGATTGCTTGATTTCTTCTCTGAGGGAATCCTGGACCTGGTCGTCGATGAAATGGAACCGGGCGTTGATGGAGCGGATGACGTAAGGCCCGCCGGTGATGATCCCGGCCACGATGAGGGTCAGGATAACCATGTATTCCAGGCTGACCTGGGCTTTGGGGGAGGTGCGCATAGACACTATAAATATATATTAATTTCAGTATAATCGCGAGTATTTTTACCAAATAAAGAAAGACCCCCAAGGCGATCCGGGGCGCCATTTTGAAATCAAAATTTCCCCCTGGGAAGAAAAAAACAGCCGGCAGGAGACGCCCGCTTGTGTTCGATTTTATCCTTCCCACCCCGCGGAAACCCGGTATAATACCTCTGGGTGTTTTAATCGTTTTTCACCAAACAGCAGTCCGTTAACAGATACCGCAAAAGGTATCAGAAAGAGGGACATCATGGGGTTTCAAGGCGGATATGACAGACAGCCCAAGGAAATGCACAAAGCGGTCTGTTCAGATTGCAAAAAAGAGTGCGAAGTCCCTTTCAAGCCCAGGGGCGACCGGCCGATCTATTGCAAGGAATGCTTTTTGAAGCGCAAGGACAGCGGTCAATAAAAGCGGCATTCTCGAAGTTTTCCAAAGAGATAAAAATTACCCATGTCGATGTGATGAACATTGGTGTGGGTAATTTTTTTGCCATCCCGATTAACCTTTGCGTATTCCACGCCGGCGTGTATACTACTGGCTTTCGCAAAGGGTCCAACCATTCAAAACCAGTCACCCAATTGATTATCTATGGCGCTGATCAGTTTACAGGACATTTCGATCGCCTTCGGCGGGCCGCTCATTTTTGACAAGTTGAGCCTGCAACTGGAGCCCGGCGAGCGCGTGGCCCTGCTGGGCCGCAACGGCGCCGGCAAAACGACCTTGATGAGGGTCATCGCCGGCCATTTCGGCGCGGATGAGGGGCAGATCGTGCGCCAGCAGGGGCTGGAAGTCACGCACCTGCCGCAGGAGATCCCCGCCGATGTCCAGGGGAACCTGTTCGACATTGTCGCGTCGGGGCTGGGCAAGAGAGGAGAGGTCCTCAAGGAATATCATCACATCAGCCACCGCCTTCATACGGAGCACACGCCTGAGTTGATGCGCCGGCTGGACCGGGTCCAGGCCGAACTGGACCGCACCGAAAGCTGGGACATCAATAACCAGGTGGAATCCGTGCTCTCGCACATGAAGCTCGACCCGGAAGCGGATTTTGAAAAACTGTCCGGCGGGCAGAAGCGGCGCGCCCTGCTGGCCAGGGCCCTGGTGATCGAGCCGGACATCCTTCTTCTGGACGAGCCCACCAATCACCTGGACATCGATTCCATCAACTGGCTGGAAGAGTTCCTGAAAAAATATTCCGGGACATTGCTGTTCGTCACCCATGACCGCATGTTCATGCGCCACCTGGCCACGCGGATCGTGGAGCTTGACCGCGGGAGGATTTTCAGCTGGGATTGCGATTACGACACCTTCCTGCAGCGCAAACAGATGGCGCTGGAGAATGAGGACGTCCAGCGGGCCGAGTTTGAGAAAAAACTGGCCCAGGAAGAGGTATGGATCCGCCAGGGCGTCAAGGCCCGCCGGGTGCGCAATGAAGGCCGGGTCAAGGCGCTCGAGCGGATGCGCGAAGTGAAGAAGGCCCAGCGCCAGGCCGTCGGGAAAGTCAACATGCAGGCCCAGGAGGCGGAGCGCTCCGGGCACAGCGTGATCAAGGCCGCGAACCTGGGATACTGGTATGATGACAAATGCCTTTTCAAGAATTTCTCGACGAACGTCATGCGCGGCGACAAGATCGGGCTGATCGGCCCCAACGGATCGGGGAAGACAACCCTTTTACGCCTGCTGCTGGGAAAGATGGAACCGCTTCAGGGCAAGGTGCGGCTGGGGACCAATCTGGAGATCGCCTATTACGATCAACTGAGAGAACAGCTGGACGAAGAAAAGACCGTGGCTGAAAATATCTGCGGGAACAGCGACACGCTCATGATCAACGGCAAGCCGAGGCACATCATCGGCTATATGCAGGATTTCCTTTTTTCGCCGGACCGGGTCCGGACCCCGGTGAAGGTCCTTTCCGGCGGGGAGCGCAACCGTCTATTGCTGGCCCGGCTGTTCACCAAGCCGTCCAACGTGCTGGTCATGGATGAGCCGACCAATGACCTGGACGTCGAGACCCTGGAACTGCTCGAAGAATTGCTGTCGGAGTATCCCGGGACCATCCTGCTGGTCAGCCATGACCGCGCCTTTTTGAACAATGTGGTCACCAGCACCATCGTCCTGGAAGGTGACGGCGAGGTCAATGAATATCCCGGCGGTTACGACGACTGGTTAAGCCAGCGCAAGCCGAAGGCCAAGGAAGCGAACCCGCGGCCCGACATCAATAAAGAGGAAGAGGCCCCGAGGCCGGCGAAACCCAGGCCCCGCAAACTTTCCTATAAAGAAGAGCAGGAGCTCGCCGCGCTTCCGGCCCAAATTGAGAAGCTTGAAGCCGAACAGGATGAGCTTTATCAGCAGATGACGGACCCGGCATTTTTCAAGAAGCCCCCGGCCGAGATCACCCAGGCCAAGGCCCGGCTTGAGCAGATCGAGGATGAGCTTTTAAAGACTTTTACGCGCTGGGAGTTTCTGGAAGATTCGCGCCAGGCCGGCGGATAAGATCTGCCGCGCGCAAGGATGGTTGCATCCCCTTTGTCTCTGAACCGTTAAAGCATGGGCCATGCCCGTTTTCCCCTCGCCCGCCGCGTCTATCGAATTCCTTCTTCACACTTCCCATAAACCCGCTATAATACTTTCATGATCTTGCCGCACGGCTTGTTTGGATGCCCTTCGTCCCATCGGGAATCATACAACCAAACCGGTTAACCGATCTGCCGTTTCCCGTCCAATCCTTGGGAATCTCCCGGGGAGGGGCGGTTGTTTTTGGGATAAAAAGTTCTGGGGAAACGTGCCGCTTTCCCCGATCATGGAAAGTCCGCGCTCATGCTGAAGAAAATTGTCAACGGTGTTGTTCGGTACAGGGATTCTTTCCTGGTCGCGGCCATCCTGTTCGTGGCCGCCTTTCATGGTTTTGATTTTTTCAGCGACCACTTCGGCTGGATGGGGTTTCAGGAGCGGGATTATGCCCGGGCCTGCCGGCTTCTTCTGGGGCGGGGGTTGAGCCCTTACGGCCCGGAGGCCACCCAGGGCGGCTATATTTTCGGCCCGGCCCTGACGTTGTTATACTCGGCCTTTACTTTTGTGTTCGGTTCCCCCCGCGGGATCCATATCCTGCTGCAGTTTTCCTTCCTTTGCGCGGCCGGCGTCGTTTTCTATCTGGCGAAGAGGCATTTTAACCGGACCGTCGCTTACCTGTCGCTCCTGACCATGCTTTCTTCCCAGAACTACGTGTTTTACAGTTTTACCGGCTGGCACGCGAGTCTCATCATCCCGGCGAGCGTCATGGTCTTCTATTGCTATGATCTTTATGTTTCAACGGGGAAGAAGATTTTCCTTTTGATGGCCGCCCTGGGGGTTTGCCTGGGGATCAGTTTTCATTTTTCGATGCTGATTTTGATTCCCGTTTATATGATCCTGCTGGGAATTTTCAACAGGAAAGAGATCAAAGCCGCCCTCAAGGCGTTCGGCCTGGCGGTTGTTCTGGTGTTCGGTTACTATTTTCTCAACGAAATCAAGAACGATTGGATGAACACAAAGACAATATTGGGCAATGCGGGGACATTGACCGGCGACCTTTTGAACAAAAGCTGGCTCGAGGGATATTGGCCCAATTTCGCGACTTACGTTTTTTATAACATCCGGCACCCCGTGATAGAGGTCCTGGGGATCAAGTTTTATCCGGGGATTCTTTCGGCGGTGATTGTCGCGTGGGGGATGTGGTGTCTTTGGCGCGACGGCGACGGGTTGAAAAAGGTCTGGCTTCCCAAAGTCGCCGTTTTGACCGGGCTGGTGTTTTTGCCGGTGGTCGCCCTGCCGTCCCAGATGAACGCCAGGCACTTTCAGTTGTCTCATCCCGCCTTCGAGGTACTGCTGGCCGTTTCAATATTCCTGATCATCCGCCGGTTATCCTGCCGCAGGGCGGCCCTGATGCTTTTTGTTGCCGTTATCTCCGCCGCCGCTGTCGTGAATATGGACGAAATGCGGCCGGAGAAGGCCAGGAGGCACTATTTCAGGTACGCGGTGGCGTATAATTCCTATCAGCACACAAAATTGGTCACCGACCTGCTCCTGTCTCTGGATATCCCCCCGGACATATATGAAAACAATTTTTATTATTTCTTCGGCGTCCACCACTGGCCGTTTGACACGTTTCTTCATTTGCCCTCCAATGCCCATTACCAGTTGTTATACAAGAACCAAAGGCAGGAGGGGGAGGGATTCTCCAAGGCCGATCCCAGCCACGGATATCTGCTGATCTTCGCGGACGACCTCCCGTTTTTTAACCCCAAGACGATTGAGGGGGGCGTTATCAATGTCTTGCGCAGCGGGCCTTTTTATCTGGTCGAGTACAAGGGGCCGTATATTTACCGGCAAATCCATGAATACAGCACCCTGACTCAAGAAGAGCGGGAACTCCAGAGAAGAGCCGCCAAGCTGCTGAGATACCGCAAGGCGGAGGATTACCTTTACCTGGACGCGGTCGTCGAGATCCCGGCCGCGGCGAAAAACATCAGATACCTGCAGAAATTATTTTTGCTCCGGGACGCCAATGGTGATTTGATCGGATACACGGAGATCGTGGGCCGGGACCTGAGGCAGTCGCACTATGGGGTCAATTCCCCGTATTTCATTAAGGACCCGGTTGTGGTGATCCATTACAAAGACGGATCCCGGCAGACCATCGAGGTGCTCAAAGACCATTTTTATTCCACCGTTCCGGACGGCGCCGAATGGGAGGCGCATAAGAAGTATGGCAAGATCAACGAAGTGCAGTTCCTCGGGAACCTGTACGTGGAATCCCCCTACGGGGTCGCGATCAGTATCCCGGGCAGGCAAATCCGCGATATCCGTTCGGTCACTTTCCAGAATGGCGGATACGGCAGGATCGATCTCCAGGAAGACTCCAGCAAGATTTTCAAGAAAGCGGTTAACCTTTGATGGGACGCGGCCCGGCCGATATCAGGGATTTCTGGGACTGCAAGATCCTCGCATGGGAAGCCGGCAGATATTCTCCGCGCCGCAAAGGCCTGTTTCCGGACGTTAACAGGCCGCTCAAAGAACGGATGGAAACGGCGGGCCGGGTCTTAAGAACAGCCGCGAAGGACAAGGTTGTCCTGGAGCTCGGGTGCGGGACGGCGCGGCTGTTGCCCGCCGTCATGGAGGCCGGGGCCAGGGAATATATCGGGATCGATGTCTCGGAAGCGGCGCTCCGTGAGGCCCGCGGGAACTGTGACCGCCTCGGGTTTTCTTCCAGGGCGCGGTTTCTCCGGAGGGACCTCCGGGATCTCGGCCCCCTGTCGGCGGACCTGTGCTTTTCCCTGGGGTTTTTGGATTGGCTGACGGTGGATGAGATCAAAGGCGTCATCAGCGGAATTGACTGCGGCTGTTTCTTTCACTCGTTTTCGGAGAGGCGTTTTTCCCTCCGGCAGGTCCTTCACCGGGTTTATGTCTACGCGCTGTATGGATACCGGTCTAACGGCTATGTCCCTCGGTATCATCCGGAAAAAACGATGGAGGAAGTTTTCCGGCCGCGGACGAAACACCGGTTGAGTTTCTACCGCGCCCGCGAGCTCAGCTTCTGCGCCTTTGTGTGCGATTTTCCCGAGCCGGGGATCTTGCGTGATGGATAACGTCAAAGCTTACTTTGACCGTGCCGCGGCCGGATATGAGGAGCGCTCGGCGGGCTGGCATTGGCGCTGGCTCCGGGACCGCGAATTCCAGGCGGTCCGCCGCATGGCCGGGGAGGGGCCGCTGGGAGATGTTCTTGAACTCGGCGCCGGGACCGGCTATTACAGCCGCCGGTTATCGGAGCAGGGCTGCCGGAGTTTGACCTGTGTCGACGTGTCGGCCCGGATGCTTGACCGTTGCGCGATCCCGGCCTGCCGCAGGATCGTGGGGGACATTCAGGATTTCCGGCTTGAGGAACGTTTCGACCTGATCGTGTGCGCGGGCGCCCTGGAATTTGTCGATTCTCCCGAAAAGGTTTTGAATAACGCCGCCGCTATGTTAAAAAGAGAAGGGGCGTTTGTCGCTGTCCTGCCGTGCCGGTCTTGGCCCGGAAGGGCCTATCAGTATTATCACCGGCGGCATCAGATCGACGTCCGGCTTTTTTCATTCGACGGAATGGCGGCGGAGACCCGGCGGGCCGGAATGACGCTGAAGGCCAGACAGATCGTCCCTCCTTTTTCATGGGTGATGAAAGCGGTCCCGGGTCCCGGGAGCGAAAATAAAGGGCCATCATGAAAACGCGTCAACGGTTATTGTTTATCGTCAATGGACTGGGGATGGGGAATTCGACCCGCTGTTACGCGGTCATGCGGGAACTCATGGCGCTGGGTTACGGCGTGGACGTTCTCACGTCCGGCAACGGCTATGATTTTTTCCGGCAAAGGCATGATATTGGAGCTGTGCATCTCCTCCGTTCCCTGTATTATGGGAAGCGCGGCAAGCGGTTGAGCATTCTGTACACGTTCCTGGCGTTCCCGCATTTTATCTGGATCCTTCTGAAAAATATGCGGATCGCGTCGGAGATCATCCGGGGCGGCCGTTACCGCGCCATTGTCATTGACTCGGATTATACGCTGTTGTTGCTTCGGCCGTTTCTGCGCGTTCCCGTCATTGCCGTCAATAATGCCGATGTGATTGTCGCGGAATATCAGAAGGCCCCAAAACCTCCCTGCCGGTTTTACGCGCAATTCCTGATTGAAAGGATGGATTTGCTGTTTCACCGGCTGGTCCCGGACCTTGTGTTGAGCCCCTGGCTCGAGCCGAGGACGGCCGGCGATGCGAAATTCTGGCCGATTCCCGTGATCGTCCGAGGAGAGTTGGAGGTCCGCCCGGCTTCGCCCGTCCTGAAAAATATTCTTGTGATGCTGACCGGGTCCCAGTTCAAGGCCTTCCCGGCCTTTCTGGAACGGCTGAAAGAGCGTGAGGGGGTCCATATCGACGTCCTCGGGTGCGACGGCCCTTCCCGCGGCTGGATCACGTTTCACGGTAAAGTCCGCGATAATATCGAGATCCTCAACCGTGCGGACCTGATGGTCATCAACGGCGGATTCAGCGCCGTGAGCGAAGCGGTCGCGCTTCGCAAACCGGCCGTCGTGGTCCCTGTTGAGCATCATGCGGAACAATTTGTCAACGCCGCGGCGGTTGAGCGGCTCGGCCTCGGCCTGGCGGCCACCCCGGAAGATGTCACGGACAAAATCAATTTCATGGTTGAGCATTTCCCCCTGTTTGTGTCCCGCCATCAAGAATCCCCTCCAACAACCCCGGGGCGGCAAAAAGCCGCCGGGGTCATTCACGCGTTCTTGAACCGGGTCCCCGGGGACGCTCCCCGCGTCCTGCCGGAGGAAGAAAGCTGTGATTGTTTGCGCTGATGATTACGGCCTATCCCCGGGCGTGAACCAGGGCATCCTGGAACTCGTCCGGGAGAGGCGGATCACGGCGGTCAGCTGCATGACGATCTATGATTCCTGCGAGGCGGACCTGGAGGCGTTGCGGCCGGGCCGGGCGGACATGGATATCGGATTGCATGTTGTCTTGACCAGGGGGAGGCCCGTCAGCTCCGTTCCCGGCCCCGCCGGCTTGGTCAACTCCCGCGGGCATTTCCATGAATTCCCCGAATTTGTTTCCGGCTGCCTGACGGGCCGGATGTCCCGCGAAGCGCTGTCGCGCGAGGTCCGCGCCCAGTTGGAGAGGTTCGTCCGCGTCATGGGGGAGTATCCGGATTTTATCGACGGCCACCAGCATGTGCAACAGCTTCCGGGCGTCCGGGACGTCGTCATTGAGCTTGCGCGGGAGATCCGCAGGGCGAAGCCGCGGTTTTATGTGCGTCTTTCCTCTCCTCCGGTCCGGGACATTTTCCTCCGGGGGTTCCCGGCCCGCCCGGGATTGTGCCTGGGGAATCTTGCCGTCAACTGGCCCGGCCGCTCTTTCCGGCGGATGCTGGACGCGTCCGGCATCGCGCACAACGGACATTTGCTGGGCTATCACGCTTACGAGCGCGCCGCGGATTTCCCGGACATCCTCAGGTTTTATCTGTCCTTGAGGCCCGCCGCCAACGACATCTTTTTTTGTCACCCCGGGTATGTGGACGATGATCTGAGGCAGAGGGACGATGTGGTCCGGTCGAGGATCCGGGTCCTGGCATGCCTCCGGTCTCCGGAATATTTGAGCGCGCTGAACGAATCGGGCGTCGAGCTCAACCGTTTTGTCTGATACCTCCGTCCCGTTTCTCGGTCTTTCATAAAAAGTTATTTGACAAACGCCGCATTCTGTCATAACATTTAACCATATGGTTAAATACTACAAGGACGAGCTGAGTCATGTCTTTTACGCGCTGGCCGACGGCAACCGCAGGCATATCCTGGAGCTGGTGGCCAAGAAGCCGCGCAACGCCTCGGACTTGGCCCGGCGGTTTGATATGTCGTTTCCCGCCGTCTCCAAGCATGTCCGCATCCTGGAAGACGCCGGGTTCGTGCGGCGGAAGATCGTGGGGCGCGAACACCGCATCGCCATCCAGAAGAGAAGTCTGGACAAGGCCCACGGCTGGATCGAGGCCCATCGCAAGTTCTGGACGGAAAGCCTGGACCGGCTCGAAGAATATTTGAAGCAATCGGAGAACCCCACGTGAAAAAATCCCCGACGGTCAATGCATTAAGAATAGAGAAGACCATCAAGGCCCCGGTGGAGCGGGTGTTCAGGGCCTGGACCGAAGCCGGGCAGATGGTCCAGTGGTGGAGCCCCGAAGGCATCGAGTGCCGGGACGCGCAGGCCGACCCCAAAGTCGGAGGGGCGTACCGCATCCACATGGTTTCCAAGGACGGCAAGCACACGGCCTACGGCAAATACACGCAGATCATTCCCAACAAGCGCCTTCAGTTCACCTGGCAATGGGAAGAAAAGGACATGCCGCAAACCATCGTGACCGTGGAGTTTGAAGGCGTGGGCGAGATCACGCGCCTGACTCTGCTTCATAAAGGGTTTGTGAGCAAGGAAGAGGTCGAATCGCACAGCTGGGGATGGACAACCTGCCTCGAAAAACGTTTTGCCCCTTATGTAGAGAAGCACGGATCGTAAAAACCAGAAAGTCCCCGCTGCCCCTGGCAACAAGACGGGGCAAGCAGCGGGGTCAATTCGCGCGGATGAGTTATGTCGTCCCGCTCAACGCGGGACTTCCATAACTCATGCGCTCATTGAGGAGGACACCATGAAATACGTTGACGGATTCGTTTTGCCTGTTCCGAAGAAAAACCTGGCCGCCTACCGCCGCATGTCGCAAAAAGCGGAAAAAATTTGGCGGGAGTACGGCGCGCTCGATTATAAGGAATGTGCCGGCGACGACCTGAAAGTCAAAATGGGTCTGCCGTTCCCGCGGCTGGCCAAGATCAAGAACGGAGAAACGGTTGTGTTTTCGTATATCGTGTACAAATCGAAGGCGCATCGCGATCAAGTTAACGCCAAGGTGATGAAAGACCCGCGGATCGCAGGCATGTGCGATCCCAAGAAGATGCCGTTCGACGTCAAACGCATGTCCTACGGCGGGTTCAAGGTCATTGTTGGGTTTTAGACCATGAGGCCGGTCTTTGGGACCGGTCCATTCTGAATGAAAAAGGACGAGAAAAATGCCGACGATCAACCCCTGCCTGATTTTTAACGGCACCTGCGAACAGGCCGATATCATTTCATGAGCAAGGCCGTCGGCCTGATGATGAACTGCGACAAAATGGCCGGCGGTCAATTCGAGCAGGACCTGACGCCGTTGAAATTGGTGGCCGAGACATCGTCTAACTGACAGGGAGGAAATTATGGGAAAGGAATTCGTCATCTCGCGCACGTTCGACGCGCCGCGGGATCTGGTGTGGAAGGCGTTTACAGAACCGGAACGGATGAAGCACTGGTGGGGGCCGAAGGGTTTTACGGTGCGTGTCGCTAAAATGGATTTCCATCCGGGCGGGACCTATCACTACGGCCTGCAGTCACCCACCGGCCAGGAGGTGTGGGGCAAGTTCGTTTACCGCGAGATCGTCAAGCCCGAGAGGATCGTTTGGGTCAATTCCTTCTCTGATGAGAAAGGGGGAGTCGCCCGTCACCCGATGTCTCCGGGCTGGCCGCTGGAAATGCTCACCACCCTCACGCTTGAAGAACAGGGCGGCAAAACCACGCTTACCATCCGGTGGGTTCCTATCAACGCGACCGAGCAGGAACGCAAGACCTTCGACGACGGCATGGCCAGCATGACGCAGGGCTGGACCGGGACCCTGGACCAGCTCGCCGCCTATCTAACGACGGCGCCGTGAAGGGCCCGGATTAATATCGTTTCAGGACCCAGCGCTTCCGGATTTTTTTGAAAAGGTTGACATACAAGCCCAGAAAAACGAATTGGGCGTTGAGCTTTTGTTTGAATTTGATGGAAGGGGTGTTGTAGCAGACCGTAACGCTGTAACACGTGTCGCGCCCCAGTTCTTTCAGGATCGCGTAGGTCTTATAGCGCAAAATCGGGGCCAGGTTCCTTCCGCGGAAGGACTTGAAGACATACATGTCGAATAGATAAGCTTCGTTGCTTTTCATCTTTGAGGGATGGAACTTTGTGACGCTTTCCTCCAGATCGATCCAGGTGAAACCGGCGATCTCCCCGTTGCATTTGGCCCCGTAACATTTTTTGCCCGCCTTGAAGAGCTTGGTGACATGCTCTTCGTGATAAAATTTCCGCTCCGGATGCTTGCAGATGGCCTCGATGTCTTCCGGGCCGAAGAAGGAGAAATCAAAATCGCGAAAATTGGTCTCCATCCCGGCCGGGGATTGGTCGGGGATGGTTTCCCTCATCCAGTAGAACGGCGTGATCTCGATACCCATCTTCTTGAGGTAGTCGCTCATGACGAGGAAGATCAGGCCGTGGCGGAATTTGTTCCGGATCTTGCCGAGGATCGAAGGGCGTTGGGTCGGATTTTCCATCAGGCCACCCCCAGGATTTTCCTGGCCTCCCGGTGCGAATACGGGACGCGGCCCATGACCTTGGCGATGCCGATGATGCGCCTGACCAGTTCGCTGTTGGTGGCCAGATGGGTCCTTTCGCTGTCCAGGTAGATGTTGTCCTCCAGCCCGATGCGCACGCCGCCTCCCTCGATGATGCCGATGGCGTTCATTTTCAATTGGGCCCCGCCGATCCCCCCCACAGACCAGATGGAATCCGGAGGGAGTTCCTTGATCATGAGCCCCAGGCTTAGCAGGTTGGCCTGCGCGCAGGCGATGTTGCCCAGGATCAGGTTGAAATAGTAAGGCGGCTTGATCAGCCCTTTCTGGATCAGGTAATGGGCGTAGTTGATCATCCCCAGGTCAAAGACCTCGAGCTCCGGCTTGATGCCGTTGTCCAGCATCTTTTTGGCCAGCGCCTGGATCATCTCCGGGGAGTTGATGCTTGCCTGCTTGTTGAAATTGAGGGAACTTAAGGTGAGGCTGCCGAAATCCGGCTTTAGATCACCGGTCAGGTCCAGGCAGGCGGAGCGTTTCTCGAATTCCGGGAAATTCCGTCCGCTGGTCGAGACGCAGATCACCAGGTCCTTGTTTTTCGCCCGGATGCCCCGGATGATGTCGGCATAGATCTCTTTTTCGTACGTGGGCGATTCATCTTGGGGGTTACGCGCGTGGACATGCGCCATGTTCGCGCCCTGGCCGGCGGCCTCGGTCACCTGCTCGACGATCTCGGGGACCAGGATGGGCACGTGGGGCGTCATGGCCTTGGTGGGGATCATGCCTGTGGGCGTGAAATTGAGGATGAACTGTTTATTCACATCGGGGCTCCTTTTTCAGGTTTGTTATCCGTTGACCAGCTCATCGAAGAACCGGACGCTGACCGGCTGGTGCTCCAAAAGACGCGGGTCTCCCGGCAACTTTTTGTCCCCGCAGACGCAGAGCTGGGTTTCCGCGATCCCTTCGCAATAAGACGAAGCGGAGATGTCGTTCAAGGCCGGCAGGGAAAGCCCCGGCGAGTTTTCCACAAACAGGGCGCGGCAGAGTTTCTTATTCCTGTTCTTGAACAGAAAAGGATTACGGGTCAGAAAGCTCCTGACCCCCGCGGCGTTCCCGAGGACCAGAAATCTGACCGTGGAATGCCGGGAGTTGTCTTTGCTCAATCTTGCCCCCAAGGACAGCTTGTATCGGGTCAGCCCGTCGTTTAAAAACGGCCTGCACCCGCCCACGTCCATCATGTTGTATCCGCGGGTTTTGAGTTCCTGGGTGAGAAAGTAATAGATCGCCCCGATGGCGCCGGAGCGCACGTATTCCGGGTTGGCTTCCACAACGCCCAGCTTGCGCAGGAACGCTTTCCCGTCCTTGAATACAGCCATGGCCCCGGCGATGGTCTTGCCGTCTTTTTTAATGAACAGCATTTCGCTGACAGGCATTTTCTTGAGGAAAAGCTCGTAAGCATTGATCCCGGCGTCGTCGGCATAACGGTCCCGGATATAAGGCACGTACATGTTGTGATAAAAATCGTCGAAACGCTGGCGGTCCCTGGTCATCTCAAACGAAAGCTTGTTCTTGCGGATGAGCCGTTCAATGTCGGAGCGCTGCCGGCCGAACAGCTTGTTCATGGGCCGCTCAATGCCGATCTCCATCCTGAACCAGAAGGGAATGGAAAATCCGGGCTTCCCGCCGAAGTAAGGGATCGTCAGGAAAGACTGTTCCATGACAAGGAAGCCGCAACCGGGATATTCCCTTTTGAGCTCCGGGATGATTTCCCAGAAGAATCGCCGGCCCAAAAGTCGTTTCTTGAAACCGTCGCTTAAGACGAGGTCGTCCCAGTAAGTGTCCATCCGGTGCATTTCGCCCGCGTAGGCAAAGGAAAGAGGCGTTTGGCTGCCGGCTTCAAGGCCTTCATAGAGCGTGACCGGAGGAAAAATCGCGTTGATATGATTTTCAACATAATACAGGCCCCAGCTGAGCGCCGGCATGTAGACTTTTCGCGCCTGGGGGGGGATCGCGTGGTGGATCTTTTTGAGGATGCTTTTCAGCCCCTTCAGGAATTTCTTGAGAAGAGCGGGCATAAATAAAAGTAACACGCGTTGCCGGGTTTGTAAAGAGCGGCAGGTTCGTGTCTTCCGCCAGCATGATTTATATGGTAAGTTTCCCGCGGTTTCATTACAATGGTGGTCATGAAAATTCTTGTCACGACCGGGAACTGGAACGCGGCTTTGGTGGTCATGAAGAGCCTTGCCCGTAAAGGGCACCAGATTTATCTGCTGGACCATGATGAATACTGCGCCGGTTTCCGTTCCAAATACTGTTCGATGGGCATCGTGAACCCGCCGGAAAGCGACAAGACCGTTTATGTGGAATCTCTTCTCACGCTCCTCAGGAACGGGAAATTCGATGTCCTGATCCCCATGAGCGACCACACGACGGAATTCCTGTCGGAAGAGCGCGACCGCATCCCCCCGCATGTCCGCATGCTTCTGCCTTCAAAAGAATTGATCGCTCTGGCCAGGTTCAAGGATAAGTCCTACCGTTTCATGTTGGAGAACAATATCCCCATCCCCCGGACCCATTTTCCTCAATCAGCCGAAGACGTGGAACGCCTGGCCGATCAGCTTCCTTATCCCTGTGTCGTCAAAAAGCCGCGCGGATCGGCCAACCGGGGCAACGCTTACTTTACCGGCAAAAACGGTTTGGTCGAATATTACCGGAGGCTGGAAGAAAAAGACCGCTGGCCGGTCATTCAGCAGTATCTGGACGGGGATTTTTGCGGGTTCACGGCTGTGGTTAGCGAAGGGGAGATCCTGGATTGCTTCATGTACACGGCCAAACAGGAGTACGCGCTCAACGGCACGCCGCCTTACGGCGAAAGCACCACGGACAAGAAATTTTTTGAATTGGTCCAGAGACTCATCCGGCTTTTGAAATGGCATGGGGCCATTAATCTCGATTTCATCAAGACCGGGGACGGGACATTTCATTTCTTGGAGATCAATCCGCGTCTTCCCGGGTCCCTGGATTTCATTGATGCCGCCGGCCTTGATTTCCCGGCTCTTTACCTGGACCTGGCCTTGGGCCGGGCGGACAGGACGTTCAAAGGCTTTTCGTACAAGCCGGGGCTGAAATTCCGGTTTGTCCTGCCCCTGGAAATGATTTACACCCTGCGGAACAAAAGGCACCTTTCCAAATTGCTTCTCAATTTTTTCAATCCCTCCCTCAAGACGGATATCCCCTGGGGCGACCCCCAACTGCTTTTGTGGAAATTGAGGCACGTGTGGTGGTACTGGCGCGCCAAAAAACATCTGTTACCGCTTTCCGAGTACAGCACGGATTGGATCTGAGCCCGCCCTCCTGAGAATTCTCCCGCAGGCCTTTTCAGTATCCTTTATAATATCCCTGGCCTGCCCCCAAAAGCCGATTTGACGATTTTCCGTCCAGCGGGTATACTTGGATATTGCTTTCCCGTCGAATTTCGGAGGAAAATGAGATAATCATGGTGAAAGAGCAACCCCTCAACCCCCGGTTCGCCCGGCTGGACGCCTCCACGATCTGCCAGCTCAAATGCCCGTCCTGCCCGACGGCGACTGGAAGGACCGGCCGCGAATTGGGGGTGGGCTACCTCAAGCTTGAAGACTTCAAGGATTTTATCCGCCGCAATCCCAACGTCGCCCATATCGAGTTGTCCAATTGGGGCGAGGTGTTTCTGAACAAGGACCTGGCCAGGATTCTCGCCCACGCCCACCGTCACAACGTCTGTCTTTACTTCGCCAACGGCGCAAACCTCAACCACGTCCGCGAGGACGTCGCCGAGGCCCTGGTGAAATACAAACTGCGCCGGATCACCTGTTCCATCGACGGCGCCAGCCAGGAGACGTATGTCCAGTACCGTGTCAAGGGAGACTTCAATCAGGTCATGGACAATGTCCGCATGATCAACCGCCTGAAAGCCAAATACCGCAGCCCGTATCCGCTGCTTAAGTGGCAGTTCGTCGCCTTCGGCCACAACGAGCACGAGATCGCCAAGGCGAGGGAGATGGCCAAGTCGCTGGGCATGAGTTTTTTTCTCAAATTGTCCTGGGCGGATCTGTACGATCTGCCGGATTTCTCTCCCGTGAAAAACAAGGAACTTGTCGGAAAAGAGACGGGCCTCGGGGTGGCGAGCCGGAAGGAATATATGGACAAATACGGCCAGGATTACGTCGAGCGGTCCTGCTGCTGGGACATGTGGTCCGCCCCTCAGATCAACTATGACGGCCGGATGCTGGGCTGTCCGATCAATTACTGGGGCGATTACGGCAACGTGTTTGCAAAGGGCCTGGACGCCTGCCTTAACGGCGAGAAGATGCAGTATGCGCGTGACATGCTCATGGGCAAGAAGGAGGCCCGGAAGGGCATTCCCTGCTCCTCCTGCAAGGTCTACCGGGGGGTCAAAAAAGACCAGGCCTGGGTCACGGAAAAGGAAATTCAGCCCGAGTATCGGCCCGGCCGCAGGTATATCATGGTTGAAAATAAGTTTTTAGGTGAAAAAGGCGCAGCCCGTCTGCTCGCGGCCGTCAAGGGCGTGAGGAGATTCTTTTGGAGATTGAGGAACGTGTTCAAGGGCGGCCGGCTGGATGTCCGGGCCTTGTCGGAAGCGATCTCCTTGCGGGGGGAGGTCCCCGGGGCCCTGCCGAACCAGGGTTATCCTTTGCCCCTCCCGCTGCCGTTCGACGAAGCGAAGAAATGGGAGCCGCATTTTCTGTTCCGCGGCCCGACCAAAGGCATCCAGGATTTTTCCTGCCACGCGTCCGCTCTTGTCCACGGCCATTGCCCGCATCCTCCGCACACGCACCCCGAGGAAGAGATCCTGATGATGCTCAAAGGCGAAGCCGATCTGCTGCTGCCGATGTATCTGGGCAATGAAGGCCGGGGGCGTCTGCGCTTGAAACCCGGCGAATTCGTGTATTATCCGCCCGGTTATCCGCACACCCTGCAGACCGTGAGCACGGAGCCGGCGAATTACATTATGCTCCGGTGGTACACGCCGAATCCGCAGAAAGACCCCGGCGCCCTGCCCTTTGGAAAATATCAAGCGTATGATTCTCTGTCCCGCAACGAAGGCAAAGAGGGGTTTCACACCGGCCTGGTGTTCGAAGGACCTTCACGGTATCTGAAAAGGATGCAATGCCACGCCTCGGTCCTGTCGCCCGGCGCCGGCTATGAGCCCCACGCCGATCCTTACGATGTTTTGATCCTTATCCTGGATGGTGAAGTCGAGACCTTGGGGAAACGCTTCGGGCCGCATAGCGTCATTTTTCATCCGGCGGGCCGGCGCCACGGCATCCTGAACCCTGGCCAGGTCACGGCCCAATACGTTGTTTTTGAGTTTCAAAGATCATGATCGGATCGGCCCCTCAATAGAGGAATGGGCGCTTTTCCGGCCAGTCGATGTCCCCGCAGTTGATTTTTTCATAATCCATGTGACCTCCCACCGGATTGTTGTACAATAAATTCAAATTCCCATCCAAGCCATGCTATTCAATACCTTTCCATTCGCCGTATTTTTTATCATTGTTTACAGTCTCTATCTGGTTTTCCCGCATAAGTGGCAAAACAGGCTTCTGCTGGTCAGCAGCTACATTTTTTACGGCGCGTGGGACTGGCGGTTCCTGTTCCTGATCTTCATCTCGACCGCGCTTGATTTCGTCTGCGGCCTGAAGATCCATGGATCCGCCGTCCGGAGCCGGAAAAAGCTGTTCCTTATTCTGAGCGTTTTCGGCAATCTGTCGATCCTGGCCGTGTTCAAGTATTTCAATTTTTTTGCCTCAAGTCTCCAGGCGCTTTTGAGCGCGTGGGGGCTTTCCGTCCAGCCGCAGTATCTGCAGGTCGTTCTTCCCGTCGGAATTTCTTTTTACACGTTCCAGACCATGAGCTACGCCATCGACATTTACCGCGGCCAACTGCGGCCGACAAAGCGGTTCTTTGATTTTGCCCTGTTCGTCGCGTTTTTTCCGCAACTGGTCGCCGGCCCGATCGAACGGGCGCGGCATCTTTTGCCCCAGGTCCTGTCCCCCCGGAAAATGACTTTAGATCAATTCTATGAGGGGTGTTATCTCATTTTTTGGGGCTTGTTCTTGAAGATGTTTGTCGCCGATAATCTGGCGAAACTTGTTGACCCGGTTTTCGCCGGGGAGAAAATGGCCGGCGGCATGGACGTCCTGCTGGCCGTGTATGCCTTTGCGTTTCAAATCTATTGCGATTTCGCGGGATATTCGGATATCGCCAGGGGCCTCGGCAAGGTCATGGGGTTCGACATCATGGTCAATTTCAACCTGCCGTACTTCGCGGCGAACCCGCGGGATTTCTGGCGGCGGTGGCACATCAGCCTGTCCTCGTGGCTGAAAGATTATCTTTATATCCCGCTGGGAGGGAACAAGGGGGGAGGCGTAAGGGCCGCGAAGAACCTGATGATCACCATGCTGCTGGGAGGGCTGTGGCACGGGGCGTCGTGGACCTTTGTCGCGTGGGGGGCGTATCACGGGCTTCTTCTGGTCGGGCACCGGTGCTGCAAGGATTTTCTGCCGGGCTCGATATTCCTCTCGGGGGCGGCGATTTCAAAATTGTGGCATGGGATCAAAGTCGCCGGCTTCTTTCACCTGGTGTGTTTCGGCTGGATCATTTTTCGTTCGTCGTCCTTAGAGCAAAGCTGCGGGTTGCTCCGCTCGATCGTGACGGACTTCCGGCCGGCCGACGCGGAACAGTTTCTTGCGGACGCGCGGATTTTTCTCTTTTTTGCCGCGCCGCTGGCCGCGCTCCAGGCCATGCAATACGCCAAGAACGACCAACTGATCCTCCTGAAATCGTCCGTTGTGTTCCGGGCGGTCATGTATTTTATCCTGTTCTACCTTCTCTTGATATATGGGGTGACCGGTGGGAAAGAGTTCATTTATTTTCAGTTCTAAAAAATGGCCCCGCGGCTTTTTGCTGGCCGTTGTCCTGATCGCGGCCTTTGAATCGGCCTGCGCCTATTTTGACAACTATCTTTACCCGCCGCCGTTCGACGGACTGCAGTTTAAGCTCAAGAATGACCTCGCCCAGTCCGGCAAGAGTTCGTTTGATGTCGTCATTTTCGGCGACAGCTATGTCCTGCTGGGAATCATGCCCGAGGTCATCGAAAAGGGGACAGGTCTTTCAGCCTTCAATTTCTCGACATACGCCGATTTCTCCGCGTTCACGTCATATCTGTTATTGAAGAATTATTTGTCCTCGCGCGCCGGCCGGCCGACGCTGATCATCGCCGGGTTCCTGCCCAGCACCGTGACAACGACAAAGGAATACCTGGTCGAGAACAAACAGCATGTGCTGTATCACTACAGCCGGGGGAATATCCTGCTGTTCGCGAAGGAATTCGGCGCGGCCCAGGCCGTGAAATTTTTGGTTCCGTCTCTCAAACACCAGGATTTCTGGAAACTGCGCGTGTGGTTCTCCGGCAGAACGATGGTCGACGGATTTATTAAACAATTTTATCAGAGGAAGGGCTACGCCGATGACCGCGCGGGGTGGGTCTACACCGGAGCCCGGGCGCGGGATGAGCGGCCGGACGAGCTGTCCGCCAGCCTGTTCTTCCAGAAATATTTTTTGGCGTTTCTGCGTCTCGCGCGGCAAAACGGGGTAAAGGTGCTCTATGTGGTCCCGGCCCTGCCGCCCGATATCGCCTCGCAGAATGTCCAGTCCGGAAGAACCGGGCAATACCTGTCGTTTCTCCGCTCGGTCCAGGAATCCTTTGGTTTTAAAATCCTGGACCCCCAAGCCATCCTGGACAAAAACGATTATTTCGCCGACGAAGCCCATTTGAACGGACAGGGCGCCCGGCGGATGAGCGAGTACCTGGCGTCTGTGATCGGGGATGAGGTTCATCCCGCAAAACAGCCGTGATCAAAGGTCTTGCTTTGCCCCTGGGGTGCGGCGGACCCGCCTTGGGGGAGGGCTTCCCGCGCCACGGTTTTTTTCATGGATATTGTTGGGATTGACACCCCCCGTTCAGGTTGTTAGGATAGAAAAATCTGGGAGCGGAGGCATTTTCCCGAACGATACAAAACCAAGGAGAGCGTTTATGGATTCGATTCCCCAATCGCCGTCTTCCGTGCCCGACCCCATTGAACCGCAATCCGCTCCGCTCGTCCCGCGTAACATCCTGCTGCTGTATTTTAAGCCGAGAGAATTTTTTGCCAGGCAGATCGCCCTCGGCAAGACGCCGTATCTGATTTTTGTGGGCTGGGTCCTGGGCATGACGCACGTGATCGACAAGATCGACCAGAACATGCTGCGCGCCGACATGGGGCAGCCGCGGCCCGGCTGGGAACAGATCGGCCCTGTTTTGACCGGGTCGTGGGTGAATTTGTGGGCCTGCCTTTTGATTTTCGGGGCCCTGGCCGGATACGTCACCTGGCTGGTGGGCGGCTGGTGGTTCGAGGTGCGGCTCAAGTGGTGCGGGGCGCAGAAACCGGACGCCAAGCTGGCGCGCACTGTCTATATCTATGCGTCCTTTATTTATGCCCTTCCCAACATCCTCCTGCTGTTGTATTACACGGTTGCGTTCCCAAATTATGCCGCGGCCTGGGCCGGGGACGAGTTATGGTCGCTTCTCGTTGTGATCTTCTCGTTTTGGGCCTGCGTGACCGGCTACAAAGGCGCGACAACGGCCTTTGAAGTGCGCCGGTGGCCGGCGAGGATCTGGTTCATGATCCTGCCCATGGTGGCCCTGGTGATTTTTATCGGCGGCTTGGGTCTGCTTTACGCCATCATGACAGGAGGGGGAGCGGAATAACTTATGGCCGGTCCTGAAACGCAAGATCCCGATATCGGCAAGCGCGCGGAAAGAGCCTTGGGCCCGATCGCCGCGGGAATGATCCTGGATTGTGTTGATCTCGCCACGTTCGGCCCGGTCGGGTTGTTCCTGGGGCCGATCGTCGGCGGCGTGGTGGGGTGGTATTTGGCCGGGGCCGCGCAGCTTCCTGAGAAGTGGCGGCTGCCCGCCGCCATCCTGTCGGGCGTGTATTGTATGACGCCGGGGACGGAAATCATCCCTGTGGCGACGATCATTGGGGCCTTGAGCCGTTTCTGGGGACCCTCGGTTCCTGACAAAAAGAATTGAAAAGGTTGCGATGATGTCCTATTTTATTCGGTTATTCCTGATAGCGTTTTTTATTGTTCCTGCTCTGGGGGCCAATCTGCCTGCCGCTGATCCGGCAGTTTGTAAGCAAACCGGCGAAGCCCCGGATTGCATCGGACCCGGGGTCAGCAACGGAGAACAGTGCTGCCTGGGACTTTCGGCCCGGGAACAGAAGGAGGCCTGCGGCCAACCCTACGGGGGATGCGCTTCCGTCTGCGTGGCCTGTGGGGACGGACTCTGTGATGCGGAACACGAGAATGGATGCAATTGTCCGGAAGACTGCGGCGGTCCGTGATTTCAGAGGAGGGGGCGAGCGTTTTCGGAGAGCCGGCCCGCAGCCGGCTTTTTTATTGTCCTGTTAGTTTTCGCAGGGTTTCAAGCAGCAATGGGGGATTGACGGGTTTGGTGAGGAAGGCGTCGGCCCCGAAACGCTGGAAGGTGTCGCCGACATTGTCCCGGGAGGTGAGGACAATGACCGGTTTCCCCTTGGTGGCCTCCCGGCTTCGTAGTTCTTTGATGAGCATAAAGCCGTCCATTCCCGGCATCAGGACGTCGAGGATAATGGCATCGGGGTTTTTGTCCCGCGCCGCCTCAAGCCCTGCCTCTCCCGATGACGCGGTCAGGACCAGGTAGCCGGATTTGGTCAGGGCCTGCTGGACGATCTTCTGGGTGGTGGGATCGTCATCAATGACGAGGATGGTCTGGGGAGGCTGTTCCTGCGGCTTTTTGGCTTTTGTCCAGAATGGCATGAATTTCTCCTTGAAATTATCTTAGCGATATTTTGCCGCAAATTCAATTCAATATTTGCCGTTCGGGTATTATAATGCGATAAGCCAACAGATCAATTTGGATTGCCGCCCATGACATCCCAGACGACAAGCCGTCCTTCCCCTCCACCTCTTCCCGCCCGCCTGCGGGTCAACATCTTTGCCCTGATGATCGCCATGGCTGGTTTCGGCCTGGTCCTGGGTATCGGGTACCTGATGGTTTATTATCTTCCCAAAGCCCTGGCCGAGTATCTGGTCAACAACCTGGAGATCAATGATTCTTTTGTCGGGAAGTTGATCGCCCTCGTCTACGTGCTGGGTTTTTCTGTTTTTACCGTGATGTTCGTCATCCTTGACGGGGAAGAGAAAAAGATCCGGGGAGGGCTGCACCAGTTTTTCAGCGAGCTGGTTGTCAGGAACTACCGTCCCGCGTCCGGCCAGGGCGCGGCCGGTGCCGGCCAGCCCGATCAGGGGTCAGCGCGGGCCGCGGCGTCCGTCAGGCCGAAAGCCGACGCCCTGGAAGACGACTACAAGCAGGGACGCCTCAACGGCACCTACAGGGAATATTTTCCGAACGGCGTTCTCAAAAAGGAGGCGCATTACATCGACGGCAAAATCACGGGTCTTTTCCGCACGTATTATGAAAACGCCCAGATCGAGCAGGAGGCGGTCTACCGGGACGGAAGGATCGACGGCCTTTACAAAGCCTATTACGACAATGGCATCCCCCACCAGGAAAAAATTTATAAAGACGGGAAGCTGAACGGCGTGCACAGGGCCTATGATGAAAAGGGGATTCTGTTTTTCGAGATATCTTATAAGGATGATGTGCAGGAAGGGACGGACAAGATCTATGACCAGTCCGGTGTCTTGCAGTTCATGGACACGTATCGGAGCGGGATTTGCGTCAATCGTAAAACGTATGATGAGTTCGGCGTCTTGAAATATGACCAGAATTTTGAAGAGGAAATGGATGCCGCCCAAAGAACCAAAGTCTGGGAGAATGCCATGGATCGCGAAACCCTGGAAAAAGAGATGCGACGTCAAAGGAAATGATTTTTCTGTCAGGAAGTGAAGTTCTCAATGGCATGATAGACTTTGGCTAACAAGCTGAGGTTTTCTATAAGTTCAATAATTGCAATGTCTTGTTAATTTATCCGTACCAATTGTTAGCTTTTTATCTAATTAGCTTGACATCTAATTAGATTTATGGCAAACTTTAGGCATGAACAAGATCTACAAAGCTCTGTCTGATCCCACGCGGCGGAAAATTTTGGAACTCCTGCGGGAGAAAGATTTGTCCGCGGGCGACATCGCCGCACATTTCGATCTGACGAAGCCGACCTTATCCAAGCATTTTTCCGTGCTGAAAGAGGCCGATCTCATCCAGGGTGCCAAGCAGGGGACGACGATCATGTATTGCCTGAATGTCTCAGTATTAGAGGAAGCCCTGCTGTCGCTGATGAGCGCCTTTAAAATTCAGGGAGGGATGAAAAATGAACTTTAAAAATTTATCCATTTGGCCTGTTGTGGGAATTTTGTTTGTAATGGCAGGGTTGTCGGTCTTTGCGGACGCTCGGGTCGCAAACGAGGCCTTGATACCGATCCATTGGGGCATGGACGGCAGTCCGGACGGTTTCGCCAATAAATCCATCGCGCTTTGGGTCATCCCCAAGATTTCGCTGCTTGTCCTGGGGTTGTTTCTGCTGATCCCTCTGATTGAGCCGCGCAAAGAAAACCTGATGCGTTCCATCAAGGTCTATAACACGATTTTCATCGGCGTATTCCTGATCATGGCCCTGGCGCACGGGCTGATTGTCCTGCATGCCCTGGGCCGCTCCGTCAACGTGTCAACGGTGATGTTCATGGCCATGGGGTCGTTGTTCCTGGTGATCGGCAATTTCATGGGAAAGATCCGCAGCAATTTTCTGATGGGGTTCCGAACGCCGTGGACCCTGTCCAGCGAACAATCCTGGAATAAAACGCATCGCTTGGCGGGATGGATGTTTGTGGCGCTGGGGCTGTTCATGATCCTGGGGCCTGTTATGAAATGGGGCAACGCCGTCACGGTTTACGGCATGGTCGCCGGGGTCGTTTTAACGACCGTCATCCCCGTTGCCTATTCGTTTTATGTCTGGAAAAAGGAAAAGAAATCAGCGGTTTGAATTCAAGGAGGCGATAATGAAAAATTTATGGATGATGGTTGTTGTTGCGGGAAGTTTGCTGATGGCGGGATCCGCGGCCGCCGGGACGCCGGAGAAGGTCCAGACCGCTGTTGAGGCGGCGAAGCAATGGCTGGATTTGGTGGACACCGGCCGGTGGGGGGAGAGCTGGGACACGGCCGCCCCGGTATTCAAAAATGCCGCCGGCAGAGACCAATGGATCGCCATGCTGGAAAGGGCCCGGGGGCCCCTGGGGGATGTGCTGCACAGAAAAGTCCAAACAGCCAATTATCTGACGGCGCTGCCCGGCGCCCCTGCCGGGGAATACGTTGTTATCCAGTTTCAGGTCACATTTAGCGACGGCAAATCCATGGTCGAGACCATCACGCCCATGCTGGATACGGACAATATCTGGAAGGTGTCGGGGTATTATATAAAATGATTTTCAGAAGGCGCAACGATGAAGAAGATCCTTGTCGTGGATGATGAGCTGGAGTTGTGTGACATGATGAAAAAATGCCTGGAGAAGACCGGGCTTTATCAGGTCACATCAACGAACCTTCCGGAAGGCGTGCCGGACCTCTGCCGGACCCTGAACCCGGATTTGGTCCTCATGGACATTGTCATGCCCCGCATGAAGGGGACGGAGCTGATCAAAGTCCTCAGGAGCGCCCCGGAGACGAGGGGGATATTGCTCGTCGTGACCAGCGGGCTTGGAGAGATGGTCTATCATGAAAAGAAAGACAATTGGAAATGGGAGCCGAACCGCGACGTTGTCCGCGATCGCGGGGACGTCCCTGCCGAACGCCATGCCGAAGCGGCCGCCAAGGCCTACGGTGTGGATGATTTCATCGCCAAGCCTTTTACGAGAGAAACCCTTCTTCAGGTCCTGGGGGACGTGTTCGCCCGTTCCACGGCCCTGGGGGAGGATGAGGTGAAGGGTAGGGAAGGCCCGGCCCGGTAAATATTGCCCCCGCCGGGATTTTTTGTCCCGCCCGACCCATCCATTGCGCTTGTGATGGACAAGGGCTTCGTGGATTGATAGGATAAAGGAAATGATTTTCGAATAAGTCGCCACAGCAGCAGACGGAGGAATGATGACCGCTTACCAGTTTTCCCAGGATGAAATTATCCTGATTTTGTCCGTGGCTTTGTGCTTTTGCCTGCTGGTCATCCTTCTTTTGTGGAGGGCCTTGTCGCGGGAGATCAAGAAGAGGGTCACGCCGTCTTTGACATTTGAATTCGATCCGCACGATCTGGGGCTTTATTTAAAGAACGACGGGTCCTGCGGGATCCGCGATATCCGGATCGGCGAGATCGACCTGAACGTCGAGGCCGGATTCACCAAGGTTTTGCGGATGAGCTTTGAGCCGGTGGACATGCTGATGCCCGGAAAATCCATGAGGTTGAAATACCGGCTGTTTGACAAGGGGCAGGAGATCCCGCCGTCGGTCTCCAAACAGGTGAGCGCGTATCTTTCCGCCGGGACCTTTGCCGGCCCGATTTTCTGCAAAAACGCCGACGGTATCAGATTTGAGCTTTCAGTCGTGAAGAGGAAAGAGGGCTTTTTTCTGATGAATGTCAAGCCGCTGTGACGTCGATCCCGGCGGCTTTTTCTTGGGGTTGAGGGTCAACGGCAGTATTCAAAAAGCACGGACAAGAACGCTTCCCGGTCCATCGAGTCGAGATACTTCACGGCCCCGGCCTTCAGGCAGGCGGCCTTGGTTTCTTCCAGGAGCTTATTTTTCCCCTTCCGAAACCATCCTTTGGGTTCTTCACCCTTGTTTTTGAGATAGAACAGGATCGTCATGTCCTGCAGGAGCACGTAGGAGCGCAGGGAATGGATGATCTGATGCGCCGGAACGCCTGGCCGCGAGGCGTCCAGGATCAGGACATCCGGATGATGCCGTAAAATCTCTTCGATAAAATTATCCTCTTCCTTCATGACGTCCACCTGCGCGTCGTACCCGAGTTCCCGGAATTGTTTGAGGGCTAAAGGCACTCCCGCCTCCAGGCCGTCTTGGAGAAGAACTTTTTTGTGACACTCTGCCCGGGATTTTTTATCGAGGATTTGTTCGATGACATCGACCAGCTTCTGCCCGTCGAAAGGTTTGACCAGAAACGCCTGGATGCCCATCCCTTCGAAATCCTCTGCCCTGTTGGCGTAAGCGGTCATCACGACCACCGGGATTTTCGACAGGGTGCCGCGTTCCTGGAGCGTTTTGCAGAGGGTGTAGCCGTCCATTTTCGGCATGACGATGTCCGTGAGGATGAGGTCCGGTTCTTCCTCCTCGAGCATGGTCAGCCCGTCTTGGCCGTCAAAGGCCAGCCGGGAATCAAAATCCGCCCGGGCGAGCCGCCAGCTCATGAACTGCGCCATCTCTTTTTCATCATCAATGATCAGGATCTTCCCTTTCATGGCACTGCCTCCTGACGCCCCTTTTTGTGTTGCCGTTAAAATAAAAAACCTATCCCAAATAAACAGAGGATAGGCAGTCATTACCAGACATAGTTGTCGATGCCGATTGATATGGCAACTGGCTGCCCCCCTGGAATCCGCAAAGATTCCGAGCGGGCCCTATAGCTTTGCGTCCCCACCTTACGATGGGTTTGCCTTTATCATACCATAGGACTCTCTATGACAAATATAAACTATTTTGACGCAGATTTCAACGCGGTTTGTCCCGGGTCCCCGGAGGCATCTCTGGGAGAGAAAGGACGGATTTCCCGGCGGTATATTTTTTAGTGATGGACACTCCCCCCGTAAATTGTTAGGATGAGCATAATTAAAATTGGCGGGAGATAAGAATTTTGTTCGGGGATTTCGGGAGGTATGGACAAGGCAGCCGAAAGAGCGAAAAGGGGGCGGGTGCTGGTGCGGGTGATGAAGGCCGCGCGGGCGTTGATCCGCTGTCTGCCCCTGGGGGCGGTGTCCGCTATCGGGTTTGTGGCCGGATGTCTTTTTTATATTTGCAGCTCGTCGCAGCGGCGGCTTGCGCGGCAGACCATGGCCGCGGCCTTTCCGGATATTTCCCGCCGGGAGCGGGCCGGTATCGCGCGGAGTTTTTTTATCAACATGCCACGGGGCGCGCTGGAGACCATGTGGTTCTCCAGTCATTTGTCGTCTCTGGGGAACGTGACCGTCGAAGGAATATCCCATCTGGACGCGGCCCTGGCGCAGGGCCGGGGGGTCATGGCGATCTCGGCCCATTTCGGCAATTTTCCTCTCCTGCACCTGAAGCTGGCCCAGACGGGTTATCCGATCTATGTCATGTCCCGCCCGATGCGGGACCCGGCGGTGGGAAAATATCTGAACGACCTGCAAAGTAGATGCGGGATCGAAACGATCCATTCCTTCCCCCGGAAAAGGGCGATCAGCGAGACATTGGCCCATTTGCGGGGCAATCACATCGTACTGATCCAGATGGACCAGGATTTCGGCGATGAAGGGATCATGGTGGACTTTTTTGGGAGGCCCGCGTCCACGCCGACCGGTCCGGTGGTCCTGGCATCCCGGGCAGGATCACCGATGGTCCCCATGTTCATTTTCCGTACCGGCGCCGGCCGGCATTGCGTGAAGATCCTGCCAGCGCACGAGATGGTGATTCTCGGGGATCAGGAGGCGACAGTGAAGGCGAATGTCCAGGCCTTGACCGGGATCATCGAAGAACAGATCCGACGGGCGCCGCAGGAGTGGGCGTGGATCCACCGGCGGTGGAAGTCCGGCCAGGAGCCGGAAAAAGCAGATAAAAAAATCTCTTGACAAACATAGATACCTCGGCCATAATTACTTCCAGTACGAATAGAAGCAGTAAGTAGAGGAGACAACACTAGAAGCCGGAAGGCGGAAGTTGAATCGCCTTGCGGCTTTTTTATTGTGCCGATATTTACTCGCGAATTTACCTCAGGAAAGGAGGAACGTAACATGACCAAAGGTACAGTCAAATGGTTCAACGACCAAAAAGGCTATGGATTTATTACCCCGGAGTCGGGCAACGATGTCTTCGTGCATCACAGCGCGATCAAGGGTGAAGGTTATAAATCATTAGCAGAAGGCCAGAAGGTGGAATTTTCCATCACGACCGGCCCGAAAGGCGAACAGGCCGTCGATGTCGTAAAGTTGTAATCGACCCCAAGGCTTGTCCTTGAAGGGGGCCCGGTGACACAATCACCGGGCCCTTTTTCTGTCCGCAGCTTTTTTCCCCCTCTCATGCTCGCCGCGGTATCCTTCCAGAATTTTTCAGGCGGCAACCCTGCCGTTTCCTCCGATAGGGATATACAATTTTTTGATTTTCATTTATAATACAACGGTTTTTCAACGTTTGCTCAGGGGGAAACCCGATGCGGCCAGTCATTCTGTTTTCTTCCTTCCTCTTTATTCTGCGCGCCAGCTTGTCCTGGGCGGCCCCTGTCCCGGGAACTCCGTCTGACGCCTCCGCAGCCTCATTAACTTTGAAAGAATGCTATCGCTGGGCCCTTCGGCAAAGCGAAACCGTCGCCATTCAGCAGAAATCCATTGAAGAAGCCGAAGGCCGGTTTTTGCAGTCGTTGAGCGGGGTCCTGCCGGACGTCACCTACATCTATTCGGACAGACGGCAGGACGGGAGGAGCAACGCCAACGGTTTCACTCTCCGTGAAGTCCCGGAAAGAAAATTTACCTTCAGCCAGCCGCTGTTCTCCGGTTTCAAGGAATTCGCCGCCATCGCCGGCAGCCGCGCCGAAAAGCGCCAGCGCCGGCATGAGAAACGCCGCGCCGAGGAGACGCTTTTCGTGGATGTGGCGGACGCGTTTTATTTCTTTTTGAGTTATCAGGAGGACGTGGAAACTCTGTCCGAGGTGCGTCAGGCGCTGGTGGACCGGGTCAAGGAACTGAAAGAACGTTTTGATCTGGGCCGTTCCCGGGCCAGCGAAGTGGCCAGCGCCCAGGCGCGCTTGAGCCGCATCGAGGCCGATCTGGAATCCGTCAAAGGCGACTGGATGATCGCGCGCCAACTGCTGGGATTTTTGACCGGGCAGGAAATTGTTTCTATCCATGACGACCTGGAGACGGTAGCGGTCCCCGTCAAAGGAAATGATCTTGCCAAGGCCGAAAACCGGGATGACGTCCGGGCCGCGTTCGAGGCATGGAAGGTCGCGCAGAAACAAATCGTGGTTGCAAGAGCCGGATTTTTCCCGGAGGTGAGCCTCGATGGGAACTATTACGACAAGCGCGTAGGGAATTCTTCGGGCGTTGACTGGGATGTCACGCTGTCCATTGATGTCCCGGTATTCCGGGGCGGGGAGAACACCGGTAAGGTAAGGGAATCCAAGGCCTCCGCTGGCAAAGCGCAGTTAATTTACCTGGAAACGCGCCGTCGGGCCGCCCTGGAGATCGAGAACGTGTACACCAATCTGGAAGTGGCATTACTCAAGGAGAAGGCCCTCCGCGCGGCTTACGACGCGGCCGATGAAAACTACAGGCTCCAGCTGGACGATTACCGCAAAAATTTGGTCAACAACCTTGATGTCCTGCAGGCCCTGGAAGACCTGCAGGAGATGCGCCGGGCCTGGACCGCGGCCGCCAAGGATACCAAGCGCCTTTATTGGAACCTGCTGGTGACAACAGGAGAATTGCGTGACACTCTCGGACCTGTCGATTAAACGCCACGTCTTCGCCTGGATGCTGATGCTGGGGCTGATGTCTTTCGGCTGGATCAGCTTTCAGCGGCTGGGCATCAGCCGCCTGCCGGACGTGGATTTTCCGGTGGTCTCGGTGCGCGTCACCTGGGAAGGCGCCGCGCCCGAAGTCATGGAGACCGACGTGGTGGATGTCGTGGAGGAAGCCCTGATGTCCGTCCAGGGCATTCGGGACATGTCCTCATCCATCCGGCAGGGCCAGGCGAGCATCACCGTCGAACTGGAGCTGGAACGCGACATCGATGTGGCGGTCCAAGAAAT
Source organism: Candidatus Omnitrophota bacterium (assembly GCA_030688425.1). Classification (NCBI taxonomy): domain Bacteria; kingdom Pseudomonadati; phylum Candidatus Omnitrophota; species Candidatus Omnitrophota bacterium. The sequence continues at coordinate 792,570 of JAUYIB010000012.1, read as the reverse complement.
TCAGACCAAACTTTCCCAGGCCCAGCGTCGGCTTCCCGATGATATCGATCCCCCCATCGTCACCAAAACCAACCCTGAAGACCAGCCCATCATGTGGGTGACGGCCACGTCGGACATCCCGTTGCGCAATCTGATGGATTACGTGGATAACCATCTGGAAGACCAGTTTGCCACGGTCAACGGCGTGGGCGAGGTGTTCATGGGCGGATTTTTGGAAAGGAACCTGCGCGTGTGGATCGACGCCGTGAAGCTGAATGAACATCAGCTGACGGTGCTGGACGTGATCACCGCCATCGAACAGGGCCATGTCGAGCGCCCCGCCGGGCGGCTGGAGACGTCGACCACCGAACGCAACGTCCGCGCCATGGGCGAGGCGCTGAACGTCGCGGAATTTGAGAATATCCCCATCACCCGCCGGGGCGGGCAGCCGATTTATAAGCCCATCTTCATCAAAGACGTGGCGACCGTGGAGGACGGCCTGGCTGATATCCGGCGCATTTCACGCACCAACGGCAGGCAGGCGGTGGGCCTGGGGATGCGCAAGCAGCGCGGGGTCAACGAAGTGGCTGTCGGCGAACGCATTCTCAAACGTCTCGAGGAGATCCGCAAGGACGTGCCGGAAGGGATCAAGCTGAACCTGACCGTGGACCGCACAAAATTCGTCAAGCAGGCCATTGAAGAGTTGAAATTCACGCTCTTGCTGTCGGCCCTGGTCACCTCCGTGGTCTGCTGGCTTTTCCTGGGATCATGGACAGCCACCATCAACGTGCTGTTGGCCATCCCCACGTCGATCCTGGGGACGTTTATCTTTATTTATTTTTTGGGATTCACGCTCAACACCTTCACGATGCTGGCGCTTTCTCTGGCCATCGGGATCGTTGTCGACGACGCGATCATGGTCTTGGAAAACATCGTGCGCCACCGCGAAAAAGGGGAGGAGCGGATTGAAGCCGCGCGCAAGGGGGCGAACCAGATCGCCTTCGCCGCCATGGCCACGACCGCGGCGATCATCGCGATCTTTCTCCCGGTCGCGTTCATGTCCGGGGTCATGGGAAAGTATTTTTTTCAGTTCGGGCTGACGATTTCCGTGGCTGTCGCCATTTCTCTGCTGGAGGCCCTGACGTTGACGCCGATGCGTTGTTCCCAGTTCCTGGAGGTGGGCGAACACCAGACCTGGCTGGGGAAAACCGTCGACCGCGGATTCAAACGTTTGGCGGCCGCTTATCACGACGGGCTGGAGTGGACATTGTCCCGGAAAGGGTTTGTTGTCATCGGGTCCTTGGCGTTTTTTCTCGCGTCGCTATTGCTGGTCAAATTTTTGAACAAGGAATTCGTCCCTCCGCAGGACCAGAGCATGTTCTTTTGCCGTCTGAAAACGGCGACCGGGTCTTCCATCGACTTCACCGATGAAAAATTCAAAGAGGCCGAGGCCTTTCTGCAAAGCCGTCCCGAAGTGGCAAGGTATTTTTGCGCCATCGGCGGGTTCGGCGGGGGGGAAGTCAACGCGGGACAGATTTTTGTGATCCTCAAAGAGCCGCACGAGAGGCCGGTGACGCCGCCTTACAAGCGCCGTCCCACGCAGAAAGACATCATGGCGTATTTCCGCAAGGAATTCGGCAAGATCGCCGGCCTGGAGACCAGGATCCAGGACCCATCAACGGGCGGACTCTCCGGCCAGAGGGGGTACCCGATTGAATTGACCCTGCTGGGGCCCAACCGGGACAAGCTGATCGCGTTCAGCGAGCAGATGACCCGGAAGATGTCGGGCACGGGATTGATGACCGATGTGGACAGCGATTACGATGAAGGGATCCCGGAGATCCAGGTTTATCCCGACCGCACCCTGGCCATGGAACGGGGGGTGGACATCGAGTCCATCGCCCGCACCGTCAATGCCATGATCGCCGGCGAACGGGTGGGCCGGTATACCCAGGGCGGCCGGCGGTATGACGTGCGGGTGCGGCTCGTTCCGTCCCAGCGGGCACAGGCCGAGGACATCCAGAAACTGTGGGTCTGGAACGATCACGGGGAGCTCGTGCAGTTAAAAGACCTTGTTGTTCTCAAAGAGAAATCAACGCCCACCACGATCAACCGCCGCAGCCGCGAGCGCGCCGTGACCCTGCACGCCAACGTCGCGCCGGACAAGTCCCAGGCCCAGGCCATTGAAGCGGCGCAGAAAATCGCGAAGGAAATTCTGCCGGAAGGTTACCGGGCCGTTTTCCGGGGCAGCACCCAGACGTTCCAGGAGTCCTTTTCCAGCCTGTCCTTTGTCCTGTGGCTGGGCGTGCTGGTGGCGTACATGATCCTGGCGTCGCAGTTCAACGGGTATAAAGATCCGTTCATCATCCTTCTGGCCCTGCCTTTCAGTCTTTCCGGAGCGTTTTTGGCCTTGTGGCTGACCGGCCAGTCGTTGAACATTTACAGTTTTATCGGGATTATCCTTCTTATGGGGATCGTGAAGAAGAACTCGATCCTGCTTGTGGAATTTACCAATCAACTGCGGGACCAGGGCAAGGGCTTGCGGGAATCTCTCTTGGAGGCGTGCCCGATGCGCCTGCGGCCGATTTTGATGACGTCTTTGGCCACCATTTCCGCCGCGCTTCCGCCGGCGATGGCCCTGGGGCCAGGCGCCGAGGCCTTGCGCCCCATGGCCATCACCGTTATCGGGGGGATGATCGTTTCCACGTTTTTTACGCTCTTTGTGGTCCCGGCGGTTTACAGTATGATCCGCGCTTCATATCAACCCCGCGAAGGGGAAGCGGCATGATTCAGATTTCAGAACACCGGAGGAAACGCAAGAAGGGGAGTCGAAGCAACTGAAAATCGGCTGTGATCAGGTCCATGAGGGGAACTAAAACAGGAGTATCACTTCGATTTGAGTAAGTGCCTGGGAAGCAGGCCAGAGGGGGGGAGGCCATGAATAAGCCAGTTATTTTAGTGGGCATCGGCGAGATGGGAGGGGTATTTGCCCGGGGGCTCCTCAAGACCGGCTACCCCGTTTATCCGGTCACCCGGGCCATGAACCTCAACGACGCGGCCCGCGAGATCGCGGAATTGGAAGCGGTTGTCGTCGGCGTGGGGGAGAAGGATCTGCCGGCTGTCCTGGAAGCTTTGCCCTCGGCGTGGCGCGAGAAATTGATCTTGTTGCAGAATGAGCTTTTGCCCCGGGACTGGACAACGCACGGCCTGCATGATCCGACGGTCATTTCGGTCTGGTTCGAGAAAAAGCCGGGACAGGATTTCAAGGTTCTGATCCCATCCCCGGTTTTCGGCCCGCAAGCCGGGCTGGTCCATGACGCGCTCGGCTCTTTGGGCATTCCCTGCACGGTCCTTCCGGGGACCGATGCCCTTCTTTTTGAGCTCGTTCTTAAGAATCTCTACATTCTCACCATCAATATTTCCGGTCTGGTCGCCGGCGGGACCGTGCAAGAGCTCTGGTCCAGGCACCAGGATCTTGCCCGAGCCGTGGCGAATGATGTCCTCGATGTCCAGGAGTGGCTCACCGGCAGGGCGTTCAATCGTGAAAAACTCGTCGCCGGCATGCTCAGGGCCTTTGACGGCGACCCCCAGCACAAATGCCTGGGCCGCACCGCCTCCGCCCGGCTTGAACGGGCCCTCCAGCAAGCCCGTGAGGCCGGCCTGGCTGTCAGAAAGCTCCACGAGATCGCCGATATCAAAAAGTAGAGACGGGTCTCATTTTTTTAATCCCAATTCCCCGATCCCCCTCTTCCAGGCACCTTTTGTTTTATAAAATACTCTTGAATAAAATGAAGTCGACAAGATCGCCGATTTTGCAGGCGGGAGGGGAGAAGCGCGGCTGGTGGGTTGAATCCTGTTTCTTGTTTAATTATTCTTTATGTCCAGATTCTTGGGATCAAAACCAAGGTTCCTCAATCGTGGCGCGGCCAGGGCGGTGACCGCGACCACCAGCAGGGTCACCACGCCGCCGGCCCACACGCAGGGGATCACGCCGATCCAGTGAGCCACCAGGCCGCTCTCAAAAGCCCCGATTTCATTGGAAGCCCCGATAAAGATCCAGTTCACAGCCGCCACCCGGCCGCGCATGTGCTCCGGCGACATCAAACGCAGGATGGAGCGGCGGATGACCATGCTCACCCCGTCAAAGACTCCGCTTAAGAACAGAGCGAGCAGCGACAGCGCGAAATTTCTCGAGAAGGCGAAAACGATAATGCTGAAGCCGAAACAGGCCACGCACAACAGCAGGTTGCGGCCGGCACGGCGTATGGGCGGATGGTGTGTGGACCAAAGCATCACTATCAGCGCCCCCAGCGCGGGCGCCGCTTCCAGAAAACCCAGCCCGCGCGCGCCGACATGCAGGATGTCCGTGGCAAAGATCGGCAGGAGCGCCACGGCCCCGCCGAACAAGACGGCAAACAGGTCCAGGGCCATGGAGCCGACCAGGGCCTGCTCTTTGAGCACGAATTTGACGCCCAGCTTGATGCTCTTGAAGATAGATTCGTCCTTGGCGATGGCCGGATAGGGCTTGGCCGGGATCCGGCAGGTGAATATCCAGGACATCGCAAACCCGGCGGCGATGACCAGATAGGTTCTTCCCGGGCCAAAGGCCTCATAGGCGAACCCCACCAGCGCCGGGCCGATCGCCGAACAGGACAGCCAGGTGCTTCCGATCCAGGAGGTGGCGTTGACCGTGAGGTGTTTGGGCACGACCTGGGCTTCAAACGCGGTCATGGCCGGGTCAGCAAACCCCCGCGCGATGCCGGCCAGGAAAATGACGCCATACAGCGCCGACACATGGACAGCGTGAAGATTGAAAGTGATGAGAGCCAGCAGCAGGCCGCAGAGGACCGACACCGACCGGGTCGCCAGCAGGATCGTGCGCCGGTCCCACCGGTCGGCCACATAGCCGCCGTATAGCGACAGGGAAATCGCCGGAATGGCTTCGACCAGTCCCAGGATCCCCAGCGCCAGGGCGCTGTGCGTGATCTGATAAATTTGCAGGCCGATGACAACGATTGCCGCCCGGTTGGCCAGGGTAAAAAACGCGATCGATCCCAGAAAATAACGGATTTCCGGGAGTTTTAGGGCGGCCAGGGCCGCGTGACGTTGCGGTGGGCTCATAGGATATGATTGATGGATGATGTAAAGGTCTATACTCTAATACCGCCAGGGAAGTTTGTCAACACAGTGGCCATTTCCCATCGTGGTCATTGGCCCCGGGCATCTCCGGCCTTGTTGCCCTTGGGCATAATTTCTTCTTGTCTATTTCCCTGTTCCTGAGTAAAATGGTTTCGCTTGAATTGACGTTTGTGTGAGAAAAGGGGAGGCCGTTATGCGAATCCTTCTGATCGAAGATGAGCTGAGAATCGCGGCGTTCATCAAGCGCGGGTTGACGGAAAAGAAATTCATTGTGGACGCGGTGCGCGATGGCGAAGAAGGCCTGTTCCAGGCTGAGGTCAACCCCTATGATCTCATCCTCCTTGATCTCATGCTCCCCAAAAAAGACGGCCTCGCCGTTTGTAAAGAACTCCGCAATAAAAAGATCAATGTCCCCATCCTGATCTTGACCGCGCGGGACGCCGTGAAGGACCGGATCAACGGCCTGAACTGCGGTGCGGACGACTATCTGAGCAAGCCCTTCGCGTTCGGAGAACTCCTCGCCAGAGTCCATGCCCTGCTTCGCCGCAACCGCAGCGAGAAGACCAGCGACCTCACTCTTGCCGATCTGCATGTGAACATGCTCAGCCACGACGTCCGCAGAGCCGGGAAGAAGATTGTCCTGACCACCAAGGAATACGCCCTGCTTGAGTATTTTATGCTCCATTCCCGCCAGGTAGTGACCCGTACGATGCTTTCCGAACATGTCTGGCACGAGGATTTTCACAGCCTCAGCAACGTCATCGACGTCCATGTCCGCAATCTCCGCTGCAAGGTTGATGACGGGTCCAAGCTGAAACTGATCCACACGATTAGGGGAACGGGATACATTCTCAAGGATTAATGAGGCCGCGATTTACGGAGCGATAGCGAACGTAAGTCGCTGGCCGCCTGCCTGCCGACAGGCAGAAATTAATCCCAGCGCCTTGCCCAGCCATGCGATTGGGCAGCTGGGGTTAAGAATTTTTCCCTATGATTTTGTTCAAGCGTCTTTTTCCCACCGTCGTCTCCTGCTCATCGGCCGTGCTCCGGCGTCTCCGGGCCGCGGTGAAAATGCCGGGCCGCGCCGTGTTGTCCGCGTCGCATCTCGGGATGCGGCTTCTGCGCCGGCCCACCTCCGCCAAAATTCGGTTGAATTCACTGGAATTTGAGATCAGCGTGATGTACACCGTCATCTTGGGCATGATCCTGGTCGTGTTCAGCGGGCTGTTGTATGTGATGCTTTTCTTTACGCTTTATACTGAGATGGACAACGAGTTGAAACTCAAGGCCGAACGTATTGTTTTTACCGTCAACACCTACCTGGAGATCAAGGGCCAGGCCCCCTCCGCCCTGGCCTTTGCCGTCGACAAAACGATCTCCGAGCAGGGGAAGCGGCTGAGCCGCTGGTGGATCATGGGGTTCGAGCGCCGCTGGTTTAAACAGATTGACCGGCTGGACCTGGAAGAGGATTATGTGAATTTCCTCTCCTGGGACAAACAGCCCCTTTTTCGGGCGAAAAGCCTGCCGACCGACCTCCTGACGCTGTTTTTGCAGAACGCCGATCTCTCTTCCAGCGGGGGGGCCGCGTTCAAGAATGTCACGTACAATCGCCGGCGGATCCGGCTGATCAACTATCCCTGCGGGTTTTACGGAGGGAAATATATCCTCCAGGTCGGGGTTTTCCAGACCCCGATCGCCGAGGCCGCCCTGAACTGGCTGAACTCGGTGATCATCAGCGTGCCGATCATCCTGCTTTTGACAAGTTTTGTCGGGCGGGTCCTGGCCCGCAGGATACTGACCCCCGTCGAGATCATCACCGCGGCCGCGCAGAAGATCACCCATGAGGATCTGAGCGCCCGGGTGAAAACCTGGCATCCGTATGAGGAGATGGAGAACCTGAGCCAGGCATTCAATGACATGATCGCGCGGCTGGAAAAATCATTCAAGTACATCGAGGAATTCAGCTATCAGGTCGCCCATGAGCTGAAGACACCGCTGACCATCATCAAGGGGGAGGCGGAGGTGGGGCTGTTGAGCCGCCGTAGCCATCAGGAATATCAAAAGGCGTTGAAGATCAATCTGGAAGAGACGGACCGGATGCTGCGAACCATTGAGAGGCTGCTGTATCTGGCCCGGCTGGATTATCAGCCCGGTCTTTTTAAGTTTGAAGAGGTGGACCTGGGGGAATTCTTGCGGGAAATCCATGAGCAGGGAAAAATCCTCTGCCTTAGCAAGCGCTTGGATGTCCGGCTGATGCTCCCGCGGGAGCTGTTGACGGTCAAGGCCGACCCTCTGCACCTGCGGCGCTTGTTCCTGAATTTGCTCGATAATGCCCTGAAGTTCACTCCCGCGGGGGGGACGATCGACATCAGTGCCAGGGCTGAAGGGGAAAATGTCGTTGTCTCGGTCGCAGACACCGGGCCAGGGATCCCTCCGGAACTCATGCCCAAACTTTTTGAACGGTTCTTCCGGGGTGATGAATCGGTCGATGGATGCGGGCTGGGGTTGAGCATTGTCCGGTCCATCGCCAAAATTCATAACGGGACCATCGACATCGACAGCCAACCGGGCCGCGGCACAACGTTTTTTGTCACCCTGCCCCTGGCCTGACGCGCCCTCCGCCGCATGAAGAAAATTCATTTTATCTTCACCTTCCTTTCATTTCATCTGATGTAAGCTTGAGATAAAAGGAGGGTGCCCAATGAAAAAGCGAATTCTGATCATTGATGACGAAGATGCCATCAGGGAGAATTATGCCCGGTTGTTCCGGTCCGGCGGCAACCGGTTGTTTGACGTCCTGGAGGCGCCGGACGCGGTTAAGGCCACGAATCTGCTGATCCGGGAGAGGGTGGATCTGATTCTGCTTGATCTGCGGATGCCGGGGATCGGCGGCCAGCGGATTTTTGAAGTGATCCGGGAATATGATCCGCACTTGAAGGTGATGGTGGCCAGCGTTTTTCCGGAAGAGAGGCAGCGGCAGTTGGTCCCCGACGCCACTGAATACTACGACAAGTCCCAGGGGCCGGTCAAGCTCATGGAAAAAGTGATAGAAATTCTGTTCATGTGACCTATGTCCGGCGGCGCCGTTCAAGCGCCGGACACGGTTGTCCCGGATGCTCCACAAAACCGAAAGCCAGGGGAATCGCTTCCCTGGCTTTCGGTTTTGTTACGGCTCCTTGGGAGGAGTTGGTTCAGCGTTTTGGGGGAGGGCTGGACCGGGGTGCCACGGATTTAGGGACTTTGCCCGTCATGGAAGATTTGCCAGGCCCCGCGGTCCGGGCGGTGTTTGTGGGTGACGGTCCGGTTGTTCCCGCCGCTCCCTCGGCATCGGGCGGGGAGACGGTCTCAGCGGACTGTCGTTTAGCTTTTTTGACGTCGCTGATCGACCGGCCGAGATTCAGGTTGAGTTCCCGGGCCACTTGACCCCATCCCCGTTTGTGTTCTCTCTGGCGCGTGCCCATGACCGTCTGGATGTTCTGGTCCGTGATCCCGCCCGGCAATTGTTTTGCCAATGAGAGGACGATGCCGATTTCTCCATAGCCGATGTTTTGGTTCCGCAGGTTGCTGATCTGCCGGTCATCGACCTGAAATTGGTTTTTGAGTTTTTGGGTGACGGCCTGTTGCCCTTCGTTCGTCTGGGCCTCGGTCTCTATCGGAGCGGCCGTCTCTTCCAGCTTGGCCTCTTCGGCCTTGAAAACCGCCGGGTCGTCTGCGGCGAGAAGGGTGGGTAGCGGTCCTCCCATCAGGGTCACGGCAAACAATAATGATGCGTATTGATGTTTCATTGTTGGCCTCCTTTGGGCGTTAGAAATGCACATTGCCTCCGGCCAGGACTCCGGTGTCCGGGCTGCCGTCCGACAGGCCGACACGGAGCCCTACGAAGATGTCACAGGCATCGTCCGGTTCGTGCGTGACATAAAACGCCAGGGCGCTGGGGTCATCGACGTCGTCAACCAGGGCGGTCCGGCCCTCGTAAAATACGCTGGCCGTTGTCTGGTCTGTAAAGGCGTACCCGACCCCGAGGTCATAGGCGAATTCGTTGTCGAGATCGGTCCCGGGCGGTTCGCCGATAAACGTGTAATAGAGATCCGCGTACAGCCGCCACGTTTCGTTCAGGGCTTTCGCGCCCTCGAGGCCGATGGTTTCGTCAAATTCACCGGTCCCCAGGCGTTTGTCTTCATCGGCCGACGGGAACTTGATCCTTCCTAAACCGGTCAGATCAAAAGGCGCCGAAGCGCCTTGTTCCGTTAGGCGGTACCTTCCGGTCATGAGGATATCGCCAAGCCCGTCGGCTTTTTGTTTTATGCCGGCCGCTGAACGGCCTGTCCGCAGGGGGACCCCGCTCAAGGCGCTGACCCCTGGGCCGCTTTGCTGGTAAATGTAGGGAACGGTCAGGGCCGCGTCCCAGCGCTCGAAATTACGCCGTAAGGTGAGAGGGATGTAGACCGTGTTGGTGGTCGTGTTGGTCCCAAAGTCACCGGTTTCATAACTGAGGGAACTGGAGAAGGTCCAGTCTTTCTGGGGGAGGGAGGAAGACGTAGCCCCCTGTGCGTTGCCATCGGATGCATAAGCCGCGGCAGGGCATAACGCCATGGCGATAGCACATGAGATAAAGAATGGCCGCATGGTAAACCTCCCTTGTTGGACGATGTCGCCTTCTTCGGTGTTTGCGGGAGAATTATAGGAAAATCGACATGAAAAGAACATGAAGAAAGAATGAAAAAGTCTTCATGAAAAGTTTTTTCATGAGACGTTTTGCCCATCGGCAGGGGGACTCCTGTCGCCGAAACAGGAATTTTTTGCTGGCTGGATGGCGGATTTTCATTATAATGAAAAAGGTCGTCTCCTGATCTCGACGGGAATTTTTTCCGCCAGTTTTACGCCACCTGAAGAATGAACGCCCTCACTCTCATTATTTTTGCCGCAGCCGCATTCATCCTGGCGTACCGTTTTTACGCCCGCAGGATCGAATCGATTTGGGATGTGGACCCTTCCCGCCCCACGCCCGCGCATACCCGCTGTGACGGCCGTGATTTTGTTCCGGCCAAACACTGGCTGATTCTTTTCGGTCACCATTTTTCCTCCATCGCCGGCGCCGGGCCGATCGTCGGGCCGATCATCGCCCTGACCGTCTGGGGCTGGCTGCCGGCCCTGCTGTGGGTGGTGTTCGGTTCGATCTTCCTGGGCAGCGTGCATGATTTTGGGTCTCTGATGATGGCGGTGCGGGAAAAAGGGACTTCGATCGGCGATATCGCGGAGATGACCATTTCCCGGAGAGCCAAACTTCTGCTTTCGATTTTTACCCTGCTGGCCCTGATCCTTGTCGTGGCGGTCTTTGCCTACTTCGCCGCCGATACCTTTGTCAAAGAGCCGGACATCATCATCCCTTCGCTGGGGTTGATCCCGGTCGCTGTTATTACCGGATTTTTTTTGTATAAGCTCAACGCCAACACGGTCATTGTTACGATCGCCGGGCTCCTGGCCCTGGCCGGATTGATGAAACTCGGCGCTTTGTTCCCGATCGATTTGGGCGCCAACGCCCTGACCGTGTGGATGGTCGTCCTTTTGGTTTATTGCCTTTTCGCGTCGGTAGCCCCCGTAAACATTCTGCTTCAGCCGAGGGATTATCTGTCCAGCTACCTGCTGTTTGCCGGGATTTTGCTGGGGGTGGCGGGTCTTGTGGTCACGCGCCCCGCGATGAACACCCCGGCCTTTACCGGGTTTGACAGTCCGATGGGGTGGCTGTGGCCGATGATGTTCATCACCGTGGCCTGCGGGGCCAACTCAGGTTTTCATTCGTTGATCGCGAGCGGGACGACGTGCAAGCAATTGTCCAGCGAAGCCGACGCCAAAAAGATCGCTTTCGGCGGGATGCTGCTGGAGGGTTTTCTCGCCGCGCTGGTGATCGCGATCGTGGCCGGCGGGTTCAGCCTGGCGGAATTTCACGCGCATGTCGCGGCCAAGTCGTCTCCGGTGAACATGTATGGCCTGGGGTTCGGCAAGGTGACGTCTTCGTTCTTGGGCGGATGGGGGGGAGCGTTCGCGATCATGGTGCTCAATGCCTTCATCCTCACGACCCTGGACACCGCCACGCGCATTGCCCGGTATATCGCCGAAGAATTGACCGGGATCCGCAACAGGTATCTTTCGACGGTCACGATCGTTGTCCTGGCCGGATGGCTGGCGCTCGGCAAGGACAGCGTCAACACCCCGATCTGGCAGGTCATCTGGCCGGCCTTCGGCGCGTCCAATCAGCTGGTCGCGGCGCTGGCGCTGCTGGTGATCACCTGCTGGCTTTTGGGCAAGAACAAGCCCATCCGTTACGCGCTGCCGCCGGCGCTGTTCATGCTGGCGACATCCATGACCGCCCTGGTCTTTCAATTGGGGGGTTACTGGCAGAAAAAACAGATCGTGCTGATTGCCGTTTCACTGGTCTTGATCGTTTGCGCCCTGTCTCTGGGGTGGGAAGTCCTGAAAGTGTTTCGCAAAAGGAAGTAAGCGCGAGACGTGCCGTCGATCGTTATTGATTTTATTCACGCCCGGGGGACAGGTGAAGGAACTTCCAACCATACAAACGGAGCGGTTGATTTTGAGGCCATTCCGTCCAGACGATGCCTTTCGCCTGTCCCAACTGCTCAACGACAAGATTTTTGCCGAGAACACCTGCCGGATCCCGTATCCTTACGAGGAGCACACGGCTCGGGTCTGGATCGCGACTCAGCAGGAAGCGTTTTTGCAGGGAGACGAGTTGTCCCTGGCGGTTGCCCTGAAAAACGGTGGACCGTTGATCGGCGCCACGGGTGTGATGCACTTCAATGATCCGGTCAAAGTTCCCGAGCTCGGCTTTTGGATCGGGCGGGAATATTGGGGCCGCGGCTATTGCACCGAGGCCGCCCAGGCGCTGCTCGATTATGTTTTTTCCGCCTATCCCGTCACAGAAATCCAGGCGCACCATTTTGTCCATAATGCCGCTTCCGGCCGGGTCATGCGGAAACTCGGGATGGCCTATCTGGGCCGCTTTCAGCGGTTCATCGAAGGGCATCTCAACCGGGACGCACAGATCGAGGTTTATTCCATTCGCAGGGCCGCGGGGTGAGGAAGAAAAAGGATTTTCAAGAAGTATGTTCGGAGGAAGATTTCTGTTATAATGTCGGTGTTATTTGAGACGGAGGCTTTATGCAGGAAAAACGCGCGTATCACCGTTTGAAGGTGGGAATCCCGATGAAATTCCGCGTTCCGCCGCAGGAACGCGAGATCGAGACGTCCACGCTGGACATCAGCGGAACAGGGGTTTCGTTTTCGGCGAAGGAGGAGTTGAAACCGAGGCAGGAACTTCTGATGTATCTTCTCCTCCCGGAGAAGGACAGGATCGAGATCCACGCCAAGGTCGTCCGTGTCGAACGCAATCCGCAGGACCAGTCCCATTACAATGTCGGGGTGAGGATCATCGATCCGATCAAGTTCGACGAGCGGGAGTTCGTGCGGTTTTACGCGGCCAAACTCAAAGAATTCTTCACGGCTGTCTAAGCTCCCTTTCGCGGCAACCTCTTATTTTCCCTTGGAATTGAACCGGTATCCGGTCCCATGCGCCGTCGTGATGTAAGCGGGCGAGGCGGGATCGTCCTCGATTTTCTGCCGGAGCTTGGCGATGTGCTGGTCCAGGGTTCGGGTCGTGCCTTCATATTGGATCCCCCAGCCTTCGTCCAGCAGGGTGAAGCGGTCCACCACTTCGCCGTCGTGTTCAAGGAAAATTTGCAGGAGATGGACCTCCCGGGGGGTCACGGGAAAGGTTTTTTTCTTTTTTGTCCCCGTTAACGTTTTTGGGTTGACGGTTATGTCGCCGAAGCTGAACGGGTCGTCGTTTTTCTCGCGCCTGGGCTTGGCCTGGCTGCGGCGCAGGGCCGCGCGGACGCGGGCCAGCAGTTCATTGACGCCGAAGGGTTTGACGATGTAATCATCCGCCCCGATTTCCAGCCCCACCACTTTGTCCACTTCCTGTCCTTTGGCGGTCAGCATGAGGACCGGCACGGTCGCGTTCTTCTTGCGGATCTCTTTGCAGACCTCATACCCGCTTTTGCCGGGGATCATGATGTCGAGCAGCACTAGGTCCGGCGCGTTGGCGGAAAAAAGCCCTAAGGCCCGGTCTCCGTCCGTGGCGGAGGAAACAGTGAAGCCTTCGCCGGTCAGCAGGTCCACCAGGCCGGTCATGATGGCCACGTCGTCTTCAACGACCAAAATTTTTTCTTTCATTGTGACGCCTCCAGGCAAGGGAGTTTAACCTGAAAAATACTTCCGCCGCCGTCGCGGGGAATACAGAGAATTTCGCCGCCGTGATCGCGCGCGATGCTCTGCGCGATCGTCAGCCCCAGGCCGGTGCCGCGGGTCTTGGCGGTCAGGCTGTCGTCCACGCGGTAGAATTCTTCAAAGATGCGCCGGGCATGCGCGGCCGGGATGCCGATCCCCCGGTCCATGACGTTGATCAGGACGCTCCCGTCTTTTTTGACGATCTCGATGTCGATTTCTTTATTCTCTCCGGAATATTTTTCCGCGTTTGACAGGAGATTCAGCAGGACCTGCCGGAGCGCTTCTTCATCGGCCTTGACGCGCAGGCCGATCGCCGCGCCGGCAAAGGTCATCTGAAAGCCGATGTATTCCAGCCGCACGCGCTGGCCTTCGAACACACTGCGGCATAACTCTACGATGTCAACCTCTTTGAACCGGTAGGTTTTTTGTTTGCGGCCCGTGAGGGAAAAGTCCAGGACATTGTTGATCAGCCGCGTCAGCCGTTCCGATTCCGAGAGCATGATGTCGAGATACTGCCGGCGTTTGTTTTCGTCGGGCTGGCGGCCCTCCTTGAGCATTTCGGTGAACATGCGGATGGACGTGAGCGGCGTTTTCAGTTCGTGCGAGACCGTGGCCGCGAACGTGGTCTTCTGCTGGGCCAGGCGGATCTCGCTGTCCAGGGACCGCAGGACCAGCGCCCCGCCGGTGACGATGGAGACCAGGAGGATGGAGATCAAGACCCAGGTCAGGACCTCGGTCGCGCGCGCTTTCGAGGAAATGGCGCGGGGGTCGGTCAGATAAGCGGCGACTTCCCATCGGGGGAGGATCTCGCTGATCTCCGCGGCCGCAAACGGCCGGTGCCAGTCGATCGGGTTTTTCTGGTCCGGCGTGATCAGCGGCTTGCCGTTTTCATCCAGTACGGTCAGGACCCGGGTTTCGGAATAGATAGGAGGCAGGGCGCGCACGATCCGCTCCACGAGACTCTCCTGGTTGAGGAGACAGCCGTAGATATGTCCGCTGCCGTCCTTTTTCCAGAACAGCAGCCGCAGTTTTTCCTTGATGATAAAGGGGATGATCCCGCTGTCGGACTTGGAAACGATCTGACTGAATTTGAGCGATTCGGAAATGAAGATGGACTCTTCGGGTTCCATCCTGGCCTGGGCCTGCTGTCCCGCGCTTTTTTGCGGATAGATGTTTCTTTTGGAAACGGTCTGCCCTTTTTGGGTGGCCTCGGAATACACTTCTTTTTGCAAGGGTTCATATTGGGCGAACTGGCTGGCTGAGTATTGTTCGCCGATGGCGTCGGACTTCTGGGCCCGGCTGCGGGAGGCCAATTTGGGAGATGAGGATTTTTGTTGCATGGCCTGCTGGTCTGAGGAATCTCCCCAGGAGGTTGTTTGATAACGGGGCGCTTCCTCGATGATCTTGTCTTTATATGCCAGGGCGATGTTCTGGTAGACCGGTGTCGCTTCCAGGTCTTTGAAAAAATCCAAACTCCACCGGATGAAAAATTTTTCGCTGGCAGAGACCTGCGCTACCTCCGAAGGCCAAAGCAACTCCCGGTTGGGAGACAGCAGAAAGGGGATATCCACCAGGTCGGATGATTTTTTCCAAAGCGAGACCTGGAACGCCTGGTCGGTCTGCTGGGGCCGGAAGGTGAGGGTGCGGTTCAGTTCCTCCTTGGCCGCCGCGAGCAGTCCCGTCACGGCGGATGCCGTGTGGCTGGTTTCCGCCGACAGGGTGTCCTGCAGGCGTTTTTCCAGGAAGGCTTCCTCACGCGCCACCGTGCGGATGGCCAGGATCCCAAGAAGAAAACTGGGGACCACGACCGCGAGGATGAACCAGATGCCCAGATGGATTTTGAATTTGGATGATTTCATGTTAGGAGCATTCCGGCAGGCCCCCCGGCTTATGGGCGGGAGGCCGCCGGAATGAACAGAGGTTATTTACTTCCCCAATAATCTGAATACCCGGGTTCGTACTGCTGCCCGATCTGGCTCTGGGATTCGGCATGCATCCGTTTGCGGAAGAAGTTCGTCGTCCCCTTTTTAGCGTTTTCTGACCAGGACGAGCTTTTGTTCTTTTTGGCTTCTTCCATCAGTTCAGCGTCATTATCACACTGTTGCGCGACTTTTTCAAGGTCGGCCCCTCTTTGTTGGAGGAGGGCGTCGGCTTCCTGATAGTGGCCCTGGTCCGCCAGCGCGATCGCCTGCTGTTTGATTTCCGAAGTCCGGGTCAACTCGGCGTCTTTGAGGATCTCTTTGTTCAGGGCCTTGTCGACCACGGCCTGGTTGCTGTCGAACCGGATATTAACCGCCTGGCGCTCGCTGACGGTTTCCTGGGTTTTGGGGTCGAAATACTCGACAGTCACGCGGGCGACTTCCAGATTGCCGTTGGGCTTGCCCGCAGGGACCTGGACTTCGAACATCGCGCTTTTTTCGTTTTTGCCGTAAAGATTATTGATGGTCAATTCCATGTCGCGGTTTCCGTAAACGGCTTTGCGGCCGATGGAGCCCACCGGCACAACGCCGTCGGCGCATTCCACGCGGATCTTCACTTTCTGCGCGGCCAGCGTCATGGATTCGTCGATCTCCTGGGCGAATATTTCCGGCAGGCGGTCGCTGTCCTGGGCGAAATAGGTGTTGCCGCCGCTGGACTCCGCGAGCGCCCCCATCAGGTTTTCATTGTAATCCAGCCCGACGCCTACGGTGGTGATCGTGATGCCGTCCGATTCCAGCGAATCCCCCAGGGAGGCGATCTCCTCTGTCGAAGAGGGCCCGATGTTGGCGAGTCCGTCCGAGAGCAGGATGACCTTGTTGAAGTATTCGCTGGACAAGTTTTTGCGCAGTTCCCGGGCGCCCAGGCTCACCCCGTCGTACAGAGCGGTGGAGCCGTCGGCGTTGATGCGGTTGATGGCGCTGGTGAACGTTCCCTTGTCTTTCAGCGGCTGGGCCGGGACCATGACCCAGGCCCGGGAATCATAGACGATCAGCGACACGATGTCGTTGGGATTGAGCCGGTCGATAATCTCCAGGGCCGCGCTGCGGGCGTTCTGGATCTTGTTCTGGCTGCCCATGGACCCGGATTTGTCCAGGACGATGGCCAGGTTAAGGGGTATTCTCTGTTTTACGAAGTCCATATCCGGGGCGGAGAGCCCGACGCGGATGACGACATTTTCCGGGGTCCCGCTCATGATCACGGGTTTATCCAGGTCCGCGTAGACCTTTACGCGTTTGTCAAGGGCGGCCTGGGAGGGAACAGCCGAGATAAGGGTGAGTCCTGCGAGAATGAATAACAAGCGTTTCATATGTCCTCCTTCAATGTGTTGATGCGTTGATTAATAGCGTCTTTGGATCACCGGGATGCGGCGATCGTTGTTCCAATTGTTTTTCGTGCGGATATTGTCGTAGCCGGCCGGAAACGCGGCCAAGTGAAGGAGCGCGCCGCGGTAAAGCAGGGCGTTGGCGTTCACCCCATTGTTGTAGGCGGACAGTTCCACGCCGAGATCCACCGCGGATTTCTGCCGGTAGGACGCGTCATGGATTCTCCGCAGGATTTGGATGGCATCCCGCTGGCTGATCGACCCCGAGCGGGAGCTGTCGATTGATGACAAAGAGGCGGATTTGAGGATCTTCGGCCAGAGTTCGCGAAAAAGGTCCGGGTTGGCGAAAATGTCGACACTTACGATATTGCCTCCGACGCCGATGACAACCCCGACCGTGTCGCGCTCGAGCTGGGGAATATTTCTCAGATAGGTTTCATGCTGTTCGATCCTCCGGCGGACCGAGGTGTCCTCGTAAAGGCTTTGATAGGCGCTGGTGTTGGATTTGATGCCCATGCGGCCTGAGGACGAGGAAATGTGGCCCCAGATGTCGGATTGAGTGGAAGGGCCGGCGTGCTGGGCCGCGGCTCGCATGTTCCAGGTGCCGAGATTTTTTTTACTGTAGAAATTCCGGGACTGTTCATTCCATCGTCCCTGTTCCGTGCAGTAGACGGGAACAATGACGTTGCGGCTGCGCGGGCCGATGAGGACGTCTCTTCCCACGATCCGGTCCTGCCGTCCGCCGGAAAGGATCTCACCGCCCATGATGAAGACAGAGGTGTTGGAGTGATTGGTGATCCTGACCTTGGGAACGGTGCCGCCGTAGACCTCGGTGATCTCAAGCCAGTTGCGGCCGAGGGCTTCATCGAGGGTCGCGTAATTGTTTCCGTCGCGGGCCTTGGTATTGTAGATGGGGATGATGGTGAGGTTCTCGTAATAGACCGGGTCCCCGACCTCCAGAGACTCGATCACATTCTCCAGCTCGCCTTTCGCGGCCACGGTGCCGACCCATTTCACGCAGAACGCCGCGACGAACACCATGGTGAGCAGGATCAGCCAGTTGACATTTTGACTTTTCATGACAATTCCTCCTGTTGGAAATTTGGGGGACGCCGGGTCCCTTGCCGGGGATAGCCAAACCGCCCTGACGTGCTTGTCAGGGCGGCGATCCCGCGCCAGGCGCGCGGGCGTTCTGTATGCCGGAGACCCCGGTCTGCCCGGACCTCCGGGTTGATCAGCCCGTTTCTGAGCAGGTCGTCAGGGATCCGGGCTGTTGTTGTGAGGGGCTGCGTATTCATCAACACAACTATCGCACGGATAGCGAGGCCGGTTGTCATGAGGGGGTAAAATGATTGTAAAAAAATTGTAAAATCGCGTGTCGCGGCGGCCCCGGACGCGGTGCGGCAAAAATTTGCCAGAGGGGGCGGGCATGCGGTATAATTTTATTGCCTACCGATCGTATGGGGTCGTTCCTTCCTAACCCCACTCACGCATCGGCCAGTTGGCAAACCAGTACCGCGTATCACTCATCAAGCCGGAGAGTTCCCCAACTCTCCGGTTTTTTTTAGCGCGCTTCCATAGAGGTTTGCGAGAAAAGCGCGATAGAGAATCCCGAGCTCGCCTGGCGCGGCGAGGGATTGCAAGAGCAGTCCGCGGCTTTATGGATTCCTTCCCGGGGCTTTCATTTTTTCAAGAACACTGTTTATTCTCATAAAATGTCTGATTATAATGATTATTAAACGAATAATCATTCGCGTACCCAGGACTTTTGCCCTTGCGAAAAATTCTTTTTCCTCTTCTGATCACTGCCGCTTTTTGGGCCCTTACGGAGAGTTCATGGGCTGGCTCGCCCTTGACGGAAAGCGAGCGTCAGCGAAAAATTTCCCGGGAACTCAACTGCGTGTCGCGGCATCTCTCTGCGGAAGACTCCCTGGCCTGGGAAAATGTCTGCTATGCATGGGAGAATAAAGGGCTCCACAGGGAGGAGAGGAACGCCCTGATCAGCCGCGAACTCGACCGTATCAACGCGTCGCCAACCGGAGATGCGGTTGTCCCTGCGGAGAAAATTTCTGGCGAGATGTTTCCTGGCTCTCGCGAGCAGTCTGCTGTCCAGCCTCTGCCTGTGGGTGATGCCCCGCAATCCTTGAAAAAAGACCGCCGGGAAACGAAACTCCGCCAGCTGCCTTCTTCCGCGCCGAAATCCAAATTGGAAATGGGCCTCGAAAGTTATTATCACATTTACAGCGAACCCGGGCTCATGGAACAGCGGGGCCTGTTCAGCGGGGTGCAGGGGGCTTACACGTATCGTCTCTCGGAGAATAAGGCCGTTCAGTCCTGGCGGGACATCTTTTCAAACGAGAATATGGTGAACGTGTTCAAAGTGGAAGGCATGCTCGGCTGGGGTTATGTGGATTTCAAGGGCGACGGGATCGCCGACCATGAGAATGACCGGAATTATCTGTATGAGGCCCGTTTCCTGGCCGGATACGACATCCCCATGATGTCCGGCACGCGCTGGACCCCGTACATGGGTGTCGGGTACCGTTACCTGAACGACAACTCTCCGGGCCGCCTGCTTCCTTTTACCAGTTTTTCCGGCGCCTTTGGCTTTGAACGCGAGTCCCGGTATCTGTATCTGCCCTTCGGGCTTGAGGTTTTCCGGCAGATGCCCCGTGATTGGACCATGACGATGATCGGGGAATATGATCTGTTTATATTCGGCCGCCAGACAAACCATTATTCCGACGGCGGCCCCAAGGTGAACGGGACAGAGGTGCTGGATGATCTCACCTTCCGCCAGGACACCGGTTTCGGGCTGCGCGGTTCGGTCAAGCTTGCCCGCGAGACGGAAATGGCGAGCTTTTACCTGGAACCGTTCATCCGGTATTGGAACCTCAAAAATTCCGAAACCAAACATTTCACCTCCCACAGTGGTCATACATTCTGGTATAGCGCCGATTTTTCACAACGGCGCGAGGGCTCTCAGGCCAAAAGCGATACGCTGGAATTCGGGCTGAAGATGGGGGTGAGTTATTAACGTGTTCAAGAGCAAGGGAGGCGGCCATGGTGGACTTTTGCCCGCATTGGAGATTTGCGCTTTTTGTTCTCTTTGCCGCGATCCTGCTGGCCCAGGTTTATCTGCGCCGCTGGGCCGAGGGATGGAGACAAAAGCAGACGTCGATCCTGATGGATACGGGGACCATCCCATCGGTCGATCAGGAAGCCCGGGCGTTTATTCCAGTAGTGGCCTTGGGGGCCTTTGTTTTCGCGGTGGCGTCGGTTTTTGACGATTACTGGTTTAGTTTTATTGCCGGCGGCTTTGTGCTTTCGCAGGCGGTCCCCCTTGCCCAAACACTCGAGGCGGGGTTAAATTGGAAAATGCTCAATGGGGAGTCGCCTGCCAGCGGCCAGATCACATTCTCCACGGTTTATATTTATCGAAAATGGGCCTATCAGCTGGCGGCCATGGGGACTTTTTGCCTGTTGACGGCGGTCTTTTTTGTTGTCCATCCCTGTCTGGGCGGGGCGGCGTTTTACTGTTTTGCCATGAGCGCCGGTTATATGAGGGCGGCGCAAAAACTCAAGAGAATATAGCTATTGCCGTCAGTCAGGGGCGTTAGCCGCGTCCTCGAAACGTCCCGGGAAGTAATTTTTTACCAGGATTTATTGAATTTCTATATAATTAGTATAGATAAGATTAGATCGACTTTCATGATGCCATTTTAACCTTTATACCGAGGATAAAAATATGAGCGATACACACAGATTCCGTAAGTTGGTCCCTGTCATTGACCAGGAGTTGTGCACCGGGTGCCGCACCTGCGCCGAGATGTGCAGTTCCGGCACGATCATTCTCCAGGACGGGATCGCCGTTGTCCTGCATCCCGAAAAATGCACGAGCGAAGGCCGGTGTCAGGAAGCCTGCCCGCTTGGCGGCATGCATATGCAGTGGGTCGTGATGGATGGCGACCGGACCATCGGCAGCTGGCGGGTCGACAGCCCGGATTACCCCGGATTCACAGATTGACCCGCTTCCCATATTTCCTGATTTAGGAAGGCGGTGAAACCCCAGGCGCATGAGAAAATCCCCTGCCCCCATGTGGTACGTGTATATCCTCCGTTGCGGCAACAGCGCTTTTTACACGGGCGTGACCAGCGATCTGGCGCGCCGTTTCGAAGAGCACCGTTCTGGCCGGGGCGCGCGTTACACGAGGATGTTCGGCGTGGAGGCCCTGGCCTATTTTGAAAAATGCCGGACCCGGCGGCAGGCCATGCAGCGCGAAGCCAGGATCAAGACCTGGAGCCGCGGCCAGAAAATGGCCCTGGTCGGCAACGGGTGGTCAGAACCCCCGGCGTTGCCCGTTCCCAAAAAATCAAGAGGACCTAAAACATGCTGAAAAAAATTCTTTTCTGTTTAGCGGTGATTTCTGTGATGTGCGTCAGGCCTGCTGCCGCGGAGAACGCGCCGAACGTTCATGTCTTCACCGTCCGGACCATCGACGGGGAGGAGAAGAATCTGGCGGATTACCAGGGGAAAGCGTTATTGATCGTGAACACGGCGTCGAAATGCGGATTCACGCCCCAACTCGGCGGGCTGGAGAAGCTCTATCAGCAATACAAAGACAAGGGACTGGAGGTCCTGGCGTTCCCGGCCAACAATTTCAAGAATCAGGAGCCGGGGGACAACGCCCAGATCAAGGGTTTCTGCCTGCTGAACTACAAGACGACATTTCCGCTGTTTTCCAAGATCAGCGTGGCCGGAGACGACATCGCCCCATTGTATCAATATCTCATCACTCTGCCGGGTTTGGAAGGGCCCATCACCTGGAATTTCAATAAATTCCTCGTGGACCAAGATGGGAACGTGGTTGCGAGGTTCGGCACCCGGACAGACCCGCTGGCCCCGGAGATCACCGGAAAAATCGACGAGCTCCTGGCCAAGTGATACCCCATGCGTGAAACGCTTCGCCTGCTGCTTTCCATCCTTGTCCTCACGGTCATCCTCACCGCGGTCATTCAGAAACTTGGATTTTATTTTCCCCGGTTTTCCCGTTTGCCGCCCCCGGCCCCTGTCCAGCTTCCGGCCGAAGCTAACCGTTTGCGCCTGGATGTCAGCGACGTGATCGAGCCGGTCACCATCCCCATTTATCCTCCCGTCGAACTGGACGGCAAGACCCGCGAGGACATTTTCAACATGCGCAAAGAGATCGTGGCCCGCCATTCCGGCCTTGTTCTGGGGGAGTACACGCCGTCTCTGCACCTGTTCGGCAACATCATGGACGGCAGGCCCTGGTGGGGGCTGAAGGGGCAGTATTGCTATGCCGACGGCGAGAAAAGCATCGAAGGGGAGTCGGAGGAGAGCCGGTTCTGGATGAATCCGTTTCTTCTCCTGTGGGCCGATGAATGTTCCGCTTTCCGCCGGGGGGAGAATTGTGATCCGATCTATCTGCAGGCGGTTTCGCTCGAATGGTTCCCCATCGAACGCAAGGCCGTGGCGATCTATGATTACAGCGGATTTCTCCAGGAAAAACAAAAGGCGGGGTTCTCTTCCGGCGATTTTTACAAACCGTTGTTGATGCTGGGAAGCTATAATGCCCGGGATTTTGGTTATGAGTATGCCTGGGTTTCTCCGAGCGAATCGGCCAGGGTGCAATTCAAGATGGGCCAGCTGACGCGTACGCCGTCGAAATTGGACAGTTTTGTCCATCTGGGCCAGAGCTGCCATTACCCCGGCGGATGCAACAACGCCAGCCCCTTCGAGCCGGAATTGGATTTTTGGGTTGAATCCCTTCCGGCGGAGATCCATGCCAGTCTTTGGCATACTCAGCCCCGCAGCCCTTCCCAGGAAGCGGACTTTACGTTCGTCATCAAATTTCAATAATCCCCGGTGGATTCCTCGCCGCTCCAGGGCCTGTCCAAAATTGATTAGTGTTTTTTGGGGAGAGGGTGTATGATTACTCTTTCGATAGAGATTTTCATATCCAAGATCATCAACAGAGGAGGGCCTTCCATGAAGACAGCCGCTTCGTATCTCGTGGTGACCGCAGTCGTTTTTACCCTGGGTTTGACCGGGTGCGCGCAGAAGCCAAAGTCGGCTGATGCCGGCGCCGCCATTCAGCAATCCTCGGCCATGGCAACGGTGGATGAAAAAGCGAAATTCCTCGTGAGCGAAGCCAACGCGTTTTTGAGCAGCCAGAAATATGAGGATGCCATGAAGCTGGCCAATCACGTCCTCTCGCAGGTCGACCAGAATTCCGCGGAAGCCAAGAGTATTCTGGAGAAGGCCCAGGCCGAAATCAAGGCCCTGGCGGAAAAGAAGGCCGCTGAGATGAAGGCGGAGTTGGAGAAGAAAATGGGGAGTCTCGGTCAATAAAACGGCTCGTCAAGGAGTCCAGCCATGAAAATCGTTCAGGAATTCAAGCAATTCGCCATGCGCGGCAACGTTGTGGACATGGCGGTCGGCATCATCATCGGCGGCGCGTTCGGCAAGATCGTTTCCTCCGTGGTCAGCGACATTCTCATGCCCCCCATCGGGCTGATCTTGGGCGGGGTCAATTTTAAGGATTTGAAGTTGACCATGAAAGCGGCCGAGATGGGCGCCGATGGGAAACTCAAGGACGCGGTCACGCTCAACTACGGGAGTTTCCTCCAGGCGACCGTAGATTTCATCATCATCGCGTTCGCGATCTTCATGATGATCAAATTGATGAACACACTCGAGAAAAAAGAGGAAGCCAAGCCGGCCCCGCCCGCGCCTCCGACCAAACAAGAGCTCCTGTTGTCGGAGATCCGCGACTTGCTGAAGCATCAGTAAGCCCCGGGATGTTCCGGTTGCTGTTTTCACAAAACCCCTGTCCTCCGGACGGGGGTTTTGTTTTGGCGGGCTCCGTGCTATTACGGATAGCTTTCGCATTTTTATCAAGATAGAATACGACAATTATTAAAATTTATTTATACTATAGGGGATGAAAAAGACGTTCCGTCACTTGAAAGCGTTGATCCTGGCCGCGGCCCCTCCGGAGGAGTGGCTTCTGCCGGTCCTTTTTTTGTTGGGCGGCCTTTGCGGGCTGGGTCTTCTCATTTTTAATGTTTCCAACGCGTCCTCGTATCTTTCCGAGGATCCCCGGACCTGCATCAATTGCCACGTGATGGTCCCCCAATATGAGACCTGGCAGAAAGGCAGCCATGGCCGGGATGTGACCTGCATGGACTGCCATGTCCCGCACGACAACATCATTCATAAATACGAATTCAAGGCCAAGGACGGGACCCGGCACGCCACCATCTTCACCCTGCGCCAGGAACAACAGGTCATCCGGATCAAGCCGGAGGGCCGGGCGGTGGTCCAGGAAAACTGCATCCGCTGCCATTCCGGTATTTTGCAGGACGTGAGCATTCACAAGACAACCTATGAGGATTATTTGAAAGGCGACGGCAAGCTGTGCTGGGAATGCCACCGCGACGTCCCCCACGGCACGGTGCGGAGCTTGTCCGCAACGCCTTACGTTCAATCCCCTCAGCTTCCGGACCCGTCTCCGGGATGGCTCAAAAAGTTTTTTCCTTTACCAGATAACCCTTCGATGAATGAGGAGGACAAACATGAAAACCATCGTTGATCTCATCCGCAAGCGGCCGATCGTGGGCTGGGGGATCTTCCTGGCCACCGCCATGGTCGTGTACGTTTTCGGACTTTTTGCCACATCGATCATCGAGCGCCGGGCCGAGTCGCGCATGGCCCGCCAGGTGCTTCATCCGATCGATGAGCTTGAGGTGCGCAGCGAGGAATGGGCGAAAAACTATCCACGCCAGTATGACCGTTACAAAATGACGGCCCAGGGGGAATTCGCCAGCCGCGAGGGCGGGAGCGTCATGATCGACATGCTGGAGCGCGATCCCCGGATGGTGGTGCTGTGGGCGGGTTACGCGTTTTCACGCGATTACAGCCAGGGCCGCGGCCACGCGCACACGATCGAGGATATCCGCAACACCCTGCGCACGGGCGCTCCGCAGCCGGCCACCTGCTGGTCCTGCAAAAGCCCGGATGTCGTCCGGATGATGGCCAAGACCGGCCCGGCGGAATTCTATAAAGGGAAGTGGATCGAAAAAGGGCACGAGGTCACGCACGCCATCGGCTGCCTGGACTGCCATGACCCCAAAACGATGAGCCTTCGGATCTCCCGCCCGGCGCTGTTGGAGGCGCTGGAACGTCAGGGTAAAAAGACCGCGGACCTCACGCACCAGGAAATGCGCACCATGGTCTGCGCCCAATGCCATGTGGAATATTATTTCAAGGGCGACGGAAAATATTTGACGTTCCCCTGGGACAAAGGGATGGAGGCGGAGAACATCGAGGATTATTATGACGCGGCGGGATTCTCGGACTGGACCCATGCGTTGAGCAAGACCCCGATGCTCAAGGCCCAGCATCCGGACTATGAAATTTGGACCAAGGGCATCCATGCCCAGCGTGGGGTATCCTGCGTGGACTGCCACATGCCTTACCGCCGGGAAGGCGGGGTGAAGTTCACGGACCATTGGATCCAGAGCCCCTTGAACAACATTTCGAACTCCTGCCAGGTCTGTCACCGGGAGGACGAGGAGACGTTGCGGCAGAACGTCTTTGAGCGGCAGGACAAGGTCCGCGAACTGCGGATCATGGCTGAGGACGCGCTGGTGAAGGCGCACGTCGAGGCCAAGGCCGCCTGGGACGCCGGCGCGACCGAAGCGGAAATGAAACCGATCCTGCAATTGATCCGCCACGCCCAGTGGAGATGGGACTACGCGGCGGCCAGCCATGGTGCAGCCTTCCATGCACCACTGGAAGTGTCGCGCATCCTGGGCACGTCCATTGAAAAATCCCAGGAAGCCCGTCTGCAATTGGCGCGCGTGCTGCTGCAGCGCGGGGTCAAGGACCCGGTGCCCGTGCCGGACATTTCAACCAAAGCCAAAGCCCAGGCTTACATCGGCCTGGACATGAACACATTCATCGCGGAAAAACGGCAGTTCCTGGAGACCGTGATCCCGCAGTGGGACAAAGGGGTCCAGCCCAAGCCGGAGCAGGGGAAGTAAACTCCCGGGCTGAACGCAAAGCGAGGGGCTATGAAAAAGACGGCGTTGATCACTGGCGCTTCCAGCGGCATCGGGATGGAGTTCGCCAGGGTGTTTGCCTCGGAACAATATGACCTGGTCCTTGTCGCCCGCCGGGAAGAGCGGTTAAAAGAGCTGGCCCAGGA
The DNA here is from genome assembly GCA_030688425.1 of Candidatus Omnitrophota bacterium. Taxonomy (NCBI): domain Bacteria; kingdom Pseudomonadati; phylum Candidatus Omnitrophota; species Candidatus Omnitrophota bacterium. The sequence continues at coordinate 766,614 of JAUYIB010000012.1, read as the reverse complement.
CCTCCACGAGAAACACGGCGTGTCGGTGAAGAACATCATCAGCGACCTGACCGAGGTGGGCGCGGCCCGCAGCATTTATCAGGAGGTCCGGGACAACGATATCGTTGTGGACGTCCTGGTGAACAACGCCGGCTTCGGCGGGTTTGGGGAATTCGCCCGGTCCGATCTGCAGAAAATGACCGAGATGGTCCAGGTGAACGTGGCGGTCCTGATGCAGCTCACCCGGCTTTTTCTGGACGACATGATCGCCCGGAAGGAGGGGCGCATCCTTAACGTCGCGTCCATGGCCGCGTTCGTTCCGGGGCCGCTGATGTCCGTGTATTACGCGAGCAAGGCGTTTGTCCTGTCCTTCTCGGAGGCCGTGGCCAGCGAGTTGAAAGGCACCGGCGTTTTCATCACGGTGCTGTGCCCGGGCCCGGTCCAGTCGGAATTCCAACTGGTGGCCTACCGTGAAAATCCGTCCGTCACCCGCAAGCGCCGGATACCGACAGCCGCCGAGACGGCGCGGTTCGGGTATGAAGCCATGAAAGAAAAGAAACTCATCGCGATCACCGGCTTCACGAACAAGGCCATTCCTTTTTTTGTCCGGCTCCTGCCGCGCCAATTCCTCGCCGAGATCGCCCGCCGGAGGCAGGAGCTTCACCGCAAAACCACCCACACGGCCGGGTGATCAGTCGTCATCCTGCATCGACGTCCGGAAATCCGCCCAGATGGGCCGGTGGTCGGAAACCGCCCGTTCGGCGCCGGCGTCATCGTTTTGGAACATGTTTTCGTCAAACCGGATGACCCCGGCCCGCCCCGTGTATTCCCGCAGCGAATCTCTCTGGAACCAGAAATTATCATAAAGGCTGGTGTCGGTGATGGTGGTCTTCTCCGGCGGGCTGATGAGATGGATCATCTCCGGGATGGCCTTAAAGTCCGCCCATCCGCTGTCCACCGGCGGGAGGTTAAAGTCTCCGAGGACGATGATGTCCTTTTCCCGTGGGTCGGTGTCCATGACCTCGCGGTAAACCCTGGCCAGATGGTGGATTTCCTTGCGCCGGGCGTCTTTGAAGTCGCCGTAGACGAGGTGCACCGTGATCAGGGTGAAATCGAAATTCCCCGCCCGGAACGTCGCGTAAAACGGCGAGCGCATGAAGACGTCGCGCGGGTCGTCGTAGAGGCGGCCTTCGCCGATGAGCTGGATCTTGTCCGGGCGGAAGACAAAGGCGTACCGCTCTTTCACGCCTCGCCCGGTCGGGGGGCTGACGATGTAGTCGTAAACCTGGCCCATCTGCGCCAGGATATCGGTTGTCCGCTGGAGGACCTTCCCGTCGCGCAGTTCCTGGATGGCGATCACATCATAATATTTTAGAATATCGGCGATCTGCTGGAGTTCGTCATCCGTGCGGCTGTTGTTGGAGAATATCCGGATGTTGAACGAGCCGATGCGGATTTCGTCTTTTTCCCCGGTCAATTTGGCGGGGCGGGAGGGGGGCGCGGCTTTTGGGGCCGGAGATGACGAGGGCAGGGAGGATTGAAGGAGCTTTTTCCCTTTATTGTACCCGGAGACGGCCAGATCACGCGCATCCCCGGCGGCCTTGGCCGCCTTGTCCGGCCAGGTTTTGGTCTGAGGGTAACGCTCCGCGACCGCGTCCAGGGCGATCTTCCGTAACCAGGGATTAAAATACAGGATCGCCAGGACGATCAGGACGAAAAAGACGAGGAGCCGTCCCAGGCAGGAGGCCCTGCGTGTTTTTGACAAGGGGATCAGGGGCATAGGTTCTTCCGGGGTCAAGCGAGCATAGTATATCAGAAATCCGCAAAAATGTTTCATCCTCCCTTAGAAAATGAGTCCCCCGCGTTTTACGCGAGGACGGTTTCGCGGGAAGGAAAACGGATATTTTTATTGGTGGCTGTTTGCGGTTGCTTTATAATGAAATGCATCGGCACAGAACTTGCCGTCCCATGTCTCATGTCCCCTGACCCAAATTTCAGCCTCTCATGATACGCAAATTCGATTCCCATTTTTTTCTGCTGGCCCTGGCCGTTGTTGCCGCCAACCTGCTGTATCTGGATCCGCGGTTTATTCCCGTCCACGACACGATGTATCAGTTTTCTTTTTATCATTTTTTTTACAGCGAATGGTTCTTTCACGGGCACATCGCGCAATGGCTGCCGTTCAGCACCTACGGACTCCCGGCCCATTTTCACCAGATCCAGGTCTTGACCCCGGTCCATTACGTTGTCATGTTTTTCGGTTCGATTTTTCGCGCTGAGGACGCGATGCTGCTTTTCAAGATCGGTGTGGTGGGCGAGCAGATTTTTTTCCTCCTGGGGGTTTACCGTTTGTCCCGGCTCATTTATCAAAATCGGCTGGCGGTCCTGGCTGTTGGTGTTGCTGCCGCGGTGAGCACGGTTTGGTATTCCAATCTGCATGACAGTCTGCGGTTCGGTTATATGCTCCCATGGGTGGTCTATTATGTGGTCCTGTTTTCACGGACGTTACGTCCGATTTTTTTGTGGTGGGCCGGGATACTGGGCTTAATGTGGTGGGTTGTCGGCAGTACGGCTTACCACATCATCGCGGAATTCTGGGCTGTGGCCGTGTTCGCGGCCTTGCTGCTATGCCGGACAAAAGGCGTTTTCCGGGCCCTCGTATCGGCCACGAAGGAGAACATTCTGGGGTTCCTGGCCTTTCTGGGTCTGACGGTTTATTTCGGCGTTTATTACCGTCTGGCTCTGCAGGACCTGGTTTTTTCTTCTCCGGGCCGTGACCCCGGCACCGGGGCCAGCTCCATGGAGTCCTTTTTGACATATGGAGGGACAGCGGACCTGGGGATGCTGTTGCGCGCGTTTCTGTTCGCCGATCCGCCGTTTTTGCCGGTCAGTTCCGCGGTCGATATGACGGTTTATATCGGCTTTCTGCCGTTCTTATTTTTTCTCCTTGCGGTTGTCAAATGCCGGGACAGACTTTTTTTCTGCCTTTTTCTGACAACGGCCTTTGTCGCCTTGCTCTCGTTTGGAGGTGCTCTGGCGAAGCTGTGCTATCATTTGCCGGGGATGGCGTATTACCGCCACTTGGGTTCGCTGGCGGCGCTGGTGAAAGTTCTGGTGCTGCTTGGATCGGGGTACGGCGTGGATGAGTTTTTGAAATGGATGAGCAAAGACCCGGGGAAGCAACGCGTCCTCGCGGGATTGTTGCTTTTGGCGATATTCGGTGATTTGATGTTTTTTCAGGTACGCCTGCATGCCCAGGCCCCGCGCTTGCCGGATGAGCAGGTCCGGGCCATGGATAGCGTCAAGGTCCATCAAGCCGGTTATCAGCCTGTCCGCGTTCTCGATCCGCTGGATGACCGCCAGAGGCAGGCGTGGCAGTTGTTGACATTTTCCCCGATGACGGCGAAATACACGGGCAGTTTCAATTTTGTGCAGATGGATGTCTGCGACCCTGTTTACCGGATGGACCTTTTGTCCAGCCGGGTCAGGCGCCTGGTCCCGATTCCCGGCGTGCAGCGTTTTTTGGTCGGGTGTTATTATCCCAAGATGCATTTAACATCCCGCGCCGTTTTTGTCCCCACGGTTGAGGAGGCTGCGTTTCAAATTATGAAAATCCGTCACCCCTCGGATCCGGTTGTGCTGCGAGGGAAACCGCCGGCTTCTCCTCGGGAAGGAACAGAGAAGGGGCGCCAGGGGCTTCCGCAAGGGGGACATGTCGAGAAATTTACCGCCAATGAGCTGGTGGCGCGGATTTCGGTTCCCGGCGACGGAGGCTGGCTTGTTTACGCGGATGCGTTTCATCCGAATTGGCGGGCCACGGTCAACGGAAAGTCCGTCCCGGTACTGGAGGCCAACCTCGCGTTTAAAGCGGTCGCGCTGTCGGCCGGGGAAAATGTCGTCCGGTTTTTTTACAGCCCTGCCCAAACGGCCATGACCGTTGTCCTGGCCCTGTTGGGGCTGGGGTTTGGGCTGCTCTTTTGTGCCGATTTCTGCCGGGAGCTTTTTTGTGAAAAATAAACGCGGTCCCATCGGAATAAGTTTTAAGACGCGGGTGATTTTGCTGGCAATCCCTTTGGGGGCCGCCGTCATGATCCTGTGGCTCAAATCCGCGGCCGGACCTTACTGGCTTGGGCCCAATTTTGATCCGGCGTATATCCATCTCGTCAATTCGCTCTATCTCCTGGACGGGGTTGCCCCGATCTTTGTCGACCATCCGGGAATCACCCTGCAGATCCTCGGGGCCCTGGTCATCCGGCTGTTGACCTGGCCGATGCCGTCGGGGCAGATCGCCGGCCATGTTTTTGACGACCCGGAATATTACCTCGGCGCGATCCACGCGGTGATGCTTGTTCTGTATGTGGTGTCATTGTTTTGGCTGGGGCAATACACCTATCGGAAAACCAGAGACCTCCCTCAGGCCCTGTTGATCCAGCTGCCGGCGTTTCTGTTCCTGACGCTGAAATCCTACCGCAGTCACGAATATGTCCTGCCCATCGTTGCCAATGTCAACTCCGAGACCCTGATGATCACATTCCTCAATGTGTTCCTGGGGTACTCCGTGAAGCTGTTGACAGACGACAATGTTAGGGACCGCCGGATGATGGCGGTTGTTTTCGGCATTATTTGCGCGCTGGGGACAGCCACCAAGATCTCTTTCCTTCCCTTGATCCTCATTCCTCTTTTTTGTTTCCGGCGATGGGTATCGAAGGCCCTGTTGCTCGTGTCGTTCGCCGTGGCGTGGGTGGCCGTGACTTCGCCGATCCTGCCCCGCTACGGGAAAGTCTGGAGTTGGCTGACGACCATTCTGACGCACAAGGGATTTCACGGCTCGGGGGGCGTGGGGTTGCTGGATCTCCAGAATTTGGGGGGAGAGATCCGATGGCTGTTGAGCGAGCACAGTCTTCTTTTCATCCTTCTTGCCGGCGCGGGAGGATGGCTTTTGCATTGGAGGCTTGTTCAGAAACGCGAGACGATGGGACAGACGTTCATGGTCCTTGAAGTCGCGGCGCTGGCCTTGTTTTGCCAGATCCTGATGGTGCTCAAACAGCCGGCGCCGCATTATCTGGCCCCGGGTTACGGCCTCACGGGGATCCTGCTGGTTTTGCTGTACACAACGGCAGGACGGCGGGTCCGCAATGCTCAAAAATTCGCCGTGGCATTCATCGTGATTTTTGTGGCCGCGACGACGGCGTGGTCCTGCCACTACCGGCAGCAGCTTTGGGCGGCGAACCGGGATATTCTGGAATTTTCCCGCAAGGTTTATACCCAGCATCGCGGCTGCGCGATCTTCGGCTATTACCGTTCCTCCTCCCCGATGACCGCCCTGGATTTCGGGGACGATTGCTTCGGCTTTAAGCATTACGCCGGGCTCATGCAGGCCAAATTCCCAGACGCGCTGTTTTACAATCGCTGGACCCGCGATTTTCATGCGTTTGACCACAGCGTGTCCTTGCCGGGAACCCTGGATACTTATCCATGCACGCTTCTTTACGGGAGTCCGATGGATTTCCCCGGGTATATTAAAACCGAACTGGTGGAAACCGGGCCGGATGCGAACCTTTACCGGGTGACGGCCTACACGGGCCGGGAAGCGGCCATGTTTTACGTGGCGGCCAAAGTCGCTCAGGCGGACGGAGATTATCATCGCGCCATGGCCTTCGCGCTCAAAGCCAAGGAGTTGGGGTTCCGTCCGGAGGAGATCGATCCGGTGATTGAGGAGCTTGGACGATCGCTCTGGAGAACGCCTTAGGGCCTTGCGGCGGAAGGCGCGGGATGGCTGATTTTGCGGTTTAGGCGTGGACACGCGCCGGGCCGGTTGTTAGAATAAAAGGGCGATGTTTTCCCAATGGCTTCCAGGAGCCGGTGAGTGACGGACAAAAAACAATTCCTGAAGAGTTACGGGTTTTCTCTTCTTCTGCTGGTATCCATTTCTATCGGCGCGGTCCTGGGCTTTTGCCTCAAGGGCAGCGCCGTGGTCCTCAAACCGCTCGGCGACGTTTTTCTGAACTTGCTGTTCACCACCGTGGTTCCCCTGGTGTTTTTTTCAATTTCTTCCAGTGTGGCCTCGATGGGGGACAGGAAGCGGCTGGGGAGGATCATGGGATGGATGATGCTGATCTTCATCGGGACAGGGATCGTCTCGTCCGTTCTCATGGTGGCCGGGGTGATGTGTTATCCTCCGGCTTCGGGCGTCCGGCTGGACTTGCTGCCCCCGCCGCCGGCGGAGACGTTCAATGTCTCCGAGCAGATTGTCCGGGCGTTCACGGTCGCGGATTTCCGGGACCTGCTGTCCAAGAAAAACATGCTGGCCCTGATCGTCTTCGCGATCCTTGTCGGACTGGCGGCGTCCCTGAGCGGGGAGAAGGCCCGCCCCTTCACGCAGTTTCTGGCCGCCGGCAACGAGGTCATGGGACGGCTGATCCGGCTGATCATGCTGTACGCGCCGGTCGGCCTGGGGGCGTATTTCGCCTATCTTGTCGGGGTTTTCGGCCCGGAATTGATGGGTTCCTACCTGCGCGCCATGGCCCTGTATTATCCCCTGGCCATCGGGTATTTTGTTGCCGCGTTTTCGCTGTACGCCTTCCTGGCCGGCGGGGGGAGAGGCGTGAGGACATTCTGGACCAACATCATCCCGGCCGCGTTCACGGCCCTCGGGACCGGGAGCAGTGTCGCGACGATCCCGACAAACCTGGAGGCCGCCCGCAAGACCGGCGTGCCGGAGGACATCCGCGAGATCGTGATCCCCATTGGAGCGACGATTCACATGGACGGCTCCTGCCTGGCCGCCATTCTCAAGATCGCTTTCCTGTTCGGGATTTTTAACATGGATTTTTCCGGGCCCGGCACGATCGTCACCGCGATCGGCATCGCCCTGCTGAGCGGCACGGTCATGAGCGGGATTCCCGGCGGCGGCTTCATCGGCGAGATCCTGATCGTCACCCTGTACGGTTTTCCCCCGGAGGCCCTGCCGGTGATCTCCATGATCGGCACGCTCGTGGACCCGCCCGCCACCATGGTCAACGCCGCCGGAGACAACGTGGCGAGCATGCTGGTCGCCCGGGTGATGGAAGGCAGAAACTGGATGAAGAAAGATCTTGGCGGACAATAAGGAGGGGGGGGAGATGTTATGCCGCGTGTGATCGCCTTTGGCTTTTGCAGCATTTTCTTGATCGTCGGCCTTGCCGTCATGAACATGGGGTTCAAACAGATCCAGAAATCGAAATTGAGCATGACCTGGCCGACGGTGGAGGGCGTGGTCTCGTCTTCGGACATGGGACGCCATCGCGACAGTGATCGCGGGACGACATACAGCGCGGATGTCACCTATCGATATGTTCTGGAGGGGACGACGTACGTCAGCAGCAAAGTCCGTTACGGCAGTCTCAATACCTCCAACCCCGCGGACGCCCAGCGGGTCCTGAATCGTTATCCGGTCGGGACAAAGGTCTCGGTGCATTTCAATCCGGACGATCCGTACGAATCGGTGCTGGAGCCGGGCATGCACGGCGGGGTGTGGTTCTTCCCGGTTTTCGGGTCGGTCTTTGCCCTGGTGGGCGCCGGGATGATGTTCGCGGTCTCCCGCGCCGATTTTACAGGCTTGGCCGCCAGGGGAGGCGGGCGGGCCACATTTTTCAAAAAATAAGGGAAGTTCCCGCATAACGATGACCAACCGGTTTTCATGGATTTCCCCCCGGCTCCTTGTCATTTTCGCCCTGGCGTTCTCCGCATTTATTGTTTCCCGGGAGGGGTCCTGCGCCGGGGCTGTCAAAGAAATTGAAGGCCTTGTCCGCGTTCAGGATGTTGATCCCGACATCGCCGTCGAATTGCGTTACGCGACGGAAAATAATTTTACCGGCAAGAAAATTTATCCCGTGGCGGCTTGCGCGCTTCGTAAAGAGACCGCGCAAAAACTGGCCGCCGCCAACGTGCGTTTCCTCCGGGACGGGTACCGGATCAAGGTCTGGGACGGGTACCGCCCGCCGTACGTCCAAAAAATTTTCTGGGACATCCTGCCTGATGACCGTTATGTCGCCAATCCCAACGCCGGCGGTTCGAGGCATAACCGCGGAGGAGCGGTGGATGTCACGCTGATCGACGCTTCGGGGCGGGAACTGGAAATGCCGTCGGCCTATGATGATTTTTCCGAAAAAGCCCGCCGGGACAGTCCTTCGGCCTCACCGGAGGCCCGCCGGAACGCCGAATATCTCGCCCGTGTCATGGGGGAGAGCGGTTTCGCGTTTTACGAGCATGAATGGTGGCATTTTGACGATCCCGGTTATAAGGATTTCCCGCTGGTGGATGTCCAGCTGGAAAAGTTCCTGGACGAACCGCCGGCTACCCTGGCGGGCTTGGATCCGGACACAGCCCAGGCCGTTGTTGTCGAGCCGCTGTCGGAGTCGGGGGCGGACGCGTTGTTGACCGGCTGGCAGAAAAATGGAGAGGGAAGCTGGCAGCCCGTGATCGGCCCGGTGGCCGCTGTTTTGGGAAAAAACGGACTTGCCCTGGCCGGAGAGAAACGTGAAGGCGACGGCCGCACCCCTGCCGGGGTTTTCCGTCTGGGGACCGCGTTCGGCTACACGGCATCTGTCAAAACAGGATTATCTTACCGGCAAGCGACGGACAACGATTTCTGGGTTGACGATCCTGAATCCCCGGATTACAACCTCTGGGTCCAAGGTCCTGTGCAAGCCAAATCTTTCGAGAAGATGAAGAGAGAGGACGATCTGTACAAATACGGCGTTGTGATGGAATACAACACCGATCCTGTTGTCCCGGGTAACGGCAGCGCGATATTTCTCCATGTCTGGCGCGGTTTCGGCCGGCCGACCGCCGGCTGTGTGGCTGTTGCCGAGCCGGATCTCCTTCACCTGCTGGAGTGGCTGGATGCCCGGCAGTCGCCGGTCCTCATCACTCAGCCTCTGGGTTGCTGATCCCCGTTCATCCCGATTCGTTCGCGCTTCCTCAGGAACATCAGGCCGCAGACGCCCCTTTCAAAATCAAACCCTGCAGTAAAAAATGCTGGAAAATCTTCGGGTAAGTTGTTAGGATGGGGTGCGATTTGTGATTTGATGAACCGCAACCCTATGAAACCCCCATTCCTGTCTTTTTTGTCCCTATTCCTCTTCGTCCCGGCTGCGCTGGTTCTCAGCCAACCCAGGGATTTGGATCCCAACGCCCATCCTTTGGAAAAAGCGACCTTTGCCGGCGGATGCTTCTGGTGCATGGAGCCGCCGTTCGACAAGCTCAAAGGCGTTGTTTCCACGACCTCCGGCTACACCGGCGGCTCCCAAGCGGACCCGGATTATAAGGAAGTCTCCTCTGGCGAAACGGGCCACTGCGAGGCCGTTGAGGTCCTTTTTGATCCCTCCCAGGTTTCCTATTCCCAGCTTCTGGACGTCTTCTGGCGCAACATCGACCCTACCGCCGTGAACCGCCAGTTCAACGATGTCGGGACCCAGTACCGGACCGCGGTCTTTTATCACAGCGAGGAGCAGAAGCGGCTGGCTGAGGCCTCCAAGGCCGAGCTGGGAAAATCCGGCCGCTACAACGGCAAGCCGATCGAGACCGAGATCACCCCGGCCTCCGCGTTTTACAAGGCCGAGGAATATCACCAGGATTACTATAAAAAAAAGCCGTTGCCGTACAAGTACTACCGTTTCGCATCCGGCCGCGACCAATATCTTAAGAAAATCTGGAAGAACGATGATTCTAAAAAGCAGGATCAATAAGGAGGCGGTATGAGAAGTCGGTCTATTTTACGGTGTGTGTTTTCGGCGGCATGGATGTCCTGGGCCGGCGATGCCTTTGCCCAGGCCGCGGCAGAGGCCAAATCGGTCGAGGAAGTGGCCGCGGAGCAGATCGATACGGCCAAGAATCTGGTGGGTCTCATCATGGAATTCGTGGTCAAATACAGTTTCCAGGTGCTGGGCGGCTTGATCGTGCTGGTCGCCGGCTGGATGGTGTCCAGGTATATTGCCAATCTATTCGGGAAATTCCTGGAGAAGAAAAATATCGATATCACCATCGCCAAATTCCTGGTGAGCGGCGTCCAGTTTCTGATTTTGTCGTTCGCGGTGATCGTGGCCCTGGGAAATTTCGGGATTCAGATCGCGCCTTTGATCGCCGGCGTCAGCGTGGCGGGTTTCGGCTTGAGTTTCGCCATGCAGGGGCCGCTGTCCAACTACGCCGCCGGAGCCACGCTGATTTTTACCAAGCCCTTCAAGGTCGGGGAGATCATTGAGGTCGCCGGGGTCGTGGGCGAGGTCACGGACATCAAACTGCCGCGCACCGAGCTCAAGACCGTGGACGGGCAGATGATCGTGGTTCCCAACAAGCACATCATCGGCGAGGTCATCCACAATTATTCCACGGCCAAGCTTCTGGAGCTCAAGGTCGGGGTCAGTTACAAGGCCGATATCCAGAAGGCCATCGATCTGATCGGCGGGATCATCCGGGCCGACGCGCGGATCGTGAACAGCAGCAAGGCCAGGGCCGGCATCTCGGAGTTCGGGGATTCGAGCGTCAATCTGTCCGCCCGCGTGTGGTGCAAGCAGGACGATTACTGGGATGTCCTGTTCGACACCAACAAGGGGATCTTCGATGCCCTTCAGAAAAACGGCGTTGAAATTCCGTTCCCGCAGAGAGACGTGCACATTTATAAAGAAACATAATCTGGAGGGAGGGGCTGAGATGAAAAATCGCTGGTTGAAAATTTTTGCCGTTGTCCTGGCCGTTCTGTTGGGGCTGGCCGTGATCAAGGATTTCCTGATCAAGTCCGCCATCACCTCAATCGGTTCCTCCGTGGTCGGGGCGCCGCTCCGGGTGGGGCATTTTTCCTTGAATCTGTTGACCCAGAAGGTCCGGATCAAAAATATCCTGCTTTACAATCCCCCGGGGTTCCCGGATGAGCCGCTCATCGACATCCCGGAAATCGGCGTGGATTATGACCTCCCGGCCCTTCTCCGGAGAAAACTCCATACGCCGCTGATCATCGTGAACGTCAAAGAAATGACGGTGATCAAGAATAAGGACGGCAGTCTCAACGTGGATTCCCTGAAAGTGGCGCAGGTCCAGGCGAAAGATCAAAAGAAGGGAGAGTCGAAAGACAAGAAAAAGCCGGCCGGGGACATGGTCATGCAGATCGACGAGATGCGGCTCACTGTCGGCCGTGTGATCTTCAAGGATTACACCAAAGGGACTGAGCCCAAGATCGAGGTGTTTGACGTCGGCATGAAGGACAAAGTTTTTAAGAACATCACCAGCGCCGAGCAGATGGCGACGCTTATCATGGTCCAGGCGATGAGTCCGACCGCCATCCAGGGGGCGAAGATCTACGGCGCGGCCGCGATCCTCGGCGTGGGGTTCCTTCCCGCCGGTGTCGCCGGTATGCTGCTCGGCAACGATGACAGCACCGCCGACGTCAGCCAGGGGTTCGATAAGGCTTACGACACGGCCCTGGCCGTGGTCAAGGAAACAGGGGAGCTCAAGAGCGAGGACCGGGCCAAGGGAGTCATCAAAGTTAAGATAGACGGGGCCGACGTGGCCATCGCCGTCGAAAAGTCCGCCAAAGGCAGTACCATCAAAGTCTCGGCCCGAAAGTTCATGATCCCCAAACCGGAGGTCGCCGGCGGGGTGCTCTATCGCATTACGGAAAGATTGAAATGAAGCCATCCACCGCTCCCGCGGCGCGGGGTATCCGGGGAAGGCTTCATTCCTCCGTGGAGCATGGCTCGCACTGATCCCTCCAGAAGATGCGGTCATCCCGTTTTAAAGGGCGAGGGGGGGCAGGAGCCATAGACGTTTTATTTGCAGAAGATATAAAAAACCCGGCCTTGCGCCGGGTTTTTTATCCCGCCTCCCCAGAAGCACCCCGGGCTCAGCCCGGGGATGGGGAACCGGCGGGATTCCACCCCGCAGGGATGGGAAAGAATTGACCTGCGGAGTTTCACTGAAAACGTCTGGACAGCTGTTGGCGCTCTTGTTAGGATAATTTTGTGCATTCCTCCTCGCGTCAGTTGTGCTTCTTGCGGATCTGCGTTCGTCATGCCCCGCCCATTTTTTCCCCTGAGATTTTTGTCTTCTAACCGCACACAATGAAGGGTGGGTTTCTATGAATTTTTCTTCGTTCATCGATCTTCGGGTTGTTGCGCGCCGTGCCATGGCCGAGTACGGTTTCTGGTCAGAGTTCCCGGCGCCGGTGGCCCATGAGGTGGCCGATCTTAAAGAAAAGGATCCGGAGGCCGTTCCCAACGGAAAGGTGAGGGACTTGAGGGACCTTTTGTGGTCCTCCATCGACAATGTGGATTCCAAGGACCTGGACCAGCTGGAATTTTGCGAGCGCCGCCAAAACCGCGAGATCCGCGTGATGGTCGCCATCGCGGACGTGGACGGTTACGTGCCCAAGGGCTGCAAGACCGATGACCATGCCCGATACAACGGCACGTCGGTTTATACGGGGGTTGAGGTCTTCCCCATGCTGCCGGACCGGCTTTCGGCGGACCTGTCGTCCCTGGTCCCCGACGGCGAACGTTTCGCCGTCATCGTCGAATACTTTGTCCTCAAGGACGGCAGTGTCCGTTCCGGCGACGTGTTCCAGGCCCGCGTGAGCAATAAAGCCAAATTGGTTTATGAATCCGTCGGAGAATGGCTGGAGGGGGCCGGGCCGGTCCCGGAATTGGCGAAAAGCATCCCGGGGCTGGAGGAACAGCTCCTTTTGCAGGACGAGGCCTCGCAGCGCCTGCACGAATTCCGGATGGGAAACGGGGCCCTGGAATTGGAGACCATCGAGGTGACCCCGGTGATGAAAGGGGACGAGGTCGCGGACCTGGTACTGAAAAAGAAGAATCCCGCGCGGCTGATTGTCGAGAATTTTATGGTGGCGGCCAATAGCACGATGGTCCGTTTTCTGGAGAAACATGATTGTCCGTATATCCAGCGCATCGTGCGCACGCCCGAGCGATGGCCGAGGATCCGCCAGATCGCGCTGGAACTGGGGGAAGAGCTGCCGGCGGACCCCGATTCCAAGGCCCTTTCGGATTTCCTGGCCCGGCAGAGGCACGCGGATCTGAAGCATTTCCCTGACCTGTCGCTGACGATCGTCAAGCTCATCGGCGCGGGCGAATATGTGATGGCCGAACCCGGACGTCCCAAGGAAGGCCACTTCGGGCTCGCGGTCCATGACTACACCCATTCGACCGCGCCCAACCGCCGTTATGTGGATTTGATCGTCCAGCGGCTCATCAAGGCCGTGCTCTCCGGGGAGAACATGCCCTACACGAAGACGGAGCTCGCCGAGATCGCCGGCTGGTGCACGGACCGCGACAAGTCGTCCAAAAAAGTCGAGCGCTTCATGCGCAAGGTGGCCGGCGCCATGCTCCTGCGCGGCAAGATCGGCCAGGAGTTCGACGCGCTCGTGACCGGCGCGTCCGACAAAGGCACATACGTGCGCCTGCTGTCCCCGCCGGTGGAAGGCCGGGTCATGCGCAACGAGAAAGGCATGGAGATCGGCCAGAGCGTCCGGGTGAAGCTGATCGCCATGGAGCCGGAGAAGGGCTACATCGATTTTGAAGGCGTGACGGTTTGATTTTAAGGCTTAAATTTCGCTGCGGGCTCAGGAAATACCGGGGATGAAATTATCGCCCAGATCGAACTGCAGGGGATTGGGGAAGAGAAACTCTTCGCCCATTTGGGCGCTGTGCGCGGTGCGGGTGCAGAGCTCGTAAAGGTCTTGCGGCGTGTGGATGATGTAGTCGGGGTTATGGTCGCGCAGGGTTCTCATGGAATTGTAGCCCCAAGTCACGGCTGCGACATGGATCCCCAAGGCCTGGGCCGCCACGATGTCCCGGGTCTCATCCCCGATGTAGAGAAGCTGCTCTATCGTGAAGCCGCGGCGCGCGATGAGTTTCTTGAACGACGTGTTCTTGGACCAGACCTTGGATGTCGTGTCGATGAACTCAAACGAGTCGGTCAGGGCATGGTTGGACAGGAATTTTTTGACGTTCTCCGCGGCGTTCGATGACAGGATGCCCATCCGTACCCCTTCCCGTTTCAGCCGGTGAATGGTTTCCTTGAGCCCCTGGATCGGTTTCAGGGTCCCGATTCCCGCGTAAAATTCTTTTTTGGCTCTGGCGAGGATCGCCGGGATCTTCAGGACAGGCACGTTGAGGTGGCGGATGACTTCCTGGGACGTCTTGTCCTTGAGGAGTTCCACCTCGTGCGGCAGGATAGGCTTATATTTGAATTCCGCGGCGAGCCGGTTGCTGATCTGAACGATATAGTGGTGCGTGTCAGCGATCGTGCCGTCGAAGTCGAAGATGAATACGGGTTGTCTGTTCATAAGGCCAGTCGGAACCTCCCCCAATCTCTCTATTAATTTATCACAATCCCGTCGTCTTGGAAAGGTAAACGTGGTAAAATTGCCGCTACCGGGGGAGAGGTTTATCCCGGTCCTGATTTGGCATTTTTGTCAAAAGGAAGCCTGGGGGCTCTTGATGCGTCCCGATTTGCGCTGCTGGGTCGCAGCCGAATTGGGATCAATGGTTTGACCCATCTGGCCAAACCACCCTGAGCGAAGTGAACGGGTTCGCGCAGGTTGATTTGACGTCGTCCTGCTTCTTGCCCCGCCAAGGCGCAAGGGGCAGCAGGACTCCGTAACTCAATCGCTCATTGAGGAGGACGAGATGATGAAAAATTTTATTTTTTGCCTCATTTTTGTCTTGGCCTCGGCCGGCTGTGAAAGTCTGAACAACAATACGGCCAAAGGGGCCGGGATCGGGGCCGCGGGAGGTGCGGTTCTCGGCGGCATCGTGGGCCATCAGGACGGCCATGATGTGGAGGGGGCCCTGATCGGGGCGGCCGCCGGAGGGGTTGTCGGCGGCGTTATCGGCCACCAGATGGACAAGGAACCCAGGGCCTCGACCGACAATCCTCGCCACCTGACGGTCGTGCAGATCGCGGAAATGGCCAAAACCGGGGTCCCGGACAGCGAGATCATCAGCGAGATCGACCGGACCAACTCCCGGTATGAAATGACGTCGGATTTGATCGCGTATTTGAAAGACAACAAGGTCAGCGAGCGGGTCATTGACCACATGCTGAAACGGCGGCCATGAAGATCACCGTCGAGCATGGGGGGCACCGGGCGGTCATGGAACAGGAGGACGCCAATGACATCTGCGACGCCATGGACCTTATGGAAAAAGTTTTGGTCAAGATCGGCTATTCCCCTGACCGCGTGAAGGGCGCGTTCCTTTTCAAGGCCCGGGAGATCGAGAAAGAGGAGTCGTCCCCTTGATGGCGCCCCGTTTGACCCGAGGGCACGGCGGAAAGAAGAGACCGTGATCCTTCCGTCCGTTCGAGTCCAGCCCGAGAACGCCGCCGCAGCCGTCCCGGCGGTGATCCACCTGATCACCGATCTGGAAGATCAGCGCTGGCTTCGCTACATCCTTGAAGAGTTCAACCGCATCCAGGGGCTGGAGGCGGAGTGGCGGATTTCCGACATCCATGAGAAAGACAGGGGCAGGCAGCAGCCCGTGATCTATTACACCAAGTATTATCAGGGCGGGGACCTGGCGTTGATCAACCGCTCGCATATCCTTCCGAAAAACCGCATCGAATCTATCCATGGAGAGAAAATTTACGCCGTCGACAACACCACGACTACGGACGAAAAATTCACCCTGCCTTACGATCTGTTCTGGAACGCCTTTGTTTTTCTCTCCAGGCTGGAAGAGGCCCTGCTCCTCCGTCGGAGGAAGAGCGCGCTCAGCCATGGCGTCCTGCATCCGCGCGAAGACAAGGCGTCCCTGGCCGTGCCGATCGTCAATTTTCTTTTCAATGAGCTGGAGGCCGCCCTGCGGAAGCATTTCCCGGCTTTGCGTTTCAAACCGGTCCCCAAACCGAGGATCGAGCTTTCGCACGATGTGGATTATCTTGCCAAGGATTTCACGCTCATGGTGAAGCAGACGGCCTTGAATGCTTATGACTTTTTTCGTTTTTTGAGAAAAGGGAGGGGTGCCGTCCGGGCCGCAGGCCATGCCGCGCGGTTTTTGTTTCAGCGGCCGTCCTACTGGTGCTTTGAACATTGGGAGGAGGTCGAGAAAAAATTCGATTACCGGTCGGTTTTTTACATCCACGCCAGGGTCCTCCCCAAAACGCCGCTGACGTGGGTCACCGACCCGACGTATGACCTGGCCCGGAACCTTCCGCTCCAGCAGAAGCTCCGCCAATTGGTCAGGGACGGGTTTGAGGTGGGGATCCAGGGGAGTTTTTTATCCGCGGTCGATGGCGATCTATTCCGCCGGGAAAAGGAGTTGCTGGAGAACGTCCTTGGAAGCCCGGTCACCAAGGGGCGGCAACGCTGGCTGCGCTACGACGAGAACAAAACCCCGCCCATTCATAACCGCTATCTCAAATTTGATTCGACTCTGGGGTGGAACGTCCGGGTGGGGTTCCGCAGCGGCTGCGCCAGTCTTTACCGTCCTTACGACCATCAGAACCAGCGGCCGTTCGATTTTTGGGAGATCCCCCAGGTCATCATGGATTTCAACATCTATCAGCCGCCAGGCGCTGAGAACGTGCCATTTGAGGACCGGGCCCTGCGCCTCATCGATCAACTGGAGGAATGCCGGTCCGCGCACGTGGCCGTGTCCTGGCACCAGCAGGCGTGCAATGCCGACTATCCTTGGGGAAAGACCTACGATATGATCCTGGAACGGATCGCCGGCCACCGCGATCTGCATGAGGGGACCATCCACCGGCCATGAATTTTCCCGACAGCCCATCACCGAAACCAGGCTCCCAGACATGTCTCTGGGTGGATGTTTATTGCCTGGCCATAACAGTCCTTTATATCCTATGGCGGACCATCGTGTTCATCAACAGAACGCCCTGACGTTCTGGCATCTTCCGACGTTTTTTCTGGTCATCGGCTATCCCGCCTATTGGCTGGAATTGTTCTGGCTGGGGTCGCGCCGCGGGATCACATCGCCCCTGGGGTGGATTGTGTTTGCCGTGGTTCTTCTGATTGTCCTGAAAGGCGCGTGGCCGGGGTTGAAAGATGTTGTCCTCGAAAGCCGTGCTGAAATTCTGCGGATGCCGCTGCCGCGCAGGACGCTGGTTCTCACCGCCGGAATGATCCTCTTTGTCCTTTTGGCCTGCGCGTTTTATGCCTCGCTCCTGCCTCCGCATCTTCCCCAGGAAGGTGATGCCCTCAATTATCACATCACCGTTCCGCGGCAACATTTGATTTACGGATCTTTTGAGTTCCTCCCCTGGTCGGTCACAGACCTGTTCCTCCTGCCGCTGGATTTCGCCCTGGCGCCATTCTGGCTGAGCACGCCCACTCCCAACAAAATTCCTCAATTCTGGTTTTTGATCGGCATGATAGCGGTCATGGCCCGGCTATCGGGGCGTTTCACCAGAGGGAGGTTATCTCCTGCGTTCTGGATCGCCTGTGCCGTGGCCGGAAGCCACAACGTCGGCATCCAGGCCGGCACCGCCATGCTGGATCTCGTCATTGTGTATCTTTTTTTTGCCGCGTGGGACAGTTTTTTGCACGGCCGGAAATGGCTTTGTGCCCTGGAGTTGACATTTTTTATATGGTCCAAGCCTTTTATCCCGGCCTTTTTGGTGATCAGCGCGGTCCTGATGATCGCGTTTGCGGCGGTGATGTCCCTGGGAGGGAAGCGCCCTCTCAAGTTCGCGTGGTTGTCGGTGCCGCCAGAAGGGGAAGGGCCAGGGGAACGCTGGCCGGACGCAAAGCGGGTGGCGCTGATGTCGGTGTTGCTGAGCATTTTTATCGCCGGGCCGTTCCTGGCGAAATCGCTGTATTATTCCGGGACGCCGGTTTATCCCCTTGCGGCGGGCCGATGGATCGTCAATAAAAACATCGATCAAAATTCTTTGGGTTGGACGTCCATCACGGGGAAGGCCGGCCCGCTGATGGCTGTCAGGGACATGTATGGTTCCGGCCGCTCTCCAAAGGAATTCCTGCGCCATCTCTGGCTGGTGGCGGTCCCGGAAAACGGCGTGAACAACCGCTACGATTATCCCCTCGGACTTGTATATCTGCTCTGTTTGCTGCCCTTCTTTTACGTCCTCGCCGATGCGTGGAGGAGGAAGGAATTCTTGATATTGCCGCTTTTAGCGGTCGCTTACTGGGCGACGTGGTGGCTCGGGTCTCATCAGAGCAGGTTCCTTTATATCCCTGTCCTGCTGATGATCCTGACTGTTTTGTCGCGCGGGGAGATGCTCACGCGGCTGATGCGGTCGGGGCTTGTTCTTGCCCTCGCGCTCACATGCCTTTCGGTCCTGCGTTGCACCGCGCCGGACTTCGGGAAACGGCCCTGGGACACCCTGCGCGCCAAGGACCGGAAGCTCCTGGAGATGTCGGCGACGGTGGACCGCACCGCACCGACCTTGCTGGGCTTTCACGACGCCGCTTTTGCCGATTTTCCCGTGGCGGTGGTGGCGCCGGAACGACTTTTCGTTCTGGAGTACATGGAGGGAGTCGAACCGCCGCCGTTCAAATTTTGAATTTCAATTCCCATGACAGACCTCACCGCTTGGAACTTGCTTTTTCGATTTCTGCTGATCAACGTCGTCCCGTTTGCGATGGTGTTCCCCCTTGTCCATCGGCGGCACAGGCAGATGAAGGGAGCGCCTTTCAGCGACCTCCCGCTGATCGCCGATGAGGTCCGGGCCGTTGGACTGTTGGGATATTATGTCATCCTTTCGATCTATTTCTTTTCGATCCCTGTCCTGCAGTATATGAAGGCCCGGAGGGGGTATGATATCCTGTTGGTCCAGCCCGATGGTTACACGGTTTTTCTCATCGCGTTCATTTCCTTCGCGCTTGTCGTGAGCGGGGTCTATCTCAACGCCGGGCGCGTCTGGGCTTACCACCTGGCCCACGCCGTCCTGACCGCGCTTTTGGCGTCGTCATTCTTCTCCGTGCTGGACCTGGGAGCTGTCGCCCTGGTCCCGGTCGCGGTCTTCTCCTATCTGTTGTACAAATTGCGCAGACCTGTGGTCCTGCGCGAATTATCCATGAAAAATTGAGTGTGGCCGTAGGGGCTGCCGGGTCAGGCCTGGGGGAATTCTTTTAGGCGGCGGCCGGCTGAAGGGCTTCAGGGAAGAGGGCGGGGTGAAAGACCGAGAAAGCCAGGAGCTGTTTGCGGAAATCTTCGAGTTCGCACAGGCATTTGTCGCGGAATTCCGAGGTTTCCTCGAGCATCTTCGGGAAAAGAGTCTTGTAATATTCGATGCCTTCCAGAAGATTCTTCCGGAACGTGTTCCAGTATTGGATCTGTTGTCCCGTGGGATCGCCGAGGACTTTTTGGGTTTCCTTGCCGAAATAATCCATGTACATCTTTATCTCTTTGATGAACATGTTGGGACGTTCGGCGGTATTCAGGAGGTTGGTCCGGCCGTAGATGTGGTCCACCATGTCCTGCAGGGTGCAGATCTTTGAGAAATACGCGATGTTCGGCCCTGGGCAGACCGCGGTGTGACGCTGGAGGGCGGGGTTCTTGCCGAGCGCGTATTTGATCATCGCGCCTTCGGACAGATCGTTGCAGATGCAGGATTTTTGGACGATTTTCCGGAACTGTTCCTGGTACTCCAGGGAGCTCAAATTTTGGCGATTGAGTTCGTCGATCTTCAACTTTTGATACTGCCGTGAGGCGGTACAGATCGGCTGGGGCGTGAATTCGGTGTTGGACACGAGATATCCCTTGGGACAGGCGCTGCCCGGACGGCTTTGGAGGACGCGGATGTCTCGCGCCAGGTCGCTGCTGGAACTCCGGAGATTGTTGAACGGCACGCCCAGAGGGGAAACGCCGCTTAAATACAGATCGTCTTCGGTGGCCCCGGCCAGTTTATTCAGGGTGTCTTCATCCACGTTGGTGACCTCGGGGACCAGCAAAAACGGCGACGCCCAGCCGGTGGCGTCCAGATTGTAGTAATCCTGCAGAAATTTGTCCTCTTTGACGGTCCCGATCCCGCCCTGGGCCGTGATCTTCATCTGGGGCGCTTTTTCCAGGAGAATCTTGTTTTTGGACTTGAGCGCGTCGTTGCACATCGTGTGCAGGGTGTCGATCAGCTCCTGCTTTTTGGCGCGGAATTCCTCGAGGATAGGGCCCATCAGATATCCGTCCGTGGCAAAGGCGTGCCCGCCGCAGTTGAGGCCGGACTCGACACGGAACTCCGAGATCCAGATACCCTTTTTGGCGAAAAATTTTCCCTGGATGATGGACGAGCGGAAATCGCTGACTTTCAGGATGACCCTTTTTTTGATGAAGCCGGAGGCGTCGGCGTAAAAATCCTTGAACTCCTCGACATAGCTGTAGAGCTGGCGGTTGATGCCAGCGGAAAAAACAATGGCCGAGTTGAGCGTGCTCATGGCGAACCCTCGCAGGGCCGCCAGGGCGTCGGAAAATTCGCGGGGGAGTTCTTTCCCGTCTTTGTCGTAATTGAGGCGGTCGAGCTTGGTCATGATGTTGACGTTGATCGCGCCCGGCTCAATGGATTCGCGCAGGGTCTTTTGCAGGTATTCTTTTTCTGCGGGGTCGGCGGTGTGGAGCATCCGCCGGTAGAGCTCTTTAAGCGGGGAGGTCTCTGGCAAGAGTTGAAAATATTTTGTGATCTCGCTGCCGATCTCGAACGCGGACTGTTTCAGCTCTTCAAACTGCTTTTTGACGATCCGGTCCATCAGGTTCAGGTAGGCGGTGATGCGCCTCGCGCGGTAATCTGGCTCGTCTTTGGTGATGGGGACATACTCCTCCCCGGTCAGCTTGCTGTAATACTTCCGCATGTCCTCGATCAGGATGTCGTCAACCAGGGAAACAACAGAGGAGATGCCGTATTTGGCAACCTTCAGGGGGGTATCGATAGAAAATCCGGTCCCCATGACCGGAATGTGAAAGGTATGCAGTTTTTTCATAATGCGCCGGCTGAACCAGCCTCATAATAATAATCTATATTCCCCTCCGGGTCAAGAAATACTTCGGGAACTCTATTTGGGTTAAAAGCAAGAAAAAGAGACATAAAATAAATAATTCTGATATTATACGAATCGTTACTGCCATAATCGTAAAAAATATGAATTCAGGGGGGGACGTCATTTTGGCGCAACCAAAAATAGCGCAAATAGCAGGGAGTCCTGGGCTTCCGCCCCTGTTTATGGAGCGGCTCCCGACGATTATTCCGGGCGGTTTGCTGGAAGGCGTGCTGGCAAGCTTCAGCCGTGAAAAGCCGGTTTGCGTGCGGATCAACACGATCAAAACAGACCGCGACACCGTTTGCGCGCGGCTTGAGCAGGATGGCGTCCGTTTTGAGGACATCCCGGGAGTCCCCGGGGCTTTGGTTTTGCGCGGGACCACAGCCCGGGACCTGAGCCAGAGCGGGCTTGTGAAGGATGGGCTGATTTACATCCAGGGCCTTTCCAGCATGCTGCCGGTGCTGGCCCTGGACCCTCAGCCCGGGGACAGGGTCCTGGACATGTGCGCCGCGCCGGGCAGCAAGACCACCCAGATGGCGGCTTTGATGAAGAACGAGGGGACCATCACGGCCCTGGAGGCGGTCCGGCCGCGGTTTTATAAACTGAAAGCCGTGTCCGCGCTGCTGGGCGCGGGCAACATCGAGTTCCGCGTGATGGACGCAAGGCGGTTCCGGGATTCGCAGGGATTTGACAAAATCCTCGTGGACGCACCCTGCAGCAGCGAAGGCCGGTTTTGCGCCGGAGATCCGGACAGTTTCGGATACTGGAGCGCGCGCAAGATCAAAGAAATGGTCCGCAAACAGCGGGGGATCGTTTTGAGCGCGTCCCGGCTGCTCAAGCCCGGCGGGGTCATGGTCTATTCGACCTGCACCTTCGCGCCGGAAGAGAACGAGGGCGTGGTGGACTGGCTTTTGCGCAAGACCGAAGGCCGGCTCGCGTTGCTCGACATCGACTTTGAGGGAACCCTGACTTATCCGGCGCTGACGCAATGGGAGACCAGGGACTTCGACCCGCGCGTGTCCCGGTGTCGCCGTGTTTTGCCGTCGGAAAACAGGGACGGGTTTTTCATCGCGAAATTTCAAAGTTTGTGATTTGATCCTCCTCGGAAAGCTTGAAGAAAGGGGCGGCGATGTCCAATGGCGTGATTGCGGCGGTGCTGGCGGTTTTGCTGTATTGCGACGTGTCCCTGCTGTGGAAGCAGTCTCCGGAAATCCTTCGGAGGTTCTGCGCCCTGCCGATGCGGTACGGGGCCGCGTATGTCTTTTTCCTTGTTGTCCTGACCCTGGTGACCGGAATGGCCCAAAACGCCCTGGGGATTTTTCTGTTTTTCATTTTTATTCCGTATCTGATCTACCGCGTGATGTTCAAGCTGGCGCTGAGACGCGCGCCGGGGCTGCTCGCGTCCATGCCCCTGGATCTGCGGATGGCGTCGGACGGCTTCACCGTTCTGTATTTGTGGATGTCGGGGATGGTGGCCCTCGTCATGCTTCTTCAGGCGGCGAAAGCGGTTCTGCCTGGCCCGCCGTCGGAACTGGCCGAGATGGTGGTCACGGCCGTCCTGTCGTTCGCGGGGATCATCGGGCTGATCGCCCTGCGCGCGCGCCGCTATCCCGGCGTGTCGTTCACCCAGATCACCGCGCTGCGCAAGGGGGACGCGTCCTGGAAAAAGATCCTCGTTCTTCCGGCGCTGGCCGGCACCGGGTTCGCGGTCCTGACGTCGGTCTGGATCCTGGCCCGCGACATGCAGCCGCAGACGCCCCTGAACAAGGCCATCGAGGCCGCCCCGTCCGCCGGGATTTTCTACCTGTTCCTGGTGATGGCGGTCTTCATCGCGCCGTTCGCCGAGGAAGTGATCTTCCGCGGGTACTTTTTTTACGTGATCCGGCAGTACCGGGGAACGGCCCTGGCCGTGGGGATCGTTTCGGCGGTCTTTGCCCTTTTGCACGTCGAGCAATACTGGGGCGACTGGTTCGCCATCTTCATGGTCGGGGTGCTGGGGGTGATCCTGGCGCTGTTGAGGGTCTGGGCCGGGACAACGCTCGCGAGCACGGTCGCGCACTATTTTTATAACGGCATGATGACGCTGATCCCCGTCCTGACACTGATCGTTTCCAACCCGACGTATTATCAATACCAGACCCGCTTTCCGCAGCTCACCTCCGCCGAGAAGGAGGGCCTGCTGACTGAGAGCCTCCGCAGGCAACCCGGCCACGCCGATTCTTGCAATGATCTCGCCTGGCTGTACGCGGAAGAGGGGCGGAATCTTGACGAGGCCCTGCGGTTGATCGACCTGGCCCTGGCCGGTTCTCCCCGCAAGTACGCCTACCGGGACACCAAGGCGGAAGTGCTTTACAAAATGGGAAGGACCGAAGAGGCGGTGATGCTCGGCGAGGAGCTGGCCGCGGATTATCCCGACGACGAATACGCCCGAAAACAGCTTGAAAAGTTCCGGGCCGCGCGGCAGCCGGTTGAGCCGGGGGGTTGAAGAGACGGATGAGATATGTTATAATTCAAATGTTGTCGGCTACCCCAGCCATTTGTCGTTTCCCCTGTTTTTCTTCTGCCGGGATCAGTTTACTGATTCCGGCTTTTTTAATGAGCCCCAAACTTACGGAGTCCCGTAGGGACGACGTAAGTTTGCTGGGCGCCTGCCTGCCGGCAGGAATTAATCCCGGCTGTCTTGCCCCGCGTCAGCGCATGGGGCAGCCGGGATCAGATCTGCGTCAGCAAATCATGCAGGGCGAAGAGGGACGGAACTTTCCGTATCGTTTTTCCAAAAACTGGTATAATAAAATTCGATGAAGAATTCCCGGCGTTTTCAGCATCGCATTTCCCCTATCGTCGCAGGGGGATCATTTGTGCTGTGCCTGGTGATCGCGCCCGGCCTCAGCGCCGAGGAGCCGAGGGACGCCATCATTGACCGCGCCCTGGACGCCATGGACCGCGCCGCCCGCGCCGTCGAAGACGCGGCCCCGGCCGCAATCCCCGAAACCCCGCCCCCGGGCGCCCTGTCCGTTAAAACATTTTATCTGAAATACGTCACCTACGAAGCCATCCGGGAAAAAATCCAGCCCCTGCTGACCCCCGGCACCGGCAGTCTCCAGTTCGAGGAGCTGATCGAGAAGCTGGCCGTCATGGACACGCCCGAAAAGATCGAGGCGATCACGGAGATCATCGAAAATTTGGACAGAAAAGTGGACGTGCCCCTCGACGGACGCTGTCTGCAGATCCAGCTCAAGGACGACCACCAGGCCGGCATCGACTGGCCCGCGATCTTGTCTCAATTGAAGCAATGGCCCATCCCCGATCCCCGCGACCCGTCGGGCCGGCCGCTGGGCGAGCTCAACATGGGGATCGTGTCCGGCGAGGACATGCAGATCCTGCTGGAGGCCCTGGACACCATCGGGACGAAAAACGACACCGACGATATTTCCGTCCAGGCCATTGCCAACCGCGAGATCCGTATCCCCTGGGTCCTCCAACAGCCGCTCGAGATGCGGGAGACGTCCGGCGGCCGGACCGGCGACGGCATGAATTACGATTTTTCCCTGTTTGCCCTGCCCCAGAAGACCGGCGACGCGCTGACCATGAAGATCCGTCCCGTCGTCGAATGGATCGCCGACACCCCCGCCGGCCCGCGGCCCTGGCCGGAGTCCTCGTCCCTGGTGGACGTCCCCGTGCGTCCCGGCGAGACCATCGTGATCAGCGGATTTTACCGTTATACCCCGGAAACCGTTGTGCAGAAGACCCCGGTCCTGGGCGACCTGCCGTTTGTCAGTGCGGTGTTCCGCAGAAACGCGCAGGTCCTTCAGCGCACCGAATGGGTCGTGTTCCTGACCCCCCGGCCCGACAGCCGGAAGAACTAAAGACGGCCGCCCCGGCCGTGTTATCAATTCCCCTGGATTGAGGGATCCCCTTTTCTCCGAATGCCCCCGGCACGTCCCCTGCCCCAAGAAGCACCATTTGAAATTGTATGAGACAAATCAGATGCCACGGGCTCTGCCCGTGGCTTGGTGCAGTACTTGGCCGTGGTCATGCCACGGCCAAGTGGCGACCCGAAGGGTCGTCCCTTGACGAGTCACGATCATGGCCATGCGAAACGAATGCCTGGTTTTGAAAAACCTAAACGTGCCGCCGGAGACGACCGCCCTGTTGCCTCCGAAGTTTGCCGTTTTTTATCAGGTGGTTCCCCTGGAGGAAACGGACGGTGTCCTCAAGGTGGCCGCCGCAGCTCCGGAAGATATCTCCATGCTTGATGCCGTGGCCTTGGCCACCGGAAAAAGGGTTAAGGCTGTTTTAGCGGAAGGGAAGGATGTCCGGGAGGCGATCCGCAAATATTACGGGATCGGCGCGGAAACCATCGAATCCATGCGCGATGCGGGCTTCGGCACATGGGAGCGAGATATTCAGCCCGTCGATGACGGCCCGGTCGATCCCGAGGCATCCATCGCCAAATGGGTTCACCAGATATTCGCGGAAGCCCACGCGGCCCGTGCCACCGACGTCCACATTGAGCCGTATGAAAACGCGTTGAAGATCCGTTACCGCATCGACGGGATGCTGTATGACATCAAGCTCCCGGATCACGTGCGGCATTTTAAGGATGCCGTGAATTCCCGGATTAAAATTATGGCGGGGCTGAACATCGCGGAGAAACGGCTTCCGCAGGACGGGAGATTAAAGATCAATGCCGGGGGCGCGGAATTGGATTTGAGAGTTTCTTTTTTGCCGGCGCAGTTCGGGGAAAGTGTCGTGATCCGCATTTTAAATTCGAGGCAGCTTTATGACCTCTCGCGGCTTGGATTGGACAGCGGAGATCTGGACCGGCTGGACGTTCTTCTGAAGAACCCGCACGGGATCATTTTTTTGACCGGGCCGACGGGCAGCGGTAAGACGACCACGCTGTATTCCTGCCTTTCGGCCGTGAATTCGCGCGACAAGAAAATCATCACCATTGAGGACCCGGTCGAATACCGGCTGAACGGCGTTACCCAGGTCCAGGTCAACCCGGGGATCGGTCTGACGTTCGCGGCCGGGCTGCGTTCCATGCTGCGCCATGACCCGGACATCATGATGGTCGGCGAGGTCCGGGACCTGGAGACCGCGCGGATCGCCGTCCAGGTGGCCCTGACCGGGCACCTGGTGTTCTCGACATTGCATACCAATGACGCGGCCGGCGGCATCGCGCGGCTGACGGACATGGGCATTGAGCCTTACCTGGTGGCCAGCGCGGTCCGGTGCTTTGTCGCCCAGCGGCTGGTGCGTGTGCTTTGCCCGTTGTGCAAAAAGCCTGCGGAGTTGGATAAGGAAGCCGTCCGGGCCTTCGGCGCGTGTCCGGTCCCGTCAGGAAACTTGAGGATTTATGAAGCGCGGGGGTGTGAATCGTGCGGCATGACAGGGTATCACGGACGGGAAGGGGTCTATGAATTCTTGACGGTTGATGACCCGGTCCGGCAGATGATCATGTCGTCGGCGCCGGCCACACAGATCAAAGAAAAGGCCGTTGCCCGGGGGACGAGGACGCTGCTTCAACACGGATGGAAAAAGATATTGGAAGGCCGCACCACGCCGGCCGAGGTCTTGCGCGTGACAGCGGAGGGTTGACAGGAGATTCATGATGGCGACATTTTTCTATACGGCGAAAGACGGGCCGCAGCGGACCGTGGATGGCACAGTCGCCGCGGACACGCCGGCGGGCGCTGTCCGGGCGGTCTTGAAAAAGGGGCTGACGCCTCTGGATGTCCGGGAAAAGAGGGACGCGGAATTCTCCGGACTCGTTCTTCATCGTCTGTCCGGGAAAAAAGTCCCGGACCGGGACATCACGTTTGCGATCCGGATGCTGGCGGATCTACTGGGCGCCGGCGTGCCGCTTTTGGAATCGCTGGAGACGGCCCTCCGCCAGGTCCGGCACCCCCTTCTCCGGGATCTTTTGGGTGACATCGCTTCGAATGTTAGGGACGGCTTGATGCTTTCCGAAGCCATGGCCCGGCATCCGGCTTGTTTTCCGCTGCTCAATGTCAACATGATCCGTTGCGGGGAGATCTCGGGGGATCTTGTCTCGGCCGCGGATGAGCTGGCGGTCTGGCGCGAAAAAGACCAGGAAGCGGTTTCGCAAATGGTGACAAGCCTGATGTATCCGGGGCTGATCGTTGCCACGGCCGGGATCAGTTTCATCGTTCTTTTCGGTTTTGTCGTTCCGGAGCTCTCAGTCGTCTTTGAAGATTGGGGAACCGAGCTCCCTCTGGTCACGCGTTTTGTGACAGGCGCGGCCCGCACGGTTTCCCGCTTTTGGTGGATCGGCGCGTCCCTGGTTGTGTCAGCCGTTACCGCGTTGCCGTGGTTGTCCAGGGATCCGGCGGGTCAATTGCGAATGGATCGGGCCGCCTTGCGGGTCCCGTTTTTGGGGGAGTTTATCAGGACCGCTGAAACCGGACGGCTGGCCCGCGGGCTGGCCGCGCTGATTCACGGCGGCGTGGAAATTGTGG
This sequence comes from Candidatus Omnitrophota bacterium, assembly GCA_030688425.1. Classification (NCBI taxonomy): domain Bacteria; kingdom Pseudomonadati; phylum Candidatus Omnitrophota; species Candidatus Omnitrophota bacterium. The sequence goes on along the minus strand of JAUYIB010000012.1, from coordinate 739,152 downwards.
CCGCTTTGCAGGCGGTGGAAGGCGTTGTTCGCAATATCGCGATCAGAGACGGAATCCGGGAGGTCCGGCGGGATGTTTCCGACGGGGCCGGGTTGGCGCAGGCCCTTCGTAAGACCGGGTTGCTGGATCCGGTCGCGGCCGGCATGATCATGGTCGGCGAACAGTCCGGCCGTCCCGGGCGGGGGCTGGTCAAGCTGGCGGAATACAGTGAATTGCGGACGCAACGGACGGTCAAACGGCTTCTTTCGCTGATCGAGCCGGGCATGGTCCTGATCCTGGGCGCGGTCATCGGTTTTGTTTTTGTTGCCATGCTCCTGCCGATCATGACGATGGATGTGCAGGGGATGTAGAAACACCGAAAGTGGAAAATAGAGGATGGAAGGGGGAAAGACAAGATGATATTGGGAAAAACGGCAAAGGCGTTTACGCTGGTCGAGATGCTGCTTGTGCTGATGATCATCGGCATCCTGGCGGCGTTCGCGGTGCCGCACATGGCGGGCCAGGGGGAAAAGGCGCGGCGCGCGGCGGCGCGGGCCGACATTGATTCTTATCTTGCCACGGCCTTGGACATGTATGAACTGGATAACGGACGATATCCGACGAGTGAACAGGGGCTCCGGGCGCTGATCGAAGCGCCGGCCGCGGCGCCGGTCCCCCGGGACTGGAACGGCCCCTATTTAAAAAAGAAACGGATCCCGAAAGACCCCTGGGGCAACGATTATGTGTATGCCTCGCCGGGCGCGCGGAATGCGGGGGATTATGACCTGTCCTCCAGCGGGCGCGACGGGGTGGAGAGCACGGATGATGTGGCGAATTGGGAAACGGAACGCGAAGGACTGTGACGGGGTCCTGCTCGTTGAGGCGACTTTGACGCTGGTGGTCCTGACCGTCGGGATCGCGTTGACCCTTCGGGCTTTGAGCGCGTCTTTGCGGACGGCGGCGCAGATGGAGACCCGTCTGTCTGCGGCGCAGAAATCCGAAGAGATCTTTTTGATGAACATCCTGAAGGCGGACAGCCCCGGAGAGTAGCCATGGCAGAGCGCATATCCCATCGGCCCGGCGGGTTCACCGTCATCGAGGTTTTGCTGGCGATGACGATCTTTTTATTGATTACCGGCGGTTTGGCGTCTGTGTTTATCGGCGGGATGCGCGTCAGTCGCCTGGCACAGGAGAAAGGGGACCGGCTGCGGGCCAGGATCCTGTTAATAGAAAAATTGTCGTCGGATCTGGAAACTGCCTTCCCGTCTTGGGCGGAGGAAGGTGGCTTAGTCTTTGAAGGCCAGGCAGATGCCTTGTCATTCGTGACTGTGTCAGGAAGCCGCTTGTGGAAGGTGCGATATTTTTTTGAAATTCCTCAAGAGGGACAGGTACACGAGGTCCGGATCGGCGAACACCGGCAGGAGCAGACGGCCGTGACAGCTGATTTTCGCGAAACGGAGCTCGCCCGCCGGCTGGTCCGGGACATTACTCCGCTGCGCGAGGGAGACCCCGGCGCCAAGCGGGATATTTTATGCCGAGGCGGTCTTTTAGAGGATTTTAAATTTTCCTTTATCGGCAAAAGGTCCGGCGCCGCCTGGCAGGATGCCTGGTCAGGGCCCGGGTTGCCGGCGGGAGTGGCTGTGGAAACAGAGTCCTTCCGGAGGGTGATCCTTATCCCCCGGGGCCTTTGGCCTCCGGAGGACAGCCGTTGAGAACAGGGAACCGGAGAGGGGTCATGGTGATCGTGGTTTTGTGGATGATGGTGATTTTGTCGCTGGCCGCTGCCGGACTGGCGCGCAGTCTCCGTGCCGAACGGATGCTGGTGAAAACGCATTTGGGGAAAATGCGCTCCCGGCAGGCGGTTTTGTCGGGCGTTATGTATGCGCGATCTTTGATTCGTCAGGATTCCGCGGACCTGTCGTCACAAGGGTTCGATACCCGTTATCAGTGCGGATTTTCTTTGCCGGACGGGGAGGCCCCGGAACATGTGTTCGGCCGGCAAGGCGCGGACCGGTCTTTTTTTGAAATGGGCGCCGCCGGCCGCGCGGGTTTCAGTGATGAAGACGGAAAGATCAACCTCAATGCCTTGACGCCGGCCAACAGCGGAATTTTGGCCGAACTGATAACGCTGGGGGGCGGAGAGGAAGGCATGGCCGCGCGTCTATCCTTTGCGGTTGTGGATCGGAAAGATGAAGACGAGGTGTCCGCCGGGTCGCCGGAGAGCAGAGAAGAGCCGGCCGGCAAAAACCGGCCGTTTGATGCCGTTGAAGAATTGATGATGGTTGAGGGGATGACGCCGGAGATATTTGATCGCCTTAAGAATTTTGTCACGGTCTTTCCCCGTCAGGGCCGGTTGCGGATCAATTTTGATACGGCCGAGGAGCCGGTCCTGGCGGCGCTGGCCCGGTTTTTCGCCGGTCCGGCCAACAACGCGTCGCAGGATGATGCCGACGGACTTGTCCGGAAGATCGTGGAATTCCGGCGGGGCGCTGACGGGAACTGGGGCACAGGCGATGATCCGCGGGTGGACGGCCGGGAGACGCCGCTCAATGCCCGGGAATCGGCCCTTTGGACAGCGATGGCGCGTTTGCGCACGCCTGTTTCGCGGCACCTTGTGGTCCGGATCAAAGGTGTCGATGAAGACACGGGGATTTTCACGTCGGCGCAGGCGGTCATTGAGCGTCACACCTTGGCGGTTGTGGACTGGCGGCGGGATGAGGGGGAGCCATGAGACGGGACGAAAAAACGGTTGTCGAGATCAACGCGGCGTGCGTCAAATTCTTCCGGGGGGTTTGGAAAAACAAGGCGTGGGCCGTGCGCGGCGGCATCCGGAAGATTCCGGGGTCCGGAAAGTCTGCGCAGGAATTGTTGTCGGAGATGGTTTCGGAATTCGGCGGCCGCGGCAGAGGCGCGATTTGCCTCGTCCCCCGGCAGGAAGTTTTTTTGAAACAGCTGCCGCTGCCGTCACAGTCCCGGGAAGAAATGCGCCGGATCGTGGATTTGCAGATCCCATCCCTGGTCCCTTATGGCAGAGAGGAAGTGATTTTTGACGTGAGCCTGACCGGACGTGAACCGGACGGCTCTTCCAGGGCGTTGGCGGTTTTTGTCTCCCGGGTGACGGTCGACCGTTATATGCAAATCCTTCACAAGTGCCGCCTGACACCGGAGCATTTTGTTTTGAGTTCGCAGGCGATCGCGGAGAGATTTTTCAGGGATCACCCGGATTTTGCCGGGGAGCCCGCGGTACTGATCGAAGCGGATGACGCCGGGGTTGAAGTGTGTTTTTGTGAAAACAAACAGTGGGTTTTTTCCCGCAGTTTTTCGTCGGCGGAACAAGGCCCGGCCTTGCTCGAAGATATTGCGGCTGCGATCAAGGCGCACGGCCAACAATGCCCCGGGGCCGGGCCGGAGAGGATTTTCGGATCGGCCTCAGTCCAGAGGTTGCCGGTGGATTTGCGGGAATTGGCGGGAGCCGTCTCCTTGCCGGCAGAGACTCTTCCGGGTCCGGCCCTTTCCGGCGGGCCCCATGCGATCTCCTGGGGCTCGCCGTGTCCGGCGCAATTTTCGTCAGCGGGAGTCCTGGGTGTCATGAGCGCCGGCACAGACCAGATGATGGATTTCATGCCGAAGGATATTCTTGCCCGACGGGCGGCCTGCCGGCTGAGGCGGACCATCTCGCTGTCGGCGGTGCTGATGGTTTTGGCGGTTGGTTTGTTGTGTTTTTTTATGCAGGCCGCCGTCAGCCGCAGAGAAGCGCAGGTGGAGCGTCTGCAGGAAGAGGCGCGGTCCCTGCAGACCCAGGTCCGGCGGGAAAGGGAAAAGATGAATGGTTACCGTGCCGTCGACGACAGGGTCCAGGGCCGTGTCCTGGTCGTGGATGCCATGAAAGACCTGTATGACTTGATGCCGGAGAACATTTCTTTGCGGTCGGTCGCGATGAGCGCTTCCGGCGTCTGGTCCGTCCAGGGCTGGGCCCCGGTTGAAGAGGGTGTTCATGGTTTTCAGCAGACGTTGGCCGGGTCGTCCGCGTTCCGTGACGTGGCCTTGGAATTCGCGACAAAAAAGAAGATGGGGACGGCGGAGATGATCGATTTCAAATTGGTTTTCCGGCTGGCCGCGTCCGGTGCAGGAGGGGAGCGATGAAAAGGAACTGGTCAGCCAGAGAAAAAATATTGGCCGGCGTTGTTTTTGTCCTGGCCCTGGCTGCGGCCGGTTACCGCATCCTGGAACAGGGATATTTTGTCCGGTTGTCGTCCCTGGATTCCGAAATGGAGCGCGTTTATCGGGATGTGCGGCGGGACACCGCCGCGGTCCGGGACGCGCAGGTCTTTATTGAGGGATATGCAGACAGGACAAATATCTTTCGGCAACCGGACGATGGACAGGATCTTCTGGCCTATGTCCAGTCAGGCATCGAGGAGTCGGCCCGGCGGGCCGGGATCACGGTTGCCGACATCAAGCCTCAGAAAGCGAAAAAGACCGGGATCGCGGCGTATGTGCCGGTCGGCCTCGTGATCGAGGGGCCGATGAACGGCATCATGGAATTTGTGTACCATGCGCAGCAAGGCCCGTATTATTTTGATGTGCAGGAGTTTTTTCTGGAACGAAAATCCCCCAATGCCCCGGAGTTGCGCTGCCGCCTGGTGATGGGGCGGATCCTTGTGGAGGAGTGATGGGATGATGCTTTTGAGGTGCGTGAATGTCTTTTTGTGCTGCCTGTGTTTGATCTGCGCGGTTTTGATCGGCTGGCAGGCCCTGGATATTTCTCCGGGCGACAGCGCCGGGGAATTGTCTTCCGGCGAGGCGATGTCCCGAAAGCCGGAGATGAGGGCGATCCCTGTGTCTAAAGCGGGAAATTTTATGGAGTACGGAAAAATTTTTGAATCCAGGGATTTATTTACTGGTTCCGCCCGGGAGCAAGACACGCCGGACAATTCTGCCGGCCACCCTATTGCCGCCAGCCGGCCGAATTTGTCCGGGGGCTATCAGGTGGTCGGGATTGTTCTGGATGATCACCCGGTGGCTGTGCTGGAGGGAGGAAAGGCCGAGGGGCCGGTTTTTTTATCCCCCGGCGACCGTCTGGAGGGGGCTGTCTTAGAAAGGATCCTGGACGGCCGCGTCATATTTGAGTTCCAGGGCGAGCGGATGGAATTGGCGCCTGTCAGATAATTCAGGGATGGATTGCGGTTTGCTATCAAATGAAATAAGAGGAATGAATTTTCTTATCAGGCCAACCTGATATATAATAAATCGACTTTTATAGAGTTTTCTCCCTGGGCCGGGCCCGGGGATGCCAAAAGGGGAAGTGACTGTGCGCGCCGGTTTGATCATGATGGTGTCGGGATGGCTTTTGGCCGGGGCGGGGATTGCCGCAGACACGGCGGCGCCGGTCCCTGAGCAGGCGCAGGCGGCCGGGCAGGAACTGCCCCATAACATGCTGGTGGACGTCCTGGAACTGCGCAACATGGACATCATGGACGTGCTCAAGCTGTTGTCGCAGAAGACCGGGCTGAACATCGTGGCCGGCGAGGACGTGAAGGGCAAGGTCTCGATCTACCTGAAGAACGTCAAGCTCAAGGAGGTCCTGGACATCATCCTCGACGCCAACGACCTGGCCTACAACGTGGACAACGGGATCGTTTACGTGATGCCGGCCGTGGAATTCGAACAGCGTTACGGCTTCAAGTTCGGAGGCAAGGTCCAGACCCGCATCCTCAAGATCGCTTACGCGGACACGGCGGACATCGTGGCCGTGCTGAACCAGGTGAAAAGCCCGTCGGGAAAGATCGTGGCGGACGCCAAGTCCAGCACGGTGGTCCTGATGGATTCCCCGGACAAGCTGGACTCGATGGAGGCGCTGGCCAAGCAGATCGACCTGCCCAGCGAGACACGCGTTTTTGAGTTGAGCTACGCGCCGGTCAAGGACGTGGCGGCCAAGGTGCAGGAGGTCCTCACCGAAAATCTCGGCAGTGTGCGGTTCGATGAGCGGACCAACAAGCTCATCGTCAAGGACACGCCGTCCATCGTCCGCGAGATCGCGCACCTGATCTCGACCTTCGATGTGAAACAGAGAGAGGTCCTGATCGAGGCCAAGATCGTGCAGATCGTGCTCAACGACGAGCACAAACTGGGTGTGGACTGGGAAGCGATCGTCTCGGATTACCACAACCTGGATCTGAAGAACGACCTGGACATCCTGGGCGGCGGCAAGAAGGGATCGCTGAGCATCGGCACCATCGCCAACGACGATTACACGGCGCTGGTGGAGGCGCTGGAAACGGTGGGCGTGACCAACATCCTGTCGAGCCCGCACATCACCGCGCTCAACAACCAGGAGGCGAAAATTTTAGTCGGGTCCACGGAGCCGTATGTCACGACCACCACGACAACACCCGCGTCCGGCCCGGCGACCACGGCCGAGAGCGTGAATTTTATCGACGTGGGCATCAAGCTGTACGTGACCCCGACCATTCATCATGACGATTACGTCACCATGAAGATCAAGCCCGAGGTCAGCTCGGTGGTGAAGACCCTGACCACGAGCAACAACAACGTGATCCCGGTCAAGGAGACCTCCGAGGCGGAAACCACGGTCATGGTCAAGGACAACGTGACGATCGTGATCGGAGGCCTGATCAAGGAGGAAAGCCTGGAGACGCGGAACAAGATCCCGCTGCTGGGCGACATCCCGGTCCTGGGCATGGCGTTCCGCAACAGTTCCCAGCAGAAGCGCAAGACCGAGATCGTGATCCTTTTGACGCCGACCATCATCACCGGCGACGCCCCGGCCAAGGACATCCTCAAGGAAGCGGCGCTCATTCCCTAGGAGTTTTGTTTGAAGAGATTGGTCCGATATGGTTGTCTCCTGTTGCTGGCGGCCGCGCCGTTTGTGGGCGGATGCGCCACGGCGCCGCGCCCCGGCGTTCAGGCGAATTTGAAGGAGATGTGCGAGGCCAACGGCATTTCCTGGCAGTTGGACAGCGTGTCCCAGACCGTGACCATGCGCAAGGGGAGCAAAGAGGCCCGCGCCCTGGTCGGCAGTCACCTCGTTGTGCTGGACGGCAAAACTATCCCCTTGAGCGCGCCGCTGAAGATCCAGCGCAGTTTGATCATTGTCCCGCCGGATTTCAAGGCGGAGATCATTGACCGCTTGCTGGCGGCCGCCCCGGTGAAGACGGCGGCGCGGATGCGGTTTCAGAAGATCGTCCTGGACGCCGGGCACGGCGGCAAGGACCCGGGCGCGATCGGCCGGTCGGGCCTGCGGGAAAAAGACGTGACGCTCGGCATCGTCCAGAATCTCGCGAAAAAGCTCCGGGGCAAGGGGTTTGAGGTCGTGCTGACGCGGGACCGGGACGTTTTCCTCACGCTGGAACAGCGCACCGAGATCGCCACGCGGGCCCAAGCGGATTTGTTCATCAGCGTTCACGCCAACGCCAGCCCGTCCAAGAACACCCAGGGCGTGGAGGTCTACGCCTGCCGGGAGCTGGAGTCCAAAGAGAAGAAAGAAGACCAGCGCCGCCGCAACCACCAGTTGTTGTTCAGCGGATTGTCAATGGAGCAAAATTCTGATACTCTTAAGAAGATCCTGGAAGACATGATGTATTCGTACAAAAGGGTCGAGTCTTATTCGCTGGCGAGTTTTGTGGCCTCGGTCGTGTCCGATGAGACCAGGGCCCACAACCGCGGCCGGAAGATGGCGGGGTTTTTCGTTTTGAGGAACACCCTGACCCCGGCGATCCTCGTGGAAGTGGGATATGTCTCCCACGGCAAAGAAGAGAATTTGCTGAAGACCGACGGCCACCGGGAGAAGATCGCCCAAGGCTTGGCGCAGAGCATCTGGGAATACGTTTCCCGGTAATATTCGGAAAGGATTGTCATGGCATCCGGCAAGAAAAATCTGGCCATCGGCGTTTTCGATTCCGGCCTCGGCGGGCTCACCGTGGTCAAGGAGATCATGAAACAGCTGCCCAACGAGGACGTGGTGTATTTCGGCGACACCGCCCGCGTCCCTTACGGGACCAAGTCGCGCGAATCCATCATCCGGTTCTCCAAACAGAACATTTCGATTTTGCTCAAGCACAACGTCAAGATGATCGTCGTGGCCTGCAATTCCTCGACCAGCCACGCCCTGCCGGTCCTGCGCCGGACGTTCCGGCTCCCGATCGTGGGCGTCATCGTCCCCGGCGCCAGGAAAGCGGTCCGTTCCACCCGGAACCGCATCGTCGGCGTGATCGCGACCCCGGCCACGATCAAAAGCTCGGCGTATGAAAAAGAGATCACCAAGGCCGACCCCGGCATCAAGGTCATCGCCCAGGCCTGCCCGCTGTTCGTTCCGCTGGTGGAAGAGGGATGGTTTGACCAGAAGGTGACCCATGAGATCGCCCAGGAATACCTGAACAAATTGAAGTCGTGGGGCGTTGACACGCTGATTCTGGGATGCACGCATTATCCGCTGTTAAAGCCCGTGATCGGCAAGGTCATGGGTTCGCAGGTCGCCCTGATCGACTCGGCCCAGGAGGTCGCGCAGGAAGTGGCCCGGCTTTTGGTTGAGACCGGTTTGAGCCGGACGGCCCGGCGCACCGCCCGTTACCGGTTCCTGGTTTCGGACGAACCCAAGCATTTTCAGAAGGCGGCGAAGCAGTTTTTGGGGTTTGATATCGAGCACGTGACGCGGTGTCCGGTGTGAAATTTAACAATGCGATCTGAATCCCGCCTCCCGCCTGCGGCGGGAAGACGGCGGGATCAATTCGCTCAACAAACTTACGTCGCCCCTGCGGGACTCCGTAAGTTGGGAGCTCATTGATGTTTGAATTATCAGTCACGGGCCATTTTTGTTCGGCGCATGCCTTGCGCGGGTACGACGGGCCCTGCAAGAATCTGCACGGCCACACCTGGAAGACCGAGGTCACGATCCAGGCGGACCGGGTGAACGACATCGGGTTGATCATGGACTTCAAGGAGGTCAAGCACAAGCTCAACGCCCTGCTCGACCGGCTCGACCACGTGAATCTCAACGACCTGCCCGCGTTCCAGAGCGCAAACCCTTCGACGGAAAATCTCGCGAAGCACATTTACCAGGAATTCGCCCAAGACTGCCGGCCGTTCAAGCTGCTCAAGGTCCGGGTCTGGGAGTCCGAAACGGCGAGCGTGACGTATTATGAGTAATGATTGTATGGATTACGGGAGCGCGCGTACGCACAAATATGGAGATGCCTATCGTGGTGTGAGAAGGAGCTGGTTTAAATGATAAGAAAGACCGAAAAAACGTCGCATAAAGTTATCATAGGAGATGCCCGCTGCATGCGAGAGGTGGCCGATTCTTCCGTCCAGCTGATTGTTACTTCGCCCCCCTATTGGCAACTCAAGGATTATGGCGATGCAAACCAGATTGGATATAACCACACATATGAAGATTATATCAATAATTTAAATCTTGTGTGGCGGGAGAGTTGTCGTGTCTTAGAAGATGGCTGTAGGCTGTGCATTAATATCGGTGATCAATTCGCGAGGTCTGTTTATTATGGACGTTATAAAATAATTCCTATCAGGACTGAAATTATAAAATTTTGTGAAACCATCGGATTTGATTACATGGGCGCCATTATTTGGCAGAAGGTCACGACTTGCAACACAACAGGCGGAGCTACGGTTATGGGGTCCTTCCCTTATCCGCGCAATGGGATTCTTAAAATAGACTACGAATTCATTTTAATTTTTAAGAAACAGGGGACTCCGAGGCCCGTTGGACAAGAGATCCGCGAAAAATCAAGGATGACCACGGAGGAATGGAACCAGTATTTCACTGGGCACTGGAATTTTGCGGGGGAAAAGCAAGATAAGCATTTGGCCATGTTCCCGGAAGAGCTTCCCAAGAGGTTGATTAAAATGTTTGCCTTTGTCGGAGATGTTGTGTTGGATCCTTTCTTGGGCAGCGGGACGACCACCTTGGCTGCAAAAAAGTTAGAGCGGAATTCCGTCGGCTATGAAATTAATGATGATTTTCTCCCGATCATTAAAGCAAAAATCGGTTGTCAGGAAAAAATGCTCTTTGAGGAGTGTGAATTTGATGTCTGCGGGCAAGAGAAGCTTTCTATCGATTTTGCCGCCGAAATACAAAAGTTGCCGTATATATTTAAGGATCCCGTTAAATTTGACAAGAAAATTGACCCGAAGAAACTGCAGTTCGGTTCTAAGATCGACCAGAATAGCGGCGGTCGGGGGGATTTCTATACCGTTAAAGAGATTGTGAGCCCCGAGATCGTTAGGCTTGATAATGGCCTTATGGTGAAATTGATTGGCGTGAGGCAGGACGTCGCGAAGCAAGATGAAGCTATCGGATATTTAAGAGATAAAACTCGGGGGCAGCGAGTCTTTTTGAAATATGACCAGGAAAAGTATGATGCCGAGAAAAGGCTGTTTTGTTACATGTACCTTCAAAACAAAACATTCGTCAACGCGCATTTGATCAAAAGCGGGCTTGTGGATGTCGACAAAAATTCAGACTATAAATACAAAACAAAATTTCTTGAATTGAAAAGCGGGGCTCATGGCTAAAGAATGGATATTAAATAGCGCGATGAACCGGTTCCAGATGAATTTTAGCCGGAATGTCGGGTCGGTTTCTGAGGAAATACGAAAGTGTTCCCCTAAGGCCATTGAAGAGTGGGAGAAATACTATTTTGAAAATGTCCGCCCGAAAGGGCATATCGAAGATTTGGGTAAGAAACTTTATATTAAAATAACAGAAGTCATTGCAGCGGAGGTTGAGGGTATTACTGAAGAAGATTGTATAGATTATATGTTTCAAATGGTAATCAATAGAACCTATCAGGGGTATGTCACTGAGATCCAGACGATTTATGGGCAGTTGGCAGAGATATTGAAGATCAAGATGGAGCCGGCTTCAGATGAGTGGGACCGGTTGTATAATGTCGATTTTTTTATTCAAATAAAGGATAAATACATCGGCTTGCAGATTAAGCCTGCGGGAGGAGTTTCGCACATAAGCCAGATATTTAAAGAAAGATCTCTCCAGGCATCGGCACATGAAAAATTTACAAAAAAATATGGCGGTAAGGTATTTTACGTAATTTCCGTTAAGGTTGGGGATAAAAAGCAGATCCAAAATATTGAAGTCATTGATGAAATTTCCGCTGAAATTAAGCGACTATCAAATTGATGAAACGCGCGATTGTACTGCTCTCCGGCGGGCTGGATTCGGCCACGACGCTTTATTACGCCAGGAGCCGGGGGTATCGGACGTATTGTCTGATCTTTGATTACGGCCAGCGGCACCGCAAGGAGATCACCCTGGCCAAACGGATCGCCGCGCTGAGCCGAAGTGAATACAAGGTCGTCAAGATTCCCCTGCCCTGGCGCGGCTCCGCGCTTCTGGACAAGAAAATTCCTCTTCCGAAAAACCGCCGGCGCATCCCCCGGGAGATCCCGGTGACGTATGTCCCGGCGCGCAACACCATTTTCGTGAGCTTTGCCGCTTCCTACGCCGAGGCCGTCGGCGCCCGGACGATCTTCATCGGGGCCAACGCCATCGACTATTCCGGCTACCCGGACTGCCGGCCGGAGTTTTACCGGGCCTTTCAGGAAACGCTCCGGCGGGGATTGAAGGCCGGGGTGGAAGGCAGGCCGGTCCGCATTGAAACCCCGCTCATCCGCAAGACCAAGGCCCAGATCATTGAGCTGGGGCGCAAACTCAAAGTGCCGTATCATTTGACCTGGTCCTGTTATAGCGGGGGACAGCGTCCCTGCAGACGGTGCGACAGCTGTCTGTTGAGGGAAAAGGGATTCGAGGCCCTGGGATTGAAAGATCCGTCTTAAACAACAAGGGAGGACACCGTGAAAGAATACAAAGTTATCATTTACCAGGAAGGGGTTCTGGGGTCGTTGATCCTTGGGCAGTCCAAAGTGGATCCGGTCCGATTCAGCAGTTTTCTCAATTCCCAGGCGGCCGAAGGATACCGTGTCGTGACCATGGAGCGGGAATCCCGGCGGCTGTTTATGTTCTGGAAACGGGAAGCATTTATGGTCATCCTCGAAAGGGAAAAATAGCCATGAAAATCGCGAGTATCATTTCTATCAGTCTCATGGTCGTTTACGCGTTCCTGGCCATTTTGCAGATCTGGTTTGAGATCATGAGCGGCGCGAATTTTTTCAAGCTCACCCTGACCTTTGCCATCCTGCTCGTCGCGGCCGTGGTGTGCGCCCTGATCCGTCGAGAATACATCACCGACGTCCAGGGCCGCAAGGGGAAATATATCGATTGATGAGCGCGTGATTTGCGCACCCGGAGGCGGCGCAGGTCGCGCGCTTTTGTCCCTCTCCTGCCTCCGCTGCCCTCTTTGCAGCGGAATCTTCCTTTCTTTGCATTTTGTGTTACAATACTCCCCGTCTAAACATCCATTTTAAAATTCAACAGACAGAGCACGCGCAGATGAAGGCCAAAATTCTGGAGATTTTCCGCTCCATCCAGGGCGAAGGCAAGTACGCCGGCGTCCCGCAGGTGTTTGTCCGCTTTTTTGAGTGCAACATGCATTGCGATTGGTGCGATACCCCGGCTTCAATCGGCGACGCCAGCCGCAACTACACGGACATGGGCCTGGATGAGGTCATGGCGGAAATCGGAAAACTGCGGGGCGGGTGCCATTCGGCGAGCCTGACCGGCGGCGAGCCGTTGATGCAAACGCCGTTTCTGAAAGAGCTTTTGCCGCTGTTGAAACAAAGCGGCCTGCCCGCGTATCTGGAAACGAACGGGACCCTTCCGGCGGAATTGGCCGAGGTCATCCGGGACGTGGACGTCGTGGCCATGGATTTGAAGCTCCCCAGTTCCACCGGGTGCCGGGCGTATTGGACGGAGCATGAGGAATTCCTGAAAATTTCGACTCAAAAGGACGTCTTTATCAAGGCGGTGGTCACCAGCGGCGCCGACCGGGCGGACATTGTCCGCGCGGTGGACCTGGTCCGCAGGATCGCGCCGGACATCCTGTTTGTCCTCCAGCCGAACACCTTTGAACTGAAGAACGGCGTCATGGCCCGTTGCCTGGAATTCCAGGAGTATTGCCTGAAGTTTTTGCCTAACACGCGGATCATGCCGCAGATGCATAAGTTTATGAAGGTTAGGTAACGTCACACGACACAAAGTCACACGTCACAGGTTGTCGTTTATAGGTTCTTTACGTGTGACATGTGACCTTGTGACTTTGTGACAAATGACAGAGGTCCAAATGAATAAAAAGAATTCCTACGAAGGCCTGCAAAAGCAGATCCGGGCGCTCAAGACCCCGAAGATCGACGTCTGGAAAAACCAGTACGCCGACCGCGACTACACCGTGGATTTGAGCTTCCCGGAGCTTACCTGCATCTGTCCCAAGACCGGCCTGCCGGACTTCGCTTCGGTGCGGATCACCTACGGCCCCGACCAGACGTGCCTGGAACTGAAATCGCTCAAGATGTATTTTATCTTTTACCGCGGCGTCGGTATTTTTCATGAACATCTGGTCAACAAGATCCTCGAGGACATCGTCAGGGCCTGCCGCCCCCGCTGGGCCAAAGTCGACGTGGTCATGAACCCCCGCGGCGGCATCCACACCAACGTCAGCGCGGAATACAACAGAAAGAGCGGATAGCGTTCAGCGGAGAGCGGGGAGAAAGGCTCTCTGGCCGTTATTCGGTAACTGCTGTACGCTGAAAAGGAGTTTATTTTATGTCCAGAAACGACGGCCGCGCCAACAACGCTTTGCGAAAGATCAAGGTCACGAAACATTTCACCAAGTACGCCGAGGGCTCGTGCCTGATCGAATTCGGCGACACGCGGGTGCTGTGCACGGCGAGCGTGGAAGAAAATGTCCCCCCGTTCTTGAAGAACACCGGGAACGGGTGGGTGACGGCGGAGTACGGCATGCTGCCCCGCTCCTGCGCCCAGAGGATCAGGCGCGACCAGAACTCGGGCCGCGTCCAGGAGATCCAGCGACTGGTCGGGAGGTCCCTGCGCGCGGTCGTGGCGCGCGATCGGCTGGGGGAGAGGACGATCAAGGTGGACTGCGACGTCATCCAGGCCGACGGCGGGACGCGCACGGCCGCGATCACCGGCGGCTTCATCGCCCTGGCGCTCGCGCTGATGAAGCTGAAAAAAGACGGGGTGATCCCCGCGATCCCCCTGACGGACACCGTGGCCGCGATCAGCGTCGGCGTTTTCGGGGGGCAGATGATGCTCGATCTCAATTACGCCGAGGATTCCAAGGCCGACATGGACATGAACGTGGTCATGGTGGGGAAAGGACACTTCGTCGAGGTCCAGGGGACCGCCGAAGGCCATCCGTTTTCCAAGGCCCAGATGGACGGCCTGCTCAAGCTGGCGCAAAAAGGGATCAGGGAACTGGCGGTCATTCAGAAACAGAATCTCAAAGGGCTCACTCTTTTAACATAAAGGACATCACCATGCGTGAATTGCTCATTGCCACAACAAACAAAGGGAAGTTGCGGGAGATCCGCGACATGCTCGAGGACGACGACATCCTGGTCACGTCTCTGCACGATTATTCCGGGCTGCCCAGGATCGTGGAAGACGGCAAGACGTTTCGCGATAACGCCATCAAGAAGGCCGTGACCATCGCCAGGCACACGGGCAAACTCACGATGGGGGAGGATTCAGGGATCGAAGTGAAGGTGCTGGGCAACAAGCCGGGCGTTTATTCGGCCCGCTTTTCCGGGCCCGGCGCCACGGACGAGAAGAACAACAAAAAACTTCTGCGCTTGCTGAGCGGGGTCCCGGCGTCCAAACGCCAGGCCTGCTACCGCTGTTTTATGGCCCTTGCCGACAAAGACGGGGTCGTCGCGGTCGTGGACGGGAAATGCTCCGGGCTGATCGCGGCCAAACCGGCCGGGACGAACGGGTTCGGGTATGATCCGTTATTTGTGGTCCCGCGCTACGGGAAGACCTTCGGCGAGCTCGATCCTTCCGTCAAGTCCAAGATCAGCCACCGGGCCAGGGCGCTCAAGAAACTCTGGGCCTGCCTCAAACGGCGAAAGACCGACTTCTTCCCGGCGGCCCCCGTCATCGAAAACACGTGACCGCCGAAACGTTAAAAGTTAAAGATCTCTTCCAGGATGGTGCCCACACCCTCGCGGATGGTGTCCGAGGATTTCTCGAGGATCTTGCCGGGCAGGATGACTTTTTCGTACTGCGGGTATTGGAGCGTTCCGGTGATCTTGACGCCGACCACGTCCGCGGCCTTGGCCATGATGAGGGTCGGCGTTTTCTTGATGGCGCCGTCCTGGGAACTGAGGATCGCGAACTCCTTGAATTTCGGCATGACCAAGAAGCTGAGCCGCTGGTCAAACCCCGCCCAACCCTTGCCTGAGAGTTCCATGGTGTCCCCGCTCATGAACAGGTCCTCCGTCAGGACGCGTTTGTTCCGCACTTCAAAGTTGACCCTCCCGTAGGTCAGGATCATGTTCTCGTAGTCCTTCAATAAAAGGATTTTCCAGACCCCTTTGAGCACGTCGTATTTTCCGATGTTGCCGTCCTGGATCTGGGCCGAGCCGCGTCCTTTGATCTTTTCCGTTTTGGCCAGCGGGCCTTCCAGGCTCAGGTCGAACAGGAACCGGCCCCCCAGTTCAAAGTTCTTGGATTTGAGGTCCTGTTTTAACAGGGCCAGGTCCGTGTCCAGGATTTTGGCCGAGAGGAAGAACGGCATGTCGGCCTTTTGCGTTTCGGCCTGGGCATCCACTTGCAGGCGGCCGCCGTAAAATCCGCCGGAGAGGCTGAAGTACGTCGCGATGCGGGTGCCTTGGTCGATTTTGACGGTGACGCCGTCGAAGGTGAGGCCGTTGAGGGACAGTTTGTCCGCGGTCGCTGTGGCCGCGCATTTGGCCGTTTTCCATTCCTGCAGGGAGCCCTGGAAGGACGCTTCGACGCTGACATCGCCCCGGAGTTTCATGTCCTTGATCTTTGTCTTTGCCGATTCCGGCAGGAACGCCAGCTGATCCAGTTTCAGGCGCGCCGTTCCAGACACGTCCAGGACCGGCGAAGCCCCCGGCGGCAGTGAGACCGTCCCCCGGATGTTCACCGGAGCGTCGTAGAGTGTCCCGCTGAGCGAACGGACCCGGATCTCTTCCCCTGAAATTTCGGCGGTTGTCTCGATCTTAAAGAAATCGGATTCCGCCGTGGTGGTGATGAGCGGGTTCTTGAAATCCTTCAGGCGGCCGGTCAGCGCGTATCGCGTGCCCTGGTAAAGCGCCCGCGCGTTGTCCCAGGCCAGGTTGTTGCCTGACGCCGTAAAGGTCCCGGAGATCTGCTGGACCGGGGCCGGAAGTTTTTTCCCTTCCAGCGTTCCGCCGGACACCGAGGCCGTCAATGTCATCCCGGCAGGATCAAAAGGTTTCAGGAGACCCCGGTAACGCAGGTTGACGTCCGCCAGCCCCGACGGACTCAGCCCGTATCCGGCCAGCTCATCCGCGAACAAAGACGACATCTTGCCGAGATCCACGCGGTCCGCCGAGGCCTGGATGTCCACCTCAGGGTCTGTGAAGTTTTTCACGCTCCCGGAGAGTTGAAGTTCGGTGTCAAAGGCCCGGAAGGTCAGGCCGCTGCTCCGGGCGCGGAGATTGTCGAAAGACATTTTTCCCCGGACGCCCCGCGCATCGCCGACGCGGTCCAGGCCGGTGATGTCGGAGTTGTTAAAATCGACGGTCCCGGCGTAGACGGTTTCGCTCCCGTCCAGCGCGTGATCCAGTTTGATCTGCAGGGAAGGGTTGCCGGTCAAAATTTTGTCCCCCGGCAGGGCGAGCCGTCCTGCCGCAATCGTCAGGTCCGACTCCAGGGTGAGCCGGCCGTCTTTGAGCCCGAGGACCGAATCCTTGGAGGAGAACGTGCCGGCGATGTTTTTGTCCGGCGTGATTACCGATCCGTTTTCAAAAAGCAGCCCTCCGGCCCTGACGTTCAGCCCGCCGTCCTTGAACAGGACTTCGGCGGAATCGGCCTTGAGCCGGCCTTTGGCCTTCACCTGTTTTCCAACGGTCAAATCCCCGTCCGTGAGTTCGGCCCCGCCCTTGACGTAAAATGACCCGTTGTCCTGGACAAAATACAGGCGGGGGCTGGACAATTGCCCGGTCAAGGTCCATGTGTCGTCGCCGACCGTCAGGGCGGCGTTCGCGGCCGTCAGGTCTCCCTCGACGGCTGTTTTTCCGTCCTTGCGGGTGACCTCCAGAGCCTGGGACGCCAGGTCGGCGCTGAGGTTTTTGCCGGAGCCGGCGTAACGGCCTTTCTTGATCACGGCCTTGGCCTTGAGATGGAAGTCGAGGCCATTCTTGATAAATGTCAACCCGGTGAGCTGCGCGTCGCCGTCGATCCGGTGTTCCCTGGAGACCTCGACGTGCATGCCCTTGCCTTCGGCGCTGCCCGTGATTTTGAGTTTCCCGTTCTGGCGCGTCACTTCCAGGGCCGGGGCCGAAAGATCGCCCTGGATGAGGGTGCGGTTATCGAACAAAAGGTCCGCGCGGCCGACCTTGGTGTTTCCCTCAAAACGGAAATAGGCGGCGCCGTCGCGGACGAAATCGATCCCCGTCGCGCTCGCGTCCCCGCGCACGGTGTGGCAGGGCTGGTCCGCTCCCCGGGGGCAGAACGTCATGTCGGCCTGGGGGAATATCAGGTTGCCGGTGATCCGCAGCTTTTGTCCTTTGTGCTGGACGCGCAGACTGGCCATCTGGACCGTGCCGCCGCGCGGCGTGAAGATCGGGGAGGGGGGAAACAATCCGAGCCAGGAAAACGCGTCCAGGTCCTGGGCGTCGATGTCGGCGGTGAGCTCACGCCTGGAGAGCGCGTAGATCCCGTCGGCCTTCAGGGACGATTTTTCCGACGGGCGCGCTGCGATCGAGAAGCGGATGTCCTTGGTCAGGGAGACGCTGGCGCGCAGGTCGGTGTCCGCCAGGATTCTCACCGGGGCGCCGGGCCGCGTCTTGTCGGCGATCTCGATGCGCCCTTTTTCGATGTTGATCCCGCCGACCGACACGGATATCTTGGGTTTGCCGGCCGCCGGCTTGCGGCGGGCGAGCAGGTCGGAAAAATTCCAGGTGGTTTCCCCTTCGCGGATGAGGAACACATATGGTTCGGTAATGGTGATGGAGGGGATCACCGCCTGCTTATTCAGGAGAAGAGGGGCCAACAGCACGTTGAAATGGACCTTGCGGACGTGAAGGAGAGGAGACCGGTCATCGCCCTTTTGGTACAGGGTCAGGTTGGTGACGCTGAGCCCTTTGAGGGGGTCATAGATGACGTCGTCGAAGGACAGGCGGCGGCCGAGCGTCTCCCGGGCCTGCGTGACGAGGATCTCCTTGATCTTGTCCGGAAGATAAGCGCAGGCCAGCATGTAAAAGGCCGCTGTCCCGGTGAACAGCAAGGCGGCGGCAATGATCCACAGGCGCTTTTTCATAGATGGATATTATAGCACAGTCAAAATCAGGGCCGTGAGGAACTGCGTATTTGTGGCTGTTGTCTTGTCCGCGGCCGGGAGGGAGAGTAGAATACATCATGGCCTTAGGCCGGGAGGGTGAAGCGGTGGAGCAGCGTCCTTTGTCCGGGTCCCATTCGAATGTCCTTGCCTTCGCGCTCGGATTTTGTTCCCTGACAGCCCAGGTCGTGATGTTGAGGGAACTGTCCGCCGTTTTTTTCGGCAATGAAATCGCCTATGCCGTCATCCTGGCCGCGTGGCTGTTCTGGATCGCCGTCGGGAGTTATGCCGGAAGTTTGTGCCCGCCCCACCTGTCCTTGCCAGGACTTGTGATCGCCCAAGTCGCGGCCTGGGCTCTGCTGCCGGCGACTGTCCTTGCCGGGCGTTTCCTGAAAGTGATGTTGAACGTCCCCTCCGGCGCCGTCATTGGAATTGTCCCGATGGCGATCGCCAGTTTCGCTGTCCTTGCCCCCGTGCCGTTTGTGTTCGGCGCTATTTTTTCCCTGCTCGTCCGGTCTGCGGCGCTGCAGAGCCGTACAGAAGAACGCGCGGCGGCCCGAATTTATTTCTGGGAATCGCTCGGCGCGGCATCGGGCGGATTCTTCTTTCATTTTGTTTTGGTCCATGTCCTGGCCCCTCTGACGGTTGCGGGGCTGGCCGGATGGCTGGGGCTTGCCGCGGCTTGCGGGGTCCTGATGGCCTGGTGGGCTCCGAAGCGTTTTCTTTTCGTCCTATTCTTACTCGGCGCTTTTGTCCCGATCCTCTGTCTGGATGCGGTCGAAACTTGGTCCCGCCGCGCCCAATGGCCGGGGATGCAACTGGTCGCGTCGGTGGAATCTCCCTACGGGCATTTGTCCTTGATCCGCCGGGAAGATACGTTCAGCGTGTATGAGAACGGTACGCTGGCGTTCACGACCGGCGACGACCTCACCGCAGAGACATCCGTGCATTACGCGATGTTGTCGCACGCCTCGCCGCGGAAGGTCCTTCTGGCCGGCAACGGGTTGAACGGATCTCTGCGGGAAATCCTGCGCCATCCGGTTGAACATGTGGATTATGTCGAGCTGGACCCGAAAATGATCGGCCTGGGGCGGGCGTACTTTCCGGACGAAGCGGTCAGGCCGCTGGCAGACCCGCGGGTGAACGCCGTGGCTGCGGATGCGCGCCGGTTCATCAAGCAGAAGGGGCGGGGACGGATCACGCAGGGCTATGATGTCGTCATCGTGAACCTCGGGGACCCGGTGAGCGCCATGACGAACCGTTACTATACCGTCGAATTTTTCAGAGAGGTGCAGCGACTGATGTATCCCGGGAGTCTTTTGTCCCTGCGGCTGACATCTTCCGAAAACTATCTTGGCCCCTCGCAGCGCGAATATCTGCGTTCGATCCACTCAACCCTCAAGCAGGTTTTCCCGCAGGTGCAGTCGATTCCCGGAGACACGCACATCTTTCTTGCCGGTAATTCGAAAACCCTGTTCGCTGATCCCGCCACCTTGTCCGGCCGCGAAGCCGAGCGGCGGCTTGGGCTGAAGTTCGTCAACGGGCATTACCTGCCGTTTGTCATGAGCCCGGACCGGATGAGCCGCGTCCAAAAGGATTTGTCCGTCGAAGGGAGGATCAACAGCGACCTCTGCCCTGTGGCGTATTATTACAATATGGTCCTCTGGAGTTTGCAGAATGATCCCTGGGCGGCGAAGGTGGCCTCGGCGTTACGCGGAATCCCCGCAACCGCTTTTTTGATTTTTCCGTTGCTTGTTTTCCTTCTCGGGCTGCGACCGCCGCGGCGTGGTTCTCTTTCGGATTTACGGCTTCCCGTGGGCGTCGCCGGATTTTCGCTGATCGTCTCGCAGGTTTTGCTGTTGATCGCGTTCCAGGCGATTTACGGATACGCGTATGAGCGCATCGGCGCCATGATGGGCGCGTTCATGCTGGGGCTGGCCGCAGGCAGCGCGCTGGTCCTCCAGAGCAGCGTTTGGCCGCCCGGCCGGGTGGGGAGGATGTATATCTTTTGTCAGACGGGGCTGGGAATTTTTCTGTTATCGCTGCCCGTATTCCTGGGTGTTTTTCAGAAAGAGGCGGGAGGGGAGGAGATTTTGGCCGCCGTCTTTTTGGTTTTGCCGGCGCTGGCGGGATTGGCCGGCGGAATCATTTACCCGTTGGCGGTCCGGCTGCACGCGGGAGGAAACGACGACTCCGCCGGGCCGTTGTATGCGGCCGATACCTGGGGCGCCTCGGCCGGCGCGCTGGTGACCGGGGCTTTGCTGGTTCCCCTTTACGGGATCCCGGCGGTGAGCTTTTTGGCGGCCGCGCTCAATTTCGCCGTGTGCGTCCCGTTATTGACCGGGCTTCGTCAGCCGGCCAGCGTGTCGCCGGGGCGGTAATGCCGGGCTTCATGGAGGTTGTCAGGCCGGTCTTTTTTGAATATCCGGATAACGTCCCGGAACTTCAGGAGCATGAACCCACCCAGCCATAGCCCGATGTGTTTGAGAAATTCTCTCCGTTGCATTTTTTTCCTTTCCTTCCCGAGCAAAAAGCGAGGGCTACGCCGGGACCCCGCCCCGCCCTTCTATCGCTATCAGGTTCACGGTGTTGCTTGTGACGTGTGTCTTGTGACTTGTGTCTTGTGACGTGTATCTTAACTCCAAATCCCCGGGATCTTCGTCCCGCAATATTCGCACGCCCCGTTGACGATGTGATTCTCCAGGATGGAATATCCCACCCGCCGGATGAGCGTTTTACCGTCGGTGGGGCAGACCGTGTTATTGCCGATGTGCTCCGGCACGTTGCCGATGTAAACGTAACGCAACCCTTCTTTTTTCGCGATGTCGTAGGCCGCGGCCAGGGTCCGGACCGGCGTGGGCGGCAAATTTTGCAGCTGATGCATGGGCCAGAACCGCGAAAAGTGTATCGGCGTGTCAGGCCCCAGGTTGTCCAGCACCCAACGGGACAGCCCGCGGATATCTTCCGCAGAATCATTCCAGGTGGGGACGACGAGGTTGGTGATCTCGATCCAGACCCCGTTTTTTTTCATGATCTTCAGCGCCTTGAGGACAGGGGCCAGCGTTCCCGCGCATATTTTTTTGTAGAATTCTTCCGTGATGCCCTTCAGGTCCACACTGGCCGTTTGCACATAAGCGCAGAGTTCTTCCAGAGGTTCCGGTTCGATATAAGCCGCGGTCCGGAAAATGTTGATCAGCCCTTTTTCCTTGGCCAGCCGCGAGGTTGCCAGCGTGTATTCGTAGAACACGACCGGGTCGGAATACGTGTAGGCGATGCTCCGGCACCGTTCATTGAGAGCGGCCTGGACGATCTGCTCCGGTGTGAGGTTGTAGTTTTCCGTTTCCTCCGGCGGGACTTGGGATATTTCCCAGTTTTGGCAGTATTTGCAGTGCAGGTTGCACCCGGCCGTGGCAAGCGAGAATGAAGAGGACGCGGGCAGGACGTGATACATCGGTTTTTTTTCAACGGGATCGACGTGGACGGAACACGGGTTCCCGAAGACGAGAGAGTACAGTTTTCCGTCAAGGTTCAGCCGGACCCGGCAATCGCCGCGTTCTCCGTTCCGGAGCCGGCAGCGGCGGGGACACAGCGTGCATTCGACGATCGGAGAGGTCATTTTAAGGTTTTCCAGTATTTGGCATCATAAGGAACCAGCCCGGCTTTTTCGATGCCGGCTTTCACTTTTGCCACGTCAATGACAATGTCCACCCGTCGGGGGTCCAGAACCGACCGCGTATTTTCCACGGCCACGCCGGCGAGCAGGGATAGGCCGAGGAGCACTCCTCCGGCGAACAGGGCGTCATTTTTTTTCATGGGTCATCCTCGTCAATTGCAGGCCGGCTTCCGGGCAGCCGCGGATGCATTTCCCGCAGACAATGCATTCGGGATCGTCAATGACCGGCCTGGATTGCGCGTCCATGGTGATCGCCCCGATCGGGCAGAGTTTTTGGCAGGCCGCGCATCCTCCGCAGTCGCCGTCCAGACGGACTTTGTAAAGGCTCAGACGGGCGAGGAGACCGTTGAACGCGCCGGCCGGACAGAGATATTTGCACCAGAAACGCTGGTCAAGAAGCGCGGCGACCAACACCAGGGCCACGAGAAGCCATCCCAGGCGGCTGGCATGGAACGTGAAGAACAGGATGAAGGCCTCGATGTTGGCGGGATCGGATTTGCCGATGGCCGCGCCCATGATCAGAACGGAAAAAAGGACAATAAATTTGAGATAGCGGGCTTTTCGTTCCAGGTTTGGCGACACGGAAAATTTTTCCACATGAAGATTTTTCCCCAATTTGTAAAGAAGGTCCTGCAATCCGGCGAACGGGCAGACGCTTCCGCAATAGACATTTCCCCAAACAAGAATGGTGAGAAAGGTCAGCCCCAGGAGCACATACCACAGGGGATGCCCGGTCCAGGAAGGAATTTTGCCCAACTGCACGTTGACCAGTTGAACCACCGAAAACATGGTGGCCTTCAGGAATCCCAGGTAAAACAGCCCGGACAACAGGGCCGCCCAGCGGATCCGGTGGTTGTTGGTTACCGCGGCGGTGACGGCGAGACCGAAGATAAAAACGGTGAGCAGAATTTCCGTGACAGCAAGCCGGGGCTGTGCCGCCGCAGGCACTCCGGCGTCGAGTCCCAGGATACCCGTGGCCACTTTTTTGCCGCCGCGCTCAACGGCGCGGGCGATGGCCTCGCTGGAGATCGTGGCCCGCGTTATGCCGTCCACGTCCTTGCCGAGCGTGAAAGCATCTTTGACCGAACGGCCGGTGAATTGTTTGAGAAAATCCTCCAGAGAAACAACGTAAGAAGGGGTTTCGCTGTGGGAGATGACCGCGACACCTGTGATCACGGCTTCCGGGTCCAGGCCGACCATTAGTTTGATCGGCCCGGCGTAACCGGGGATATCGGGCGTGACGTCGGTCGTGACAAACGCGATCCCGGCCGCCTGCCGGCCGCCGGATTCGTTGGTATAGGCCTGATAATGGGGGGGAGTCCCTGTTTTGGAAGAGAATTCCGAAGCTTTGGGCAGGACTGCGGCCCGGGCCGCGAGCTCTTTGCCCGTGTCGTCCGAGGCCATCTGCCGGAAAACGTGAAAAATGGCCCCGGACACAAAGATGACGCAGAACAACAGGTTGAGAACCCGGTAATTTTTCATGGTGTGGTCGCGCCTTCCACAATCGCAGCTTTATCATACTTCTGTTTTTCCGGCCGGGCAAGGCAAATCCGGCCGGTTCCGCCCGTCCTGCCATGGAAAAAGAACGATTTACAATCCAGGCAAGCTTTGTTAGTATAAATTTTCTTCCGGATAAAGAAATATCAGTATATATACCCCAAGGGGGCCGGTGATGCAGACCTATATTGCCCTGTTCATCGTTGCGGCAAGTTTCATTTATCTCATTTGGATCCTGTACAAATCCATCAACGGCAAAGGGAAGGACTGCTGCGGCCATTGTACGGCCAAAGACGACCCTTCCACGAGGCCATAGACCGCGATGCACAAGAGACATGTCATGACCCTGGCCGAGCTGAAAACGGGCCAGAAAGGCGAAGTGATCGAGTTCGCCGACTACGGCGTTGTCGCCCAGCGGCTCGAAGAGATGGGCCTGACCCCCGGCGAAACCGTGGAGGTCGTGCGTTTCGCTCCTCTGGGAGATCCGGTGGAGATCAAGGTCCGCGGGTATCTCCTCTCGCTGAGGCGGGATGAAGCGAAGTGCGTTAAGGTTATTGAGCGCTGAACTTACGGAGCGAAGCGAACGTAAGCTCATGCGCGAAATAATCCCGGCCGGTTTGCCTTGCGGAGCGGTTAAGGCAGCCGGGATCAACTGCCGAAATAAAATTATGCCTGAATCCACTATCGAACATCAGCACACCAAGACATTGACCGTTGTCCTGGCCGGGAACCCCAACTCCGGCAAGACCACGGTTTTTAACGCGCTGACCAACCTTAATCAGAAGATCGGTAATTATCCCGGCGTCACGGTCGAGAAAAAGACCGGGCGGATGGTGATGCCCGACGGCCGGATCGTCAACGTGCTGGATCTTCCCGGGACGTACAGTCTGGTCGTGCGCTCGCCCGATGAGAAAGCGGCGCGCGACGTTTTGCTGGGCCGGATGAAGGACACCCCGCCGCCGGACCTGGTGGTCTGCGTCATCGACGCCAACAACCTGGACAGAAACCTTTACCTGTTCAGCCAGATCCAGGACCTGGGCGTTCCCGTGATCATGGCCTTGAATATGATGGACGAGGTGCGGGCCCTCGGCAAGGAGATCAACTGCGAACTGCTGTCCAAGCGCATCGGCGCGCCGGTCGTGCCGCTGGTCGCCAGCCGGAAGGCCGGGATCGAAGACCTCAAGAAAGCCATTGCCGGCAGGGTCCCCGCCCCCCACGAACGCCTGTGGCGCATGGGCCAGCCCATGGAAGAGACCGTCGAGCAGATCACCCGGTTTCTCATCGAGAAAAAGAACTTGACCCGCCCTGTGGCGTTTTCCGAGGCCCTGGTCCTGCTGTCTTACGCCAAGTTCGACGCAGACCAGAAGTGCGTCATTGAGCATGAATTTTGCGAGGGCGAACAGCTTTGCCAGAAAGTCCTGGAGGCGCGTAAATCGCTGGATAAACGCGGCATCCGTTACCGCTCGGAGATCGTCGAGTCCCGCTACCGCTGGATCGAAAAGGTGCTCCAGGGCGTGGTGAAGGACAAGGGCGAGGCCTCGGGCGGGCTGACCAACCGGATTGACGGCATCCTCACGCACAAGGTCTGGGGCTGGCTGTTTTTCCTCGGCATCATGGCCTTCATGTTCTTCATGATCTTTTCGATCGCGACCTATCCGATGCAGTGGATCGATTCCGCTTTCCTCTGGCTGGCCAATCTGACCCGGAACGGCCTGCCGCCGGGAGACCTGCGCGACCTTCTGACCGACGGCATCATCGCCGGGGTGGGAGGCGTTGTGATCTTTCTGCCGCAGATCCTGATCCTGTTCTTTTTTATCAGTCTTCTGCAGGACACCGGCTACATGGCGCGTGCCGCGTTCATCATGGACCGCGTCATGTCCTGTTTCGGTTTGCACGGAAAGTCGTTCATTCCGCTGTTGAGCTCGTTCGCCTGCGCGATCCCCGGGATCATGGCCGCGCGCACCATCGAAAGTCCCAAGGACCGGCTCGTCACCGTTCTGGTCGCGCCGTTGATGAGCTGTTCGGCCCGTCTTCCGGTCTACACGATCCTGATCGCGGTTCTGATGCCGCGCTCGTCGGCCCTGGAGAAGGCCGGTCTCATGCTGATGCTGTATCTCCTCGGGATCGTCGGGGTGGGCGTGATGGCCTGGATCTTCAAGAAGACTTTGTTCCGCGGGGAGAAGCCGCTCTTCATCATGGAACTGCCGCCTTACCGGATGCCTTCGCTGAAAACCGTGGCGCTCCATATGCAGGACCGCAGCCGCCAGTTTTTGAAAAGGGCCGGCACCGTGATCCTGGCCATGTCCATCCTGCTGTGGGGGCTGATGACGTATCCCAAATTCGACCACCCGGACGCGGGCGAACGTCTGCGCCACAGTTTTGCCGGGCGGATCGGCACCACCATCGAGCCGGCGTTGAAGCCGCTGGGCTATGACTGGCGGATCGGGATCGGTCTGGTCGGCGCATTTGCCGCGCGCGAGGTTTTTGTGAGCACCATGAGCATCGTGTTCAATATCACGGAGGAGGACCAGGAAGTCACCCTCCTGCAGGCCTTCAAAAAAGCGTCCTGGCCCGACGGACGGCCGCTGTTCACGCCCCTGGCCTGCCTCAGTCTGCTTGTTTTTTTCGTGTACGCCATGCAATGCCTCAGCACCATCGCCCTGGTCTGGAAAGAAACCGGCCGCGCCGGCTGGGCGATGTTCCAGCTCGCCTATATGACCGGGATGGCGTATCTTGTCGCCCTGCTGGTCTATCAGGGCGGACGGCTGATGGGGTGGTAGCGCGATGAATAAAGAGCGCTGATTACCACGCCCGCCGAGTCGGTGAGGAGGGGCGGGTTCCGCAATACAGGCGCCTTTCACCATCCCTATCGAGATGGAGCACTGTTCTTAAATATAATCGGGGCGTAGCCCCAGCTAATCTATATAGCAGTTGAAGCTGGGACTTCCCTGGGATGGAAGATTTGATATATCGGGGCGTAGCGCAGCTGGCTAGCGCACTTGCTTTGGGAGCAAGGGGTCGACGGTTCGAATCCGTCCGCCCCGACTTTCCTCAATAGACGCGGTGGAAGTCGGGACTTCCCAGGGATAAAAGATTTTAGAGGAAGCCCCCGACTTTCCTGGATGAACACTGCGGAAGCCGGGACTTCCCTGGGATAAAAGATTTTAGAGGAAGCCGACTTTTGGGCACGCCAGGATATCACAAATCGTGATATCCTTGAGACCTTCCAGGTATCACAAAATGTGATACCACGTCAAACTTGAAGTTCCAATTTGGAACTTCAAGTTGATTCCTTGCAAAGCAGCAAACGTTGATGTAAATTAAAGACAGCTATCCCCCTTTCCCCCAACGAAAGGGGTTTTTTATGTCTTCCAAAGTCACCTCACCGGAAATCATTGAGAAAAGAATTTTCTTGATTAGGGGGCATAAGATCATTGTTGACAAGGATTTAGCCGGACTGTATGGAGTAACAACGAGAAGATTGAATGAGCAAGTTAAGCGAAACCGTCATCGCTTTCCACCGGATTTTATGTTTCAATTGACGGTTGAAGAGAAAAAGCAGGTGGTCGCAATTTGCGACCACCTTAAGACGTTGAGATTCTCTCCAGCGTTACCGCATGTTTTCACCGAGCATGGGGCTATCATGGCGGCCAGTGTATTGAACACAAAGAAGGCCGTTGAAATGAGTGTTTTTGTTGTCCGGGCGTTTATCAAACTGCGTGAATTCTTGTCTGCCCATCAGGAATTGGCCCGTAAAATTGAAGATCTTGAGCGGGTAGTGGGCAGGCATGACACGGAGATCAAGACAATTGTTGACGCCATCCGCCAGCTCATGGCCCCGCCTCCGGAACCGCCCAAGCGCAAGATCGGCTTTGTTGCCCACCGGTAGAGGGGGAGGTGGTTGCAGTTTGCAACCACCTCAAACCGGTGCCAATTTGTCACCACCTCCGTGCGTACGATAGTATGTATAACTATATTGACGTTTATATGGCTTATGGGGTATTCTGATGGCGGAAGGAAAGGAGTGAAATCTTATGACGAAGAAAAAGACAAATGGAGATCAGCCGACAGGCAAATTAACAAGAGTCCCCGATTTCTTGCCGCCTCCGGAAGAGTTGGTGCTCCCGGATGAAACCGTGAAGGTGACGCTTTCGTTGACCAGATCGAGCGTCGAATTCTTCAAGCGAGAGGCCAGAAAGAACAACATCAAGT
Source organism: Candidatus Omnitrophota bacterium (assembly GCA_030688425.1). NCBI lineage: Bacteria > Pseudomonadati > Candidatus Omnitrophota > Candidatus Omnitrophota bacterium. The sequence goes on along the minus strand of JAUYIB010000012.1, from coordinate 711,330 downwards.
ATCAGAAGATGATCCGCGAGCTGGTGGACCGGTACGCCAAACAGTATTGAGCCTCCCCTGGACGATGAGTTTTATTATTTTGACAAAAATTTAGGCTTAGGAGTAGAATGACACCATTCACTTCGATGGGAGGGGATCACATTTGGGGCTGAATTTGTTGTTTTTTCCGTTTTTTCTACTTTATCGAAAGAGTAGTGCATGAAGGCCAGTTTTAAAAATATCTTCAAACTCCTCTGTTATGTGGCCCTTGCGTTGGTCGCGTCTCTGGCCGCGTTGGTCATTGTTCTTCATCTCGTCATCAGATTCCGGATCGATAATGCTAACAGACAGTCCATGAATTTGACGTCCCCAAAAGCGGCCGCCAGCGCCGGGGACCTCTACGGATACGCGGGGCAGTATGAATTGATCGAAGGGAACTGCACGGGGCCGTTTTTTGGGCCGATATTCACATTTAATCCCGCGTATGACACAGTATTTCAGCCCGTGGACCTGAATCAAGACTGGGCATTTAAGGGCCATGCCGATTTTTTAACAAACGTTTACACAAAGAGAATTTTCAAAGGAGGAAAGCTGCGTTTTATCGAAAAGAGGGGGTACAATTTATTCCTGGCGGGAGTGAAAGAAGATTTGGAAATCGACTTCTCCGGACTCCCCGGAATCACAACAAAAGACCGCGTGAGACGGACCGAGTGCAAGTACATGAAAAAATAGGAGCTGTCCCTGCTTTATGGAAATCCTGGCGTATGAATCTCATTTTTTATTAGCGCTTGCGTTAACATGCTTGATTGAAACATCGGTTTTGTTGATTTATATAAAGATTTTTCAGGGGGGCCTGTTTAAAGCTCACTCTATGGGTTGTTTGCTGTTCGCGGGCATCCTGCCGTCCTTCGCGACACTGCCTTACGCCTGGTTTGTCCTGCCGTTCCATGACCTGCCTTTCCCATGGAGGGACGCTCTCGTTGAGTTTTCCGTGATCGCCATGGAAGGCGCGATCTTATGGAGCATCCTGAAGATGAAAGCGTTTGAGTCTTTCAAGTTGTCCTTCGTGTGCAATGCGGGTTCCTATCTGACCGGGCTCCTGCTGTATAAATATCTTCGATTATAAGGGGGGGATCATGATTAGGCAAAAATGGCTTCCGGCGCTGGCAACTCTTGCCTTGCTCAACGTCAACGCAGTCTCAGCGGATATCATCATCCCCGGGCAATATTCGGTGCGTCCGTGCATAAAGATCATGAACCTCGAGGAGTACCCGCAGATCTCTTTGGTCGGGACAGCCTCTATCGGGCTTTGTTACGGCTTTTATGACAAAGGCCCCCGCTATTTTCGTGTTGAGAACGGCTGTCTGCCCGGATTCACACCGCATTACAAGGGCGTGGGTTGCAGGCATAAAGTTTCCTGGATATACAAGGTGGACTTCGATAAATTAAAGGCGGACAATGAGAGTCTCGCCGGCGTTGATCTCTCAAAACAGCCGTTTCATCTTCTCGCATACGAATTTCCTTTGAGCGATATGCTCTTTGGTCGCAGCGAGGACCGCAAAAATGTCAAAGGCTATGAATTTCAGTTGAAGCTGGACGGTTCCCCGGAAGACAACACCCTGGTCCTGTTCCTCTCCAGGCAGATCACGACATATGACGACGGGAGCGAGCTGGCCGAGGACCTGAAGAATCCGTCCTTGACCGACACCGTCATCACGTTGAAGAACGGAAAGCGTTTTGAAGGCCTGGTGACGGAAGAAAATGAGGCGTGGGTCAGGCTGAAGGTCCAGGACGCCGATGTGACCTTTTACCGCGACGAGATTGAAAGTGCCGAAAAGCCGGCCCCTCTGCCGTCCCCTGTGCCTGCCGGAGAGCCGTCCCCGGTCGCGTCGCCTGCCGTTCAACCCGCTGGAGCCCCCCGGATCATTTTTGTTCAGCCCGGTCCGGCCCCGTCCGAACCGCAGCAAGAGGCCAAAGCCGCGGCCCCGGATTCCCCGGCCCTGCCGAAGGAATTGACCGCGTGCGGGAATTTGGCCGGCCTGGAGAGGGACCGGTGTATCAAGGATACCGCGATCCTTAGGCAAGACCCCGGCCTCTGCGAGCATATCAGGGACGGATGGGCAAAGTCCCGGTGCGTTCCGGAACTGACCGTGTTCAAGAACGCGCCCGCGGAACAGGCCAAGCACCTGGAAATGGCGGACCATCTGGAATCCTGCACGCCCTACGTGTATACCTACACTCACCCTTTGGGCGGCCAGCCCACCGAGCGCAGGGTCGAAGGGATGGTGGACGGCAAATGTTTGTTCAGGGAAGAGGTCTCCGATAAGACCATGCTGGAATGCCGGTATCCGGAGGAGTTCCGTAAGGTGGTCGCGAGATTTTACCGGGAAACCTATAAGGCGGACATCTACGGGTTCAAATCGACGGGATTCAAGGCCGTTATCGACGGCCAGGAGATCAGCAACCCCCAACAGGCGGCGATCGAGCGCGGGATCTGCGTTCCTGTCGACCGTTGAGCCATCGCGCGCAACCTCTGCCAACCGGAAAGGAAATGACAGCTATGCGAAGGAAAAACAGTGTTTGCAGAATGCTCCCGGGCCTCGCGGCGTTCATCATCCTGGCGGCCATTTGCGCGTCTCCGGCCCATGCCGACGGGGGCCTCATGATCTACGATCCCAACGCGCAGCTCTGGCGGCTTCAGGAGATGAACAATCAGCTGTGCGTCATCAATCATGACAAGGGGGAGGAGCGGCTGTTGCTGTCGATCCACACCGATGCCCTGCAGGGGGAGAGAGCGGTATGGATCTTCCCGGTACCTGCGAAGCCCGACGGGGTCACGATCGACGTTTTCAAAAGCTTCCCGATCCTGAAGGGCCACAATGTGGAGAGATTGTCCGGTTCGGTGATCGATGGCGTTTTCAGTTATATGCGGCTGACACAAATATACAGCTTCCCTTTTGCCGGGAAATATCTTCCTGTTTTTTTAGGCCATTACAGGGTCATGGCGAGGCTCGGCGACTTCGAGGGGGTGGATGTTCATCAGCGCCTGGAGAAGATGGGACTGACCACGGAGCTGATCACCGCCCGGGACGGCACCCGGCTGGCGGATTACCTGACGGCCAAAGACCTGACCCTGCCTCCGGATATCAAATCCGTTTTTGATGAATATCTGGGGCAAGAGTATTCGTTTGTCATTTCCTGGATCTCAGATGTGGAGAAGTTCAATCAGGAAGCAAAGAAAGTGACAGAATATCAGTACCGGTATGGCGGCCATGATCAGGGGAACGCTTTTTACAGCTTGAGCGTGTCCATTTCCTTCCCCTCAGAAAAGATCTATTTCCCGATGCGGCTCACGAGCGTTTACGGCGACACGGTCATCCCGATGACGGTCTATGTGACAAAATACGTGGCCCCGGAAATCTCGCTGGGCAAGAGCCTGCGGGTCAGTTATTTGATTAATAACAGCAGGTATGATGTGCCCGAGGAATTGAAGTCCTTTTTCAACGGGAAAACCAGCCTGAAAAACCAGGGTTACACGGAGATCAGCATCAATGCCCCGTCCCGGCTTTTAACGGAGGACCTGTGGATGACAGAAAAGGTCCCGGCTAAGATCGCCTTTGCTGATTTTATTTTCCGGTATTTCTGGGCGTGGGGGGTCGCCGTGTTCATACTGTTGTCGTGTCTGTCCAGCTGGCTCGCGGGGATGGTTGCGTTCCGGAAATATCAGCCGTCCAAAGTGAGGTTCGCCCTGTTCGGTTTGTACAATTTCTTCACTCTGATCGGGTTTACCATCGCCGCCCACCGCCTCAAGATCGACGACCGGCTGACCCGCAAGACAGAGGCCCCGCAGCCGAAGGTCAGTTTCCGCAGCGCTGCCAAGGTGTCAGCGGCGATCTCGGCCGTCATGGATGTGTCGATTTTAGGCTTTATGATATTTTCCACAGGGACACGGTTCCACCCCGGGCATTTATTGTTCCTGGCGGTGGCATTCCTGATATTTTTCCTCGCGCTCTTTCCTTTCGTTTATGTTTTCATGAATAACCGGCATGTGAGGAATTACGTCCTGCTGTTCACGGCATTCTTCATGGTCATGAGCATCCTGGCCCAGGCCGGGCTGAAAGCTTACAGCTGGATATTATTGGGGGTCAACTACGGGCCGTAGCGGACAGGGCCTGTTCACTAACAGGAGGGGGACATGCGAAGACTTTTCATTTTAGGGCTTTTGTCGTTTTGGCTTGCGTTATCCATCCCGGCCTTTACCGAAGCCGCGGCCAAGTTCGAGCCGGCCGACGGCGAAGTCTTGCTCTTCATCGGTCAGGACCAGGAATCCATTAACGATTACGTCCGCAGCGTCAAGCGCATTCCGGCCGGGTTCATGGTGTACTCCTCCGTCCAGATGGCAAACAGTTTGGATGAGCCCTCGGATCTCGGCTCCCGCGTCCAGCATTGCGGCTACCTGCAGGAAAAATATCCGGGCACGGCCTTGCAGATCGGGCTGTACATGGTCGACGCCCTGGACGGAATCGTCGCCGGCTCTTACGACGCCAACCTCGACAAGATGGCGGCCTGGTTCAAGAAGGCGAACGCGCCGGTGTTCCTGCGCATCGGATACGAGTTCGACGCGCCGATCAATCATTATGACCCGGCGAAATACGCCATGGCCTACCGCTACATCGTTGACAAGTTCAACCGGGCCGGAGTCACGAACGTGGCGTATGTCTGGCATTCCTACGCATCGGTGGTGGAAGGGGGCAATCTCCTGCGGTGGTATCCGGGCGATGAGTATGTGGACTGGGTCGGCATCTCGTATTTCAGCGGGTATAATATCAGCGACATCAAGCGGGTCCTGAAGATCGCGCAGGACAAAGGCAAGCCCCTCATGATCGCCGAGGCCACCCCCATGGGCCGCATCTTGAGCAAGGACGACAAGGCCTGGAAGATCTATTTCAAGAAACTGTTCACTTTCATGGAAGAGAACAACGTCAAAGCCCTGTCCTACATCAACACCGACTGGGACACCATCCCCATGTTCAAAGGCTGGAACTGGGGCGACTCACGCGTCCAGACAAATAAAGACGTCCTCCGGGGCTGGAAAGAAGAGATCAAGAAAGACAAATACCTGCACGCCTCCGGGGATTTGTTCAGACAGATAGGATTTTAGTTTCGGGGGCGCGTGACATAATTCAGATAATTAAGTCATGTCCCCAGAATTTTCTGGCACCTTCATTCTCACGTGAACTATAAAATTAAAATGCGCGGTTTATTTTTGGCTTTGGGCCTTATTGGGGCGGTCTTGGCCGTGTCCCTTTTATTTTTCAAGGACCAGGGACGGCCGATTCCTCAGGGGGTGGTCCCCGGGTTGGCCCCGGCTCCCAACATAAGCCGGCTCTCGGCCAGCCGTGATGAGAGCTTGATCGGTGTGGTTTCTTACCGAGGCAGCGAGATCGCGGTCAAAGTCTTAAATAGGGCCGGTGAGCTTGTCTATGAGGATTCCCTTGCAAGGTTCCTCCCGCACCAGGTGACGGCGTTTAACCGGATCACGTTCTCGCCGGATGGAAGGTTCGGGGCCGTCGCCTTAAATGAACTGAATAACAATTTAAACAGCCGCATCCTTTTACTGGATCTTTCCCGCAAAGCCACCATTGATCTGGCCGCAAAAGATAAATGGGGGGACCTGGCTTATTGTTACGAGTGTCAGGACGGCCCTGTCTGGCTCGACAATGCGACTATGGCTTTTGTGCATAGACTTGGCAATTCAGCCCAGGAACTGGTCTTTGTAGATCTTGAAAGCGGCCGGGAAGTGTTGCCCAGAAAACGGTTCTATTATAAGCCCGCCTTGTCACATTCCCAAAAGACCCTGGCCTGTCAGACGACGGGCCAACGGGGTGAGACGCAAGTCATCCTCATCGGCATTGAGAAAAAGGACGGCCAGGTCATTTCAACCGGTGAAAGGGAATTGGCCGGGCCGTTTCGTAACGTCAGCCGTTTTGCGTGGTCCCCGGATGACAAACAGCTCGCCTTCTCCTACATGGACGAAGAATCGGTCAGAAAAGGCGTAAGCCCGGTTGCCGTTTATGATGTTGACACAGGCAAACGTCTCTTCCGTATCAGCGATTATGTGTCGAGCCCTCAATGGCTCGATGACAGATACCTGATGACCGGTTATTGGGTCGCCACTCCTTTTCAGGGCCAGAATATCCATACCTTTTCCGGCTTTTTGGTCTTTGATGTGTCCGGGGGGCTGGTGACCGACCTGACCATCAAGTCCCAAAATGAGAATCTTCTGGTTTTGCGCGATTCAGGGACGATCGTGGCCGTGGATAACAAGGGGCTGGTCTTCAAGAGCATGGATTCAGCTTTTTCACCTGTCTCGGAATATGAAACAAACGTCGCGGCTGTTGTTGAGAGATCCCGCGAGAATGCGGGCATCACGGAACACGCGCGGCCGACCTCCCTGGATGTGGGGTCCTGGAAAACCTATCGCAACGACAACTTCGGGGTCTCTTTTAAGTATCCTTCGGACTGGAAATTCCTTGTAGCCGCGGGAGACGGGTATATGAACATCATGATCGGCAAGGGAACGGATGGCATCGAGATCAATTTGACATCCCTGCCCGAGTCCCCGGCTGAACCGGCGGATTTTGAAAAGGCCTTTCTGGAAGCGACGGCCCAAGGGCATTGGCCTTATGCTGTCAAGGATATGGCCAGTGTGACCATCGGCGGCCACGAGTTTTTCAGGGCAAGGTCAGAGGGGATTGAAGAATCGACCCTGAACTTAACGTACTACCTGAACGCGCCGGTTGTCGGGAAGGCCTTTCCTCAATTGACGGATGTCATGGTCTTTTCTCTCAAGTCGTTCATTGAGGGCCCGGAGGGGACAGACCCCAACGGAGAAGTGAACCCGTCTCACCAGGTGCTTAAAACGCTTCTCTCAACCGTTAAGACCGATGTGAGGAAATGAGAGGAAGGCCATAAAGGCCGGGTCCCTGGTTTCGGGGACACATTGAGCTAACCCGGGTTTTCCGCCCGGCGTCCATTTTGACAAAATTTAAGCCCGGGTGTAGAATGGCAACATTACCGTCGATTGATCTTTTGACCCATGCCAACCTCATCCGTCATCCCCAGCGATTATCCCGCCCTTCGCCGCAAGGTTGAAGAGACCCTTCTCCTGGGCCAGAGCAGGATCGAACAGGCCAAGGTGCAGACCTACTGGCAGACCGGCAAGCTCATCAATGAACATATCTTGCGCCACGAATCGCGTTCTGAACATTACGGGCAGGAAGTTGTTGAGAAACTCTCCGAAGACCTGACGATCAGCGTCAGCACGCTGTGGCGCTGTGTGCAGTTTGCCCGGTCCTTCAAGATTCTCGCCGCGCGGCGAGAATCTTTGTCCCCCCTCACGTGGGCGCATTATCGGGAACTGATTACCATCCCGGACGAGGAAACCCGGCTTTCCTTTACGCGCCGGGCGGAAAAATCCAGCTGGACCTCCCGCGAGCTGGCGCGAAAAATCTATGAGGAAGTCAAAGAGTCTGCCCCTGAAGGAAACGGCAAACCGTCCTCTTCGGCAATCCCCAAACTCATCCCCCGCAAAGGGACGATTTATACCTACCGCCTGATCGCGCCGGATTCCGTCCACAAACAGGAAGACGAGCGGCTCTGGATTGACCTGGGGTTTCAGGTCCACCGGCAGATTCCCTCCACGGCCCGCAATTTCAAAGAAGGCCAGATCATCGAGTCCCTCAAAAAGGACGGCGATTACGGCATCAGCGCCACAGACCGGCAAGAAGAGGCCTTGTTCACCTATCAGGCCCATGTCGAGCGGGTGGTGGACGGCGACACCCTGCTCGTCAAGATAGACCTGGGGTTCGAGACCCGCATCCGCCAATATTTACGTTTGAGAGGCATTGACGCCCCCGAGCTCACAACACCCGAAGGCAAAAAATCCAAATCCTTTGTCGAACGCGAACTCGCCAAGGCCCCGCGCATCCTCCTCACCAGCTCCCGGTCGGACAAATACGACCGCTACCTGGCGGACGTTTTTTATCGACCGCCAAACGGTGTTAGAGAAGATAAAAGAAACGCCCTGCGAGCACCGAAGGAGCTTGCAGGGGTATCTGCCGGGGAAGGGGAGAGGTATTTGAATCAGGTGTTGATAGATGAGGGGCTGGCGGAGAGGTGGGGGTAAAAGGTTATGGCAGTTTTGGGGACGTTGGGGACATGTTAGCCGTAAGTGATCTATGCCAGGAGATTTGTTGGCGCCCGGTCCTTGGATGTATGTAAAGTGTCATATTGCATATAGTTAAGAATCTTACATGGTTCGATGGATTCGATAAATTCAATATTTGGAATTATTGCTTACTATCAGATTGCATGAATTTTAAATTAATAAACTTGCAATCTTATAGATTGGATTCTATACTTGTAGTGTGAGGTGATAGAAAATGAATGCGCATGAAGAGTTAAAAAAGCATTTAAAGCCAGGACAAGTTTATCGCAGAAGTGATCTGGAACAATGGTCAAATGCTGTGGATAGACACTTGAAACAATTAGTAGAAGAAGAGACTTTACAAAAGTTATCGCAAGGATTGTACTATTATCCCATGAAAGTATCTTTTGGAAATGTGCCACCAGAAGATGAAAAACTTGTGAGTGCTTTCTTAAAGAGTGATGAGTTTCTTCTGACTACGCCCAATTTGTATAATTCATTAGGAGTGGGAACAACACAACTCTACAATAAAAGAGTTGTTTATAATCATAAACGACATGGTCAATTTATGCTTGGCGGAAAACTGTTTGATTTTCGCCTTAAACATAAATTTCCAAAAGAACTCTCAAGGGAGTTTTTGCTGGTTGACTTGTTGAATAATTTAAATGAATTAGCTGAAGACAGGGAAGATGTCTTAAAAAGCGTTAAAGATAAAGTTTTGAAAGAATCAGAATCGCAGATGAAGCGCGCTGTTAATGCCTATGCAGGGGAAAGAACAAAAACTTTGTTTAATCAATGGGTATTAGGGGGTCTTTAGCACATGCCTGATTATCTTCATAATCATCCTGAGTTTAAAGAGCTTCTGCGGACTGTAGAGCATCAAAAGAATATTGATAGCAGTTTAGTAGAAAAAGACTACTGGATTATGCATGTCTTGTATGGTTTGCAACAAGGGGGATTTGAATTTGAACTAAAAGGCGGCACATCACTTTCCAAAGGGTATGGAATAATCCATCGCTTTTCCGAGGACATTGATATTCGTATTGAACCACCCGCTAAAATGGATGTTAAGGCAGGAAAAAATCATATTAAACCACAGCATTGTGCAAGTCGTAAGAATTACTACGATTGGCTCGCGAAGAAGATCAAGATTAATGGAATAGAGAGAATCGCTCGTGATACGGAATTTGATAATGACCAATTTACCAGTGCAGGGATCCGTCTTTATTACAAGAATACATTTCCTCTCGCAGGGGGACTAAAAGAAGGTGTCTTGCTTGAAGTTGGTTTTGATGACGTTGCTCCCAACAGTCCTTTGACAATTGGTTCTTGGGCGCTAGATTTTGCTCAACAAAAGGGCGTTGAAGTTATAGATAATAAGGCGAACAATGTGAAATGCTATCATCCGGGTTATACCTTTGTTGAAAAATTGCAGACTATTGCAACGAAATTTCGGCAATTCCAAGAAACAGGAAGAATGCCCGCCAATTTTTTGAGACATTATTACGATGTTGCCTGCCTTTTGAACAACGATACTGTCCAGAAATTTATTGGAACAGAAGCGTACAACAAGCATAAGCAAAGAAGATTCCCGGCTATAGATCAAAAGATCCCCTTATCCGAACAAGAAGCCTTTTTGTTGAAAGATCCAGCGATAAGAGAACGCTTTGAAAAAGAATACAAGAAAACATCAGCGTTGTATTATCGGGGACAAATATCGTTGCATGATATCTTGGATAAAATGTTGAAAAATTTGGGGAAGTTATAATTTAATGGAAGGGGACAGGGCAATTAATCGAAGGGGTGAGATGCCCCCGAGCTCACAACACCCGAAGGCAAAAAATCCAAATCCTTTGTCGAACGCGAGCTCGCCAAGGTTCCGCGCATCCTCCTCACCAGCTCCCGGTCCGACAAATACGACCGCTACTTGGCGGACGTTTTTTATCGACCGCCAAACGGTGTTAGGGAAGATAAAAGAAACGCCCTGCGAGCACCGAAGGAGCTTGCAGGGGTATCTGCCGGGGAAGGGGAGAGGTTTTTGAATCAGGTGTTGATGGATGAGGGGCTGGCGGAGAGGTGGGGGTGAAAGGTTATGACAGTTTTGGGGCACATGACATAATTCAGATCATTAAGTCATGTGTTTCCAGAATTAAGCTAGCAGTAAAATGTGCTCCGTATTATCCAAGTTGTACTGACTACCCAAAGTACCAATCTAAAAATTCGTCGAATGATGTTGCGGACAAGGAAATAGCGCATGTAGGTAGTATTAATTCTAACAAATACAATCGCCCATCATGTATTTGGGCTCATAAAATAAAATCTGAAAATTTAATTGGATTTAAGTCGAAAAAAGATACTGAAAAATACGGGTATGTTCCGTGCAAAGTGTGCAAACCATAATAATTGACTACCATACAGATGGGTGGTATTGTATTATTTAATTATAATCATTTAAAAGGAGGGTAAAATGGCTAAGTATTACGTTTGTAAAACTACAAACAATCCTCGCTATGACCATGAGGTGCACAAAGACGGGTGCCAGTGGTTACCTAACCCAGAGAACAGAGAGTATTTAGGCGACTTTACAAGCTGTCATGGTGCTGTGCAGCAAGCAAGAAGTCGAGGATATAGTAGCGTAGACGGTTGTGCTACTTGTTCTTCAGCTTGTCATACAGGTTAACGGAGGATTAAGAACTGGGGGAAGCCTGAATTGCGAAGAGAGATTTCTAATTTGGTAGAACTAGGACATTTTTATTTTGGCTTGGCAAAGGCAACGATTTTTCTTGACATTTGGGCATATGTGGTAAAATGAACTTATTCAGAGTTAAAGATTATTCAACTTTGTACCGAATTTGGTCATTTCGGCACAAAACATGCCCAAACTCGCAAATAGCCCATATTTCGCAAATTCAAAAAAAATATGTTATCTTTTATCAGGGGTATTTAACCTTTCTGTTTAAAGGAGAAAGTTTACCATATTTATAATTATTTCAACCACCCCTGTGGTCTTTGACCCAGGGTGCGGGGGCTACGCAAGTAGCCCCCTGCTTATTTTATGGCGCCTGCAAAAACAACAATATACATCGATGGTTTTAACCTCTATCATAGGAGCTTAAAGCATACACCGTATAAATGGCTCGATTTTAAATCCCTATTCTCTAAAGTTCTCCCTGCAGATAAACACGATATTACCTCTATCAAATATTTTACTTCACCTGTTGCCCCCTTAGGCGATCCAGATCGACCAGGAAGACAGGAGATCTACATCCGGGCCTTACAAAAATGTATTCCTGAGTTGGAAATTTATTGGGGAAGATTTCAAGCACACGTTATAAGAATGCCATTAGCGAACCATTCTTATCCAGATTATTCATCCGATATGTATAAAAGGGATACTCGTCAGAATTTGGTTTTTGAAAGTGTTGTTAGAGTCGATGAAAAAGGGTCTGATGTGAATCTTGCGATGCACCTTTTGAATGATGGATGGTTAAAAAGGTATGATTGTGCAGTTTTAGTATCTAATGATAGTGACATTGCCGGCGCTTTGAACTTGTTAAAACTCCACCATCCAACTAAAAAGCGAGGCTTAATCGTACCGTTTTGTGCAGCTCAATTAAGAGCATCACTTCTCGGACGGCCCCTTAATCCCTCTGATGTCCTTAATGAATCGCGGGAATTGCAACAAAATGTTGATTTTGTTAAAAGGCTTCGCGAAGGTGTCCTCGCAGGTTCACAATTACCAAGCATCATTCCCGGCTGCAACATTTATAAACCAATGAGTTGGTGTTGCGGTGTTGTCGCAGAATATGCGTTTACAAAAGATGGTTTGGATGCGAGTTCCATAATTGCGCGGTGTAAACAAAAGGGTTATGTGACGGCGAATAACAAGGTGGACCCGAACTTTCTTAGAGTCGATAGAGAATTTAAAAGCTGGTTTCCTAAGTACACAAAAAAAGAATTTGATCAAATCCAGGCCACCTTGAATCAATTTCATTGAGAATGTTGGCAGAAATCTGGCACAACTGATCTTCCGATTATCAGTAAGTGTAAATTTGACAGATAGTTCTGCCGATTTTGAATCAGGTCTGACACCTGAAGGGCGCCTTTAGGCACAAAACTGTAGGAATATTTCTAACATGGCAACCAATAATCTTACTAACGCAAGAATGGTAAAGTACGACGAGTTTTATACTCAGTACAGCGATATTCAGAAGGAGATTGAAGCGTATTTGGATTATAACCCCGGAGTATTCCGCGGCAAGGTGGTGTATTGCAACTGTGACGATCCGTATGAGAGCAATTTTTTTCGCTATTTCGTGCTTAATTTCAACAAACTCGGATTGAAACAACTTATCACCACCAGCTACAAGCCTTCACCTGTAGCGAATACACAACTGCAGTTGTTTGGTGATGACAAAACTCTCACAAAATCAAAAGGTCGTCCAAAGTTAACCGCTAATAAATTTATTATCGATAAGGTACACGATATAGACGGCGACGGCGAATTTAACTTGAAAGATGTTGTCAAGCAGTTAAAGGCAAACAAACACAACGAATGGATACCGCTCGAAGGCGATGGTGACTTTCGTAGCGATGAATGTATAAATCTGCTGAAACAATCTGATATAGTGGCAACGAATCCTCCATTTAGCTTGTTTCGTCAGTATGTTAAACAACTTTATGATTATCAAAAAAGGTTCGTCATTATTGGCAGCATGAGTGCGATTACTTACAAAGAAATATTTCCATTAATTAAAGATAATAAATTGTGGTTTGGGAACGGTTTCCATGCAGGTAACGCATATTTTTTTACACCGAATACGCGCGATTTTGCTTCGGGAGTTTACGATCCAAAGACAGGTTTAGTGAAGTTCCGCAATGTTTGTTGGTTTACCAATCTCGACCACGGAAGACGTCACCGAACATTGCCGCTTATGACAATGAGAGAAAATTTGAAATACAGCAAACACAAAGAAGTTAAAGGTAAGAAAAAGTATGACAAATACGACAATTATGATGCCATAGAGGTGCCGTTTACTGACGCCATCCCGAGCGACTACGACGGAGTGATGGGCGTGCCGATCAGCTTTCTTGATAAATATAGTCCTGAGCAATTTGAGATTTTAGGACTTGCGGCCGGCAATATTAGAGGACTTGCTGGAATTCCAAGTAAAACAGGTAAGGATGGCCCATATATGAATGGAAAATTAAAATATGGACGAATTTTTATAAGGCGTAAGGAACAATGATATGAAAACAATTTTGAAGACCGACATCACTGTCAAAGATATTTGCAATGGGTTTGTCTATAACGAGCTGGAGGGCAAAGGGCTATTCGGCTTGTCTGGCAAACTCACTATTCAGCCGGAGTATCAGCGCAACTATATCTATGCTTCCGATGGCGGCAAAAAAGAAGCGGCTGTTATCGAATCAGTCCTCAAGGGATATCCAATAGGGCTGATTTATTTTACTAAAGTAAGCGACGCCAAATTGGAAGTTCTAGACGGGCAACAGCGCATTACCAGTCTGGGACGGTTTGTAACTGACAAATTCGCTATCAAAGATGAAAACGGTATGCCGCAGAATTTTAGCGGTATGGCAAAAGATAAGAAAGCCAAGATGCTAGAGACCAAGCTTACCATTTATGAATGCGAAGGAACAGAAAGCGAAATAAAGGAATGGTTTAAGACAATCAATATCGCTGGGGTTCCGCTTAGCGATCAGGAATTACTCAACGCCGTGTATTCTGGCCCGTTTGTGACTCTCAGCAAAGAGGAGTTCAGTAATAGCCAAAACTCCAACATCCAAAAATGGAGCGCATACATAAAAGGCAGTGCCAACCGGCAGGAATTTCTTGAATGTGCGCTGGATTGGGTAAGCAAGGGCAATATCGGCGATTACATGAGCCGTCATCGGTTTGACAAAAATATCAATGAATTAAAGAGATATTTCAACAGCGTGATCGACTGGGTTTCTAGTGTATTTACCGATGTTGAAAGCGAGATGCGCGGGCTTGAGTGGGGACGGCTGTACGAAGAGCATCACAAGAAAGCATATAATTCCACCAAAGTGTCAGCCGAGGTGCAAAAGCTTTATGCTGATCCATATGTAAAAAATCGCAAAGGAATTTTTGAATATATCCTCGGCGGCTCTGTTGACACAAAGTTACTCGAAGTGCGGGTCTTTGACGAAGCGACCAAGAGAACTGTTTATGCAACACAGACCGCCAAAGCCAAAGCTAAAGGTGCGTCGAATTGCCCGCATTGTGCTATGGGCCATGATGCAAACAAGAGCAAGATTTGGAAGTTAGACGAAATGGATGCCGACCATGTTACGGCATGGAGTAAAGGCGGCAAAACAGCATCCAAAAATTGCCAAATGTTGTGTAAAACACATAATCGGGCAAAAGGTAATCGATAGGCCCCAAGTACCTCCAAGAGGGTACCAATAAGCCATTAGCCCTTCCACCGTTGTGAGCAAAGTGCTCCTGCCGTATCGTCCCGCCTCTTTCCAAATTAATATTCCTTTCCATATTATTTCTTCTTATAATAGGGGCATCGCCCTGAACGGGATTTCGCCCACCCTGCCCCAAGGGCAGGGTGGAGCTCAACCTTACCTATGCCAAAACGCGACCACACAAAACTCATCTGCGATATCGGCGAACTGACGGAGATTTTTTCCGACGCGCCGAGTTTGGAATCGTTCCTTCAGCGGATCGTGGAGATGGTGGCCGAGCACATGGCCTGCCCGGTGTGCTCGATCTATCTTTACTATGAGGACACCGGAGACCTGGTGCTCAAGGCCACCAAGGGGCTGAACCCGTCGGCCATCAATAATGTCCGGATGAAGCTCGGCGAAGGGCTGACCGGCGTGGCTGTCAAGGAATTGCGGCCGATCTGCGTCAAGAACGCCAGCCGGTCGTCCAGTTACTGCCATTTCCCCGAGATCGGGGAGGAGCTCTACGAGTCGTTCATGGCGGTCCCGATCGTGCGCGGGGTGTCGCGCATCGGGGCGCTGGTCGTGCAGAATTCCAAGAAGGATGATTTCAGCGAGGAGGACGTGCGTTACTTCCGCGCCATCTCTTCACAGCTGGCGACCGTGATCGAAACGGCCCGGCTTTTGATCGGGTTCAATGAAAAGCAGGGCCGTCAGAAAGAGCCGGACAGTCTCAGCCACCCCAAGGTTATCCAGGGCCGCGTCGGGTCCCGGGGCTTTGCCGTGGCGCAGGCCGTTGTCCTGGACAATCTCCAGCCGTTCGCCAAGTTCCTGGCCCATGCCAAGGACCGCTCGTACAGCATCGACGATTTCACCCAGGCCGTCCGCAAAACGGAAGAGCGCCTTCAGGCCCTTCAACAGCAGATCGAACAAAAGCTCGCCGACGTCGCCTCGCTCATCTTCACCGCGCAGATCCTGATGCTGAAGGACAAGGCCTTTGTCGACACCGTTGCCGCAGGCATCCGGCGGGGCCTTCCCGCGCCCAAGGCGATCGTCGCGGTCGTGGAAGAGTACATGAAGAAATTTGAGGACCTGCCGACCGCGTACCTGCGCGAGAAAAAGCACGACGTCAAGGACATCGGCATCAAGCTGCTGGAAAATCTGGTCGGGATATCGGATGAGGAGAACGACCTGCGGGGAAAGATCGTGATCGCCGAGGAACTCTTGCCCTCCGACATCCTCAAGCTGTCCTCGCAGGACGTCCGGGGCGTGCTGCTGTTGAGCGGAGGGATGACGTCGCACCTGTCGATCCTGGCGCGCTCCCTGGAGATCCCCGTCATCATTTCCGACGCTCGCCATTTGCTGAAGCTCGCGCCGTCCACCATGGTCCTGATGGACGCCGAGGAAGGGAAGATCTACGTTGAGCCCTCCGAGACCATTGTCAAAGCCTTTGCCAAGAAGGACGATTCCCGCCTGAGCTGGAAAAAGGCCTGTGAAGCGATGAAGCCGGCGACCAGGACCAAAGACGGGACGCGCGTGCGCCTTTACGCCAACGTCAACCTCCTGCACGACGTCCAGATCGCCCGGGAATACAAGTGCGAGGGGGTGGGGCTTTACCGCACCGAGTTCCCGTTCATTGTCCGCAGTGATTTTCCGTCGGAAGAAGAGCAGTATGTGGTTTACAAGAAACTGGTGGACGGCATGGGCGGCAAGGAGATCGTCTTCCGCACGCTGGACATCGGAGGGGACAAGGTGTTGTCCTATTACGATTACGGGCATGAAGAAAATCCTTTTCTGGGATTGAGGTCCATCCGTTTTTCTCTGCGGCACAAGGACATCTTCGCCCAGCAGTTGCGGGCGATCCTGCGCGCGGGCGCCGGGGCCGAGATTCGCATCATGTTTCCCATGATTTCCTCCCTGGATGAACTGCTGGAAGCCAAGCAGGTGGTGCGCGAGTGCGCGGCGGATTTGAAGAAGGAAGGGATCGTCTGCCATTCCACCCCGCCCATCGGCATGATGGTCGAACTGCCGGCGGTTTTGGAGATCATTGACGAACTGGCCGAAGAAAGCGATTTTTTCAGCATCGGGACCAACGATTTTATCCAGTATATGCTGGCCGTGGACCGCACCAACGAAAAGGTCGCGGATTTTTACCTGCCGCACCACCCGTCTATCCTGCGGTCGTTGAAAAAGATCGTGGACGCGGCGGCCAAGCACGGCAAGGACGTGTCGGTCTGCGGGGATATGGCCCATGACGAGAGGTATGTGCCGTATTTCCTGGGCATCGGCATCCGCAAGTTCAGTCTGGACCCGCGGTTTTTTCCGAAAATCCAGAAAACGGTGGAATCGACAAATCTGCCGGAGGCGGTCCGCCAGGCGCAGAAACTTCTGGGCCGCGACAGGGTCAGCGATCTTAACGCGGTGTTTGAGCGCAAAGCAAAGGCGGGGTCATGAGAGCGCGGATCTTTTTGTCCATTTTGATCTTCCTGTGCGCCGCCTGTCCTCCGGCGGCCGCGATCGACATGCCGGAAAAGGGCGTGCACAAGGAATATCACCCCAACGGCAAGGTCAAGACGTTTCTTCGTTTTAATGACGAGAAACTGGTCCGCCGGCGGCTCTTTTACCAGAACGGGCGGCTGATGTCCGATTACATTTATAAAGACGGCCGGCTGATCCAGACCAGGATATTCCACGAAAACGGACGGCTGAAAAGCGAATGGTCGCTGAAAAGCGGCGTCTCAAAAATTTATAACAGCGAAGGCAGGCTCATCCGGCAAGGCGTTTATCCTTAGCCCCAACGAGCGTCCCGACAACTTCTCTCAGGAGGAGAACCCATGGCGGCCGAATATCAGCGCAGTCTCTTGCTCCACGTCAACAGGTCCCAGCAACGCATCATCTTCCCGATCATGGTCTGCTGTTTCATCGCCAGCGTGATCTCGTTTGCCACGCTGTGTTATCTGTATTACATCGGCGAGCATCTGATGCTGTTAGCCGAGGTCGACATTCACCAGTTCCACTGGGCCCTGCCGTGGTTCGTGGACATCAAGCGTTTCAACGGCGTGGCCCCGCTGTTTTTTATCAGCACCGGGGTCCTGCTTTTGGTCCTTGTGTACTGGACGTATTACGTCTCCAACATCATGGTCGGCCCGTATGAGCGCGTTCTCCGGGAACTGGACGCTCTGATCGCGGGAGAGTCCAAGGGCCCGATCCATGCGAGAAAAGGGGATGAGGTGTTCGAGGCGTTGATCCAGAGGATCAATATTTTGGCAGAGAAGGTGCAGAAGGGTTGAGAGGAAGAGTTGAGAGGAAGGGTTGAGGGGAAGAGTTGAAAGGAAGGGTTGAGGATTCCCGTTGCCTCCATACCATTTTCCCTCTCCCCTTGTGGGAGGGGGTAGGGGGAGGGGGCATACCGATGGCAATATCAGCAGTGGTTCCCCCCTCCCGTGCCCTCCCCACGGAGGGGGAGGGAAGAATTGGGGTAACCCTCCCCACGAAGGGGGAAGGAAGAGATGGAGTTGCTATCTCCCCCTCCCGTGCCTTCCCCACGGAGAGGGAGGGGAGAGTGGAGTTTCTTGATGGAAATTATTGATTCAGTCCCGAAAGAGAAGCTGGTCGCTTTTTCAGGCGAGCATCTTTATTATGAGATCTCGATGCTTTACGGGGTCAGTCAGTCCCTGATCCGGGGGACCACGCACCTGCATATCTATAATGCCATGCTGGAATCCTTTGTGATCCACGCCAGCGTGATCATCGATTTCTTCTACAAGCCGCAATCCGGCCCGGAGGACGCCAAGGCCGTGCATTTCATGTCCGATGTCAAGGAGTGGAGGGCCGTCCTGCCGCCGATCGACAAGGATTTCCGGGATTTTCAGAAAAAACGGAACCGCCATGTTGTCCACCTGAGTTACGACCGGCTGAACGTCAGACCCGAGGACAAAAAGTGGGGCTCTCCCAAGCTGACGCGGAAGATCCGCAGGATCGTGGACCTGTTTCTGGAGTACGCCGACCCTGACAGGGTCCATCCGCGGCTGTATGAACTGCGCTCCGCGCCCGCCGCCCGCTGATCCCGCCAACAGAAAGCCTTCCCTGAGGAATGGGAAGGATGGCTTTCTGGGCGGGATTCCGCTCCACGGCATTTTGGATGGAAAGGTGACGAGGCTGTCCCTCGACGCGCTGCTCGGGATGGCGGGCGAAAGTCGAGCCATAAAGCCGTGGAGATTCTCGAGCATTCTTTGAAAGGTTTGGTTGATTTGCCATCGGGGGGAGGGTAAAATAAACCCCGTCGCCGTCAGGGTCCCGGACAATCATATGCCAAAGACCATTTCTTTTCTTTCCGTTGTTTTTTCCTTCCGCAACGAGGAGGCCGTCCTCCCGGAGCTGGTCCAGCGGACGCGCCGCGTCATGAAAGACGAACAGGCGGCCGGCCGCGCCGGGTCGTATGAGCTTGTTTTTGTCAATGACGCGTCCTCGGACCGTTCTCTCGATGTCCTCAAGGACCTGGACCGCGGGCACGGTGACATCCGCGTCATCAGCATGTCGCGGCGTTTCGGCGTCTCGCCCTGCGTTCTCGCGGGGATGGAGCACGCCTCGGGCGACGCGGTCGTTTACATGGACGCGGACCTCCAGGACCCGCCGGAACTGATCTCCGAGATGGTGGCGGCTTTCGTGAAAGAGGGGGGAGTGGACGTTGTTCACACGGTCCGCAAGTCGCGCAAAGGGGAGTCCGTGACCAAGATCCTGCTGACGCGCCTGGCCTACTGGATCCTCAACCGGACCGCCTCGATCCCTCTGCCGGTGGAGGCCGGGGACTTCAAGCTGTTGTCCCGCCGGGTCGTCGATCACCTGACAGCATTGAAAGAAAAGAAGCCTTACATGCGGGGGCTGGTCTGCTGGGTCGGTTTTCAGCACGCCTATGTGTCCTATGAACGCCAGCCGCGCTTCGCCGGGAATACCAAATTCCCGATCCTGAACCCGGCCGTCATCAACAATTTTTTGGAATCCGCGCTCATTTCGTTTTCGTCCGCGCCTCTGAAGGTCGCCATCTTCACGTCCTTTCTCGCCATCCTGGCCGACCTGGCCCTGCTGGTCCATGTGTTCTTGGAAAAACTCCAGGGCCGCGCCATCCCGGGGTGGACGGCGATCATGATCGCGATCATTTTTATCGGCAGTATCCAGCTTCTTTGCATGGGAATGATGGGGCTTTATATCAACGCGATTTATGAGGAAAGCCGGAAACGCCCCAATTACATCATTGAGAGCACCTATGGTTTCCGGCAGAGCCACCCTTCGCAGCCGTCTTAGTAACCCCGCCCAAAAGAGAGGACGCCCGTGACCCGCGATTGGTTCCAACGCATGAAGACCCGCAATCAGTATACCCTGGTGCATTTGAGCCTTCTTGCCCTGGGTCTGCGCAAAGGCAAGATCACCCTCAAAAAACTGCTCAACGTGGCGTATTGTTACTTCGCCTACACGTTTCAGTTGAAAAAATCCGGCCGCTCGCCTTACATGATCAGCATCGAGCTCTGGAACGAATGCAACGCGAACTGTGTTTTTTGCCGCGACAAAAAAGGCGTGATCTACGATTACAATCCCGGCGGGACGGGGAGCGGGATCGAAAAGGGAAAGATGCCGGCGGAGACGGCGATGGACATCATCCGCCAGTTGAAGGATTACCTTGTGGTGGCCGTGCTTTACACCAACGGCGAGCCGCTCATCTACCAGGACCTGGCCAGGGTCATCAAATTCGCCGAGGACAACGGCGTTGTCTCGGTGATCGCCTCCAACGGGATCCTGCTGGATGAGAACAGGTCCCGGGCGATCCTGGAGGCGGGGCTGGATTTCATCAAGATCCAGCTGAGCGGCTTCACCCAGGACGTTTATTCGGTCCAGATCCGCAGCGGTAACGTCGAGCGGCTGAAAGAGAACATCCGCAATTTTGCGCGGATGAAACGCGAAGGCGGCTACAAGACCCTGATCCTTGTGGATTACATCCTTTACAATTACAACCGTCATCAGGTGCCGATGGTCCGGCAGTTCTGCAAGGAAAACGGGGTGATGCTCAATTTTCGTCCCGGGAATCCCATCCACGGGCTTGAGGACAAGGAGCCGGCGCTGTCCACCGAGCCGCTGCCGCTGAAGATGTCCTGCGACTGGCTCTGGAAGGGCATGCAGATCAACTGGAACGGCGACGTCCTGCAGTGCTGTGAAGCGGTCGTGTGGAGCAAGCCCGAGGTTTATGAAAAATTTGAAGCCGGAAAGAGCCGGCTCATGGACGTCTGGAACGGCCCCGAGAGCATGGCCATGAGAGAAACCATGTCCGGCAAAGGCCGGGGCGCGATCCCCATGTGCACGAAGTGCCTGCGCAAAGGGATTTCGTTTAAGTGGTGAATGAGGCCCAAACTTACGGAGCGTTAGCGACGTAAGTTTGATGGCCGAATTCATCCCGGCGTCTTGCTTCATTTCCGAATTGTTTTTCAATTCGGAAACGGTTGAAGCAGCCGGGATTTGAGGCCCAAACTTACGGAGCGTTAGCGACGTAAGTTTGATGGCCGCCTGCCGGTAGGCAGGAATTAACCCCGCAGAAGTGATTGCGCAAGCAATCATGCGGGGTGAAGAATTTGGTTTACGGAACGCAGTGAACGTAAACCAATACCGGAACCCGTTCACTTCATTCAGGGTGGTTTGGCCCAGAAGGGCCAAACCATTCACCCCGGCGTCTTGCTTTGCTCCTGAATCGTTCTCTGATTCAGGAGCGGTAAAGCAGCCGGGGTAGCATTCATCCGGAGTTAGACACCTGTGTCCACCGACAACGCAATGCAAGAAACGTCCTGCCCCATCTGCGGCCCCGGAACGCCGTTTCGCGTGCGCTATCCGGAAAAGTTCGACCGTTCGTCGCTGGCCTTTGTCGCCCGCAAGACTCCGGACCACACGCATTTTCGCATCGTGCAGTGCAACAACTGCGGGCTGGTGTATTCCAATCCCATCCTCCCGGAAGAGGATATCCGGGGACTTTACCGGCGCAGCGCGTTCATCCATGAGGAACAGCTCGGGAACATGCTGCGGGATTATCTGGAGCAGTTTGAGGAAATTCTGCCGCTGATGAACAAGGAGAATTTGCTGGAGGTCGGATGTTCCAGCGGTTTTTTTCTGGACGCGGCGCGCAGGTCCGGGTTTGAAAACGTCCGGGGGGTTGAATTGAGCGTTGAAGCCGTGGCCAACGCCCCCGAGTCCGTGCGCGGGAGCATTGTCAACGACGAGTTCCGGACAGGGATATTCCCTCCGGGGCATTTCGACGCTGTTTGTTTTTTTCAGGTCTTCGACCATGTGATCGACCCGAACCGTTTCCTGCAAACGGCCCATCACTATCTCAAGCCGGGAGGGACCCTCCTGGCGGTCCATCACGACATCCGCGCCCTGATGCCGTCGGTGCTGGGGGCCAGGGCGTCGACGTATGACATTTCCCACATTCATCTTTGGGACAAGTCCACGATGCGGAAAATTCTGGAAAAGAACGGGTTCCGCGTCCGTTCCATCCGCAATGTCCGCAGCCGGTACCAGCTGGACCATGTTTTGCGCATGCTGCCTTTGCCCCGCCCCCTGAAAGAGGGGACCCGGGCCCTGGTGAAACGGCTGGGGCTTTCGGGCAAGGTCATCAAGGCCAGCGTCGAGAACATGGCCGTTGTGGCGGAAAAACCTTAAGGGCCAGGAGACCTCTCCCGCATGTTTTTACGCAATCCCCGCGATCATTGGCGTTTCGCCGTTTTTACCGGAGCCGCCTTGCTGGTGTACGCGCCCGCGTTTTTCGCCGCGTTCGGTTTTCACAGCGATTATTCGCTTCTATTCCACGCGCATGACGGGCACCGGTGGTTTTATCAATGGGACATCCTGGTCCAGTCCGGGCGTTTTCTCGGTGCTGTCGCCGCGTCGGTCCAGACCTGGTGCGTCCAGAGGATAGCGGATTTCACGTATTTCCGGCTCGCGTCATTCCTGGTCCTGCTGGTCCTGCTGTGGCAGGCCGCGCGCTATCTTCAGGAACGGCACGGCATGGACTGGTTCTGGTCCTCGTCCCTGGCGTTCGCCGTTTTCCTCCTGCCGTACAGCCAGGTCAACGTCCTCTGGTGCATGAGCTTTTTCCCGGGCACGGTGACGATCGCGCTGGCCGCGTTGTCTTATTTTCTGTTTGAAAAGGCGAGGGGGGACAACGCTGTCCTGTCGGCCCGGAGGCCGCGCGTCCGTTCCGTTGCCCTGCTGGCCCTTTCCTCGGTTTTCTTCATCACAGCTCTTTTTATCTACCCTCCGACGGCCCTGATCGTTTTTGCATTTTCATTCTTGAATTTCGTTGCCTTGCCGGGGCGAAACGGAACAAAAGCCTGGAAAGTCCTGATCGCGGATTTTATGGTTTTTGGCTTCTGCATGGCCGTTTATTTCCTTTTGAACTGGCTGCTGGTGACTCTGCCGATGATGAGGGCGGGCAAGGGGTTTTTGACGGCGCAGGCGTGCCTTTACAAAGTCAGTCTGACGGACAATCTTGTGGCCAAAGGGCCGCTGTTGTGGGATATCCTGACGTTGTCCCTGGCCGGGACCTGGCATCAATTGCTGGGCCCCTGGGGGGCTGTGCCGCCGGCCGCGACAATCCTTGTTTGCGCTTTGATCCTGTTGGCAAAGTCCCGGCCCGGGCAGATATCTTCCGGCGCGCTGTTCCGGACCGTCCTTGGGGGCGGGCTCATTTTTCTCTCGGCCAACGCGCCGACGCTGTTGGCCCAGGGGTGCTTCAGCATCGTGGGGTACCGGGTCCTGTTTGCCGGGTCTGTCCTCGCGCTGATCGTTCAGGTCCTCCTTTTGCAGGGCGCCGACCGCGCCTTGCGGCAGAGGGGCGCGCGCTCCGGCGTGATGAGGGCCTGGGCCGTCGTTTTACTGCTGGCCTGGACCCTGACGGCCCAGCGCAACGTCGTGGACGTCGTGCGCAATCTCACGCGGGAGCTGGGCATCATCCGCGCCAAGGTGGCGACCTCGGATTTCTCCAGGATCGAGCAGTTCAATGTGGTCATGATCCCCCCGGATCAGGGCCTCACCCTGATCGGCCGCGACCTCCCGTTTGAATTCAGCTATATGATGACGTCCCGCGATCATTTCCAGCCGGCCCTCATGGAATTCCTGCGGGAAATCCCGAAGCCCCTGACGGTGGAATTCATTTTCGTGAACGCCATGCCGGGAGAAATCATTTATTTCGATGACAAAAGCGAGGTCATCGATTTTAACGAGCATCGCCCGGGGAATCCTTCGGCCCCTTACCTGCGGGAGCGCGCCTGGGTTTCTCTCCCCGAGCCGTTGCCGTGGAAGGTCAGGCTTGTTTCCATCAATTTGAAGAGATCGGCGCTGTTCAAGTTCGCCCAATTCACCGATCAGGGGATTTTCGGGTTTTGGGATATCACGGATAAAAAATCTCCGTCCTGGCTGAGGGTCGATTTCCTGGGAGGCCCCAAGGATGTCTCCGGGATACGGGTGGTGGGATATCAGTACTACGGCGTTCCGATGATCACTTTGCCGAATGGCCGCCTGCAGGGCTCGGATGACGGGGATTTCTGGAAAGAATTGCCTCTCGCCGCTGATCAGGCGCCGGATGCGGAGCCCGGCGCGCGATTATACTACGTGACGGGGGTCCCGCATTTTTACCGGAAATACCGCGTCCTTTTCGAGATGGACGGCGCGGCCCAGGGGATGAGGGTCGAGTCTGTGCAGATGATCTTCCGTTGAGAATTTTAACGGGGCCGGCCCACGGCCTGATCGCGGAGGAAAAGCCCCAGGATGCCGGCGAAGGTTTCCACGCCCGTGTCCGTCAGATGGCAGACGTCGCGGAAAAATCGTCCGTCGTGGGGGAGGAAGGCATTGGCGTCGAGGTAAAGCGTTTTTTCCCGGCTTGCCAGGCCGGCCAGGATATCGTTGTGGGCCAGGACCCCTTTGATGACGTTCTCGGGGCGGCCCCAGATTTCCAGGGGGAACGCGTTTTCGCCGTAGCCGTAATCGAGCATTTTTCGGTTAAACTTTATTTCCGAGTAGTCCCGGGGGACATGGAACGCGAAGCCGATGAGCAGGACCGGTTCGCCCCTTTTCCGGGCCAGGGAGGTGATCTTCTCCATGTTTTTTCGGAACGGCCCGGCGGTGCGGATGTCGTGGCCGTACCGGGTCCATTCGGCGTCGGGGATGTCGGTCGGGACGAAACTCCGTGGGTTCTTCTTGACCCGGATGTCGACCGTTAGGGAATGGACGGTATACGGGAAGGTGAGAATACGGAAGAACGGATAATGCCGGAAAAAATTCAGTTTGCCGTACCAGGAGTAATGGGAGTAATCGTCCCGGAACATCCCCGGCGGGCAGTTGTTGGCGCGCACCTCGTTGATCGAATCGTACATCAGCACCAGATCGAACCTTTGTTTTTTCAGGGACTCGTATTTGAAAACGCTGTCGAGTGAGGAATGCCCCGGGTAGGAGGCATTGAAGACGCGGACGGTCTTCCCCGCCGGATCGCCCAGGATGGTTTGCAGGATCTCGCGGGACTTGTCCTGCCGGGCGACGTCGTAGAGCACCGAGCCGCCGAGAAAGAGGATGTCGAAGGAACCGTCGTCCTGCCGGATGGAGGCCTGCCGGATCTTTTTGATCTGCGGGTAAAAGAGGTCGATGGGGTCCGGCGCCCAGAACGAAAGCCCGGCCTTCCGGACCCAGTAGGCCCGGGACGCGATCTCCACGGGCGCGAGCAGAAGAATAAGAAAAATGAGAGAGAAAACGATGTGTTTGACGGATGGTCGCGCCATGAGTGTCCTTATTATATTATCGGACGCGCGGCCGCACAATCCGGATCTTAAAGATTAGGATGGAAGGCGCATGAGCACCTGGATCCTCGGACTTTCAGCTTTTTATCATGACAGCGCGGCCTGCCTTGTCCGCGACGGGGAGATCGTCGCGGCCGCGCAGGAAGAGCGCTTCACCCGGCGGAAGCACGACCCGCTTTTTCCGGAGAACGCCGTGCGGTATTGCCTGAAAGAAGCCGGGATCACGGCCCGTGACCTGAATTATGCCGGATTTTACGAGAAGCCCTTCCTGAAATTCGAGCGGCTGTTGTTCACCTATCTGATGCACGCGCCCCGAGGCGTGCGGACGTTCCTGCAGGCCATGCCGGCCTGGCTGGGCGGAAAGATCTTCCTCAAAGACATGATCGGCGAAAAATTGGGGTACTCCGGCGAGATCCTGTTCCCCGAGCACCACGAATCCCACGCGGCCTCGGCTTTCTATCCGTCTCCGTTTTCCGACGCGGCCATCCTGACCATGGACGGCGTGGGCGAGTGGACAACGACCTCGATCGGCGCCGGAGAGGGCAACAAGATCACACTGCTCAAGGAACTGCGTTTTCCCCATTCCCTGGGATTGCTGTATTCGGCGTTCACTTACTACGCGGGGTTCCGTGTCAATTCCGGGGAGTATAAGCTCATGGGACTGGCGCCTTACGGGGAACCGAAGTATGCAAAGCTCATCCGGGACCATCTGCTGGATTTGAAGGATGACGGTTCGTTCAAGCTGGACTTGTCGTATTTCGATTATTGTGTGGGCACGGTCATGACCAGCCCGAAATTCCACCGGCTGTTCGGGGGGCCGCCGCGCAGGCCCGAGAGTCCCCTCACGCAAAAAGACATGGACATCGCCCGGTCCATCCAGGACGTGACCGAGGAGATCATGCTGAAAATGGCGGACCATGTCCACCGCGTCACCGGAAAAGAGAACCTGTGCCTGGCCGGCGGGGTGGCCCTCAATTGCGTGGGCAACGGCCGGATTTTGCGGGAGAGTAAATTCAAGAACATCTGGATCCAGCCGGCATCGGGAGACGCGGGCGGGGCCTTGGGCGCGGCGATGCTCATCTGGCACCAGTATTTGCGCAATGAACGGAGGGCGGACAATGTCCATGACCGGCAGAAGGGCTCGTTTCTCGGCCCGGACTGCCGCGAGGAGATCGAATCTTTCGCGAACAGGGCGGGCGCGGTCTGTGAAAAGATCGACGCGGCCCGTTTGCCTTTGCGGGTGGCCGAACTGGTCCGCGACCAGAACGTGGTCGGGATATTGCGGGGGCGGATGGAATTCGGCCCGAGGGCCCTGGGCAGCCGCAGCATCATCGCCGACGCCCGGTCCGAACAAATGCAGAGCGTCCTGAACCTCAAGACCAAATTCCGTGAATCGTTCCGCCCGTTCGCGCCGAGCGTGCTGGAGGAGAAAAAGGGCGAGTACTTCGATTTGGAGACGTCCAGCCCTTACATGATGCTCGTGGCGGATGTCCGCGAGGACAAGCGGCTGTCCGCGGACGGCGGGAAGGCCGAAGGGCTCGGGAAATTGAAGATCAAGCGCTCGGTGATCCCGGCCGTGACCCATGTGGACAACTCCGCGAGGGTCCAGACCGTTGCCGGCGACGTGAACCCGTTCTTCAGCGCCGTGCTCTCCGAATTCGACCGGCTGACAGGGTGCCCGGTGATGATCAACACGTCTTTTAACGTTCGGGGAGAACCGATCGTCTGCTCGCCGGAAGACGCCTACAGGTGTTTCATGTGCACGAACATGGATTATCTGGTGATGGGCGATTATCTGTTCGACAAAAAACACCAGCCGGACAGGGACAAATACAAATTGGAAGAAATTTCACGGGTCCTGGATTGACAAATCAGATGCCACGGGCTTTGCCCGTGGCTTGATGCAGTACTTGGCCGTGGTCATCCCACGGCCAAGTGGCCGAGCGAAGCGAGGTCCCTTGACGGCATGAACGACAAAGAACAAAAAAATTTGCGTGTCTTCGGTTACGGCCTGGCCGTGATCCTTTCGTTTATCGGGATCCGGCACGGCATGAAGCACGGCTGGGCCGAGGTCAGCGGGATTCTTCTGCTGGCCGCCGCCGGGCTGGCCCTGCTCACGGCGCTCCGGCTTCCGGCGGTGGGAATGATCTACCGCCCCTGGATGAAGGCGGCGCATGCCATCGGTTTTGTTGTCTCCACGGTCATTCTGTCGCTTCTTTTTTATGTTTTTTTTACGCTGTTCGGGGCTGTCCTGCGGATCCTGAAGAAGGACCTTTTGGATGAGGCCGTTCGCCGGGACGCGGGATCTTACTGGATCGTCCGCCCGCCGGAAGAGCTGGGGCCGGAACGGTATAAGAGGCAATTCTAATGACGGCTTGACTTGCGGAGCGGGAGCGAACGCAAGTCAATGCCGGAATTAGCCCCGGCGCCTGCCCTGCGAAGCGGGGAGGGCAGCCGGGGTTCATGAGGCTTACAGAGCGATCATTTTATGTCCAAACTTTCCATTCTCGCCGAATTCTGGTTTTTCCTGAAAGCAAAGAAGCATTACTGGCTGGTGCCGCTGGCCCTGGTCCTGCTTCTGCTGGGACTGCTGATGGTTTTCGCGCAGGGTTCATCGTTGTCGCCATTTTTGTACACATTCTTTTAATGAGTCCCAAACTTGCGGGACTAAAGGCGAACGCAAGTTTACTGGCCGCCTGCCGGCAGGGGAGAATGAGCCATGAAACTGTCCGTCCTGATCCCATGCCGCAATGAGGAAGCAGCGGTTGAAAAAACCGTTGATGCCGTGGTCCGGCGGCTGGACGCCGCGGGGATCGCCTGTGAGATCCTGGCGGTGAATGACGGAAGTTCCGACGGCACAGAGGGGGTCCTGCAGTCCCTCCGCGCGCGGCTGCCAATGTTCCGGTATGTGAACAATCCCCCGCCCCATGGGTTCGGCTTCGCGGTCCGCAAGGGGCTGGAGCATGTCCAGGGGGACGCGGTCGCCATCGTCATGGCGGACGGTTCGGACGATCCGGAGGACCTTGTGCGGTATGCCCGCAAGCTCGAGGAGGGATACGATTGCGTTTTCGGTTCGCGTTTTATCCCGGGCGGGGCTGTGACGGGGTATCCGTGGCACAAGCTGGCCCTCAACCGGATGGGGAACCATCTCATTCAGCGGCTGTTCGGGTTCGCATATAACGACACCACCAACGCTTTCAAATGTTACCGCCGGACCGTGATCGAGGGGACTTCGCCGTTGACCTCCCGTGGTTTTGAACTGACCGTTGAGCTTCCCCTCAAAGCCATCCTCAAGGGGTATTCGTATGCCGTCATTCCCGTTTCCTGGGTAAGCCGCAAGGAAGGGATTTCCAAGCTCAATATCCATGAGATGGGAAGCCGGTATTGTGAGGTGATCTGGTCTTTATTTTTTAAGAAATCGTCCCGGTAGCACAAAAAAGCGGGGGATTGCCACATGCCAACTTTTCAAAGAGTCCACTTTTTCGTGGGAAGACCAACTTTCGACGCTTTTGCAACTATACCTAAATGTCGGGATGATTACAACACAGGATGATAAATGGTAGGTATGCCATTTATCATCCTGTGAATTAAATTTGACAAATTAGGGAGAATATACTATATTCTAATTGCACGAAAACATGCAACATATTGTATGAATACATACAATATATTGTTCATATGGTATACAGATTAACAAAAAATGATTTGGTAAGGACTCTTGCTGGATGGAGTAAATTTATAAAAAGAAAAGTACGTATTATAGCTTGCGGTGGCACTGCAATGACTTTATTAGATGTAAAAGCTTCAACTAAAGATATTGATTTCATGGTGCCTGACGATAAAGAATATATTTATTTAGCAAAAATATTGAGAGATATTGGGTATAAAAATGAGGGTGGATTTCGTTGGGAAAAAGAAAATGAATTCTTTGAGATAGATTTATTTGCAGGGAAAAGTATTCATACAACAGAATTATTGGAATCCCCTTTGGAACAGGGGAATCACATCTTCTCACAGAGTATAGGGCGTCTTTATCTTGGGATACTGAACTTTTATGATTTAATTTCCAGTAAATTGATTAGAGGTAATAGTGTTGATTATGAAGATTGTCTGATGTTAGTTAAATCTAAAGGAAAAGAAATCAATAAAGATCTATTAAGGAAAAGATATAACGAATTAATAAGTTATGATGTCTCGGAAAGCAGGATTCGTGGAAATTTAGAAAGTTTTCTTGTTAGATGGGGGAAAGAGGTGAAGTAAAATGGAAAATAAAGAGTTATTGCAAAAAGTGAGTAAATTGGGCTTCCCTCTTCTTGAGGTTGAGGAAAAGGATGACGTTAACCGAACATTGGCGGAAGTCGTTAAAAGTCGAGATGCTCGATTGTTTGAAGGATTCTCTGTTTTGTTGGCAAATGCCGTACGAGACGAAAGTTTTGGTTACGAAAAAGTAGAGAGTTATTTAACTCGAGATGATGATAAGAATCTGTTAAAAGGCCTTCTGCTCCTTTCGTTAAGCTTGTATAAGTCTTTAGATTTTTATTTTGGAAAGAATTTGTACTCAAAATTATCAGAAGAAAATTTGAATAAGCTGAAAGAGTTGAGAAATTCCTTTGCCCACAACGCTAATTTTAATTTGATGGGGTATGCTTTCTCGACCGAGAAATTGAAAGATGTATTCACAGCTTATTTAAGAAATGAGGTAGAAGAGGTTAAGAAACAAACAGAAAAACAAGAGGACTTCTCTGTGGAGTATGCGCTATCTCAAGTATTTTCCCCCAAGCAGAAGGAGCTTTTTTTAAAGCGAGTTAAGGGAGAGAATTTGAATAAAACAGAAAGAGAATATTTCTCCCGTACAGTAAAGAAAAAGCTTTTGGCTTTGGCTAACCCAGAAGTTCATCGTTTTGCCAAGCTTTTATTGGAAAGCACATAGCAGAAATCTATAAAATAAATGACATTTTTGTTGTAAAATATCAGCCGCATCTAAATGTTTTTCTAAAGAAATCTTTGTCCCTGTAGCTCAGTTGGATACCTGCCGGCAGGCAGGGAGCATTTGCTTCATATGTATACCGTTTATTCGTTGATATCCCAAAAAGATGGGCGTATTTATGTTGGGATAACATCGGATTTTGAACGCAGGATCAAAGAGCACAATGCTGGAAAAACCAGGTCCACCAAGGGGTTTCGGCCCTGGCAGTTGCTGTGCCTGCAAAGTGTTGAGAGCAGAATTGCAGCCCGGGAACTTGAAAAGAAATGGAAATCCGGGGCCGGTAAAGAATATTTAAAATTGATAAAACTTGAGCGCCTGTAGCTCAGATGGATAGAGCATTTGCCTTCTAAGCAAAGGGTCGCCCGTTCGATTCGGGCCAGGCGCGCGAAATTTTTTCCGTAACCATGTTCGGGAATATAACAGGAGTGAAGCCGCGTGAAAATTTTTAAAAGAGCCCTCGCTGTTTTCTTCATCCTCACCGTCATCGCGCTGGCGTGGTTTTACGTCTACATCCAGATGAACGGCAAACAGCTTGTTGAGGAAAATTTGAGCCGGGTGTTCAACCGTCCGGTCACGACAAAGCACGTGCAGGGGTTGTTCCCGCTGGGGATCATGCTGGACGAACTGCAGGTGGAGGGCTTGCTGTCCGCCCAGAGCGTCAGGATCCACCTGGGGTTTCCCGTCATCAGCGACAAACAGTTGGTCATCGGCAGTCTGCACATCGAGGACGTCGCCGTGCTTGTGGAGTCCGGCAACGGGAAATTCCGCCTGGGAAGGCAGACGGCGCCGCCGGAATCTGAAACCGCCACCCCGAAGGCGGCATCATCTCCGGCCTCCGCCCGTCCGGCGATGATCCAGGGGATATTGATCTATTACCTCGAGGTGGACAAAGGGCGGGTGGAATTCCTGGAGCCGTTTTTCAGCGCGGAGTATCAGGTCGGGCTGAAGGATTTTAGTCTCAAAGCGCAGTCGGTGTCCTACCCGATCAAGCCCATCCGGACCCGGTTCAATTTCAACGCGTTGATCGAATCGGGTAACCCCGGTCTCGCGGAAAGCCGGGTGGAAGGCAGCGGCTGGGCGAATTTTGTCAAACGCAACATGGACGGCAAGCTCCAGGTCTCCGATCCCCAGGGGAAGACGTGGCTCTCCGTGGACCTGAAGTCGGAGAGCAACGACATGGCGGTGGAAGGAAAGATCGATCTCAGCCAGATGGCCGGAGTCCAGGCGGAAACGTCGAAGGGTTCCATCCAGGATTTTGTGATCGGCGCCCTGCAGTCCAGCGGGCTGAAGGTCGGGTTAAATTTTTCCTTTAAGACCAAGATGGACGACTTCCATATCGAGCCCGTGTCCCTTACCGGAAAGATCGAATATGAAGAGAAGCCCGGGATCCCGCGGGGCGAAGAACTGAAGGAGATCGGCAAGAGCGTTGAAGAATTCGGCAAACAGTTTTATCAGGAAAGAATGACCCAGCCGGCCGCCAACGCCCTGCCCGGCGCCGGGCTGGAGGGAGTGAATGCCGAAGTTGTCAAATGACGTTTTTTTGGTAGAATATAGGCCTTCGGTTTCAAAGGTTTGAAAGAATCAATGGTGGGTGTCCCGGCGGTTTCTTGATGGAGCATTGAGGAAGCTGGGAAACTCCACCACATTTTCTAGATATAAGATTTAGTAGTGAAAAGGTATGTGGTGGGTGCCCCGAAGTCTCTAGATAAAGGCTTCAGGTAATCGGGACAACTCCACCACAAACTCTGGATGTAAGATTTGTTAGTTTAAAGGTATGTGGTGGGTGTAGCTCAGCTGGTTAGAGTACAAGAATGTGGCTCTTGTGGTCGCGGGTTCGAATCCCGTCACCCACCCCAGTTTTTTGCCTCTCTGGTAGAGAGAAAAATAGCATAAAGCCCTGATCGGCACGTCCGGTTGGGGCTTTTTGCATGTCGCGATGTTTCAAAAGGTTGCAGCGTATCTTGTTGTGCGTTTGTGAATTCTTTCCGTTAGTTTGTGCCTGCCGATTTCCAGTCTTCAAAAATAAGCTCCTGTTCGTCGGAATAATGCCAAAGTATCTCTAACTCGGCCGACTTTAGGCCTCGCCTAGTAAATGGTATTAATCAAAATATACAAGCAAGATCGGTGTAGATACCATGTCCTCAGTCGGCATTTACTATCGATGGGTAGAGATAAGCAGGATTATTGGGCGATCGATTGGAGCAGGGAATCCCAAAGTGCACGCTGCTTCTGCCAGTCACCTTCGGCGGTGATTGGACGCATTTTGTACTCGGGGATTTTGAAGAGACGCTTTTCATCTGAAAAGATGATCGCTTCTTGAATATCGGGAGAGAGGTTGAGCATGTTCATGGTCTGGCACACTCGAGCATGGGCCAGCTCGATCCATTCCGCGATCCGGGGTAAGGAATGGCCTTTTTGTTCATGGAGTTCCCTGATTTGGTGGGCCAGGATGAGATCTTGCCTGACGAAAGGTTCTTTCCCGACTTCGATTGACTTCTTGTGTGCCGGGATGCGTTTCAATTCATCAATGCGTAGCGGGAGTGAATGGCTTTCGTCATTGAGGAGTATGATTTCGAGCGTGACATTATGCGCATCAAAGTCGGCTTTTTTGACGACGGATTTAACTCGGGTGATCTTTTGTTCCAGCGTCAGGATATTCCAGCGCTCGCTATCAAAGGTGTTGTCCGTGACGAGCGTCCTTAGGCATTCCATAAATTTGTTCTCGATGGCATGAGCCGCGACGTTGCGGGTGGGGCAGACATGGTATCCGCGTTTTTGGGCGTTCAGGCAGACGTAGTAATGGTAGCGGTTCGTGCCTTTCTGTGAATAAATATAGTAGGTGCTCGAGTTGCACGCCTTGCACCGGAGGATCTGACTCAAGAGACCGATGCTTTTTGCTGTGCCCGCGACCTTTCGTTCACGCCAATTATCGGCGAGGGTTTGCTGAACTTTCTGAAAATCCTCATCAGTGATGATCGCTTCATGTTCGCCGGGATAGATCTCATCATGATAACGGACCTTTCCGGTATAAAGGACGTTCTTTAGGATTAATTGAATTCCGGTGTTTTTGAATTGCAGGCCGCCAAAACGAATCCCTTTGTCGGAGACAAAACTTTGCGATTATACCTGGGTACAATTGATTTTTTTGGTTTCGTTCTTAATATAATAGCATGAGGTTGATCCTTGCTTGTTGCGATAATCGTGGAGATAAAGGTGCCACAATTAAGGTTTAAGCGCCGCAGCATAAGTTTTGCGTGTAGAGAATCGCGCTCTGAACGAGATTAGGAAAGATAGATTGGAAGCAGTTCTAGTTTCCATGAAAGATTGATTCTTTACGAAAGTCAACATTGAGACGCCGGCATTTGTAGAAAAAGGTGTGTTTAATTATTTAAATAAAAAAGAAGACTTAACATGGTAAGGAACGAAATTCGCTGGATGATTAGGGCAGTAGCCCATTGCAAAGAAGGTCACTGTCTATCGTCCGGGGTAGGACAATAATTACCTAATTTATATTTAATCGGTTAGCGCTGAAAAAATTCAGGACTAATTGTGGCAGGCCTTATGAAGAGAAATTTTCGCTTAATACAATGTGGCTTGATCCTTCCTTTGGTGTTCTCCATGATTTATTGTTGCTGTCTCAGGGGGGAGGCTAACGCGGCGATAATGGGAATATTTCCCCAGCAGTCAAAGGGAGCGATGCAAGATCATACATGTTGCCCGCCAACTAAAAGTCCGCATAATAAAAAATGCGACTGCCAGCACATTGTTGGTACAGTCGAGAATGGCATGTCACAAAAAGTCGTTGTTAGCCCAAAGACGAATTGGTTACCCCATCCTAGCCCTTTTGTCGCTGAGATCGGCAACTCCATTATCGCTTCAGGTGGTCCATCTGGCCGAGTTTTTTATATTTCTCTTACCCAATATAGTCAAAGTGACCCTCCGATTTATCTCTCCAATCGAGTCTTCCGTCTTTAATCTCAGCGGGTAAATTCCCCGCAGCTTGCTGCGTTTCCTTTTTTGCAGTTAACTGTGGATACTCCGTCAGCTTAATGCGGGGTAGTTCATTGTTCTTCAAAATTCTGATTCATTTTAGTTTATTCCTTTATCAATTTTGAAGTTTTTAAAATGGAGACTCAAAATCAAAAGAATACTCATTCTCACAGGTGCTATTGCTATCGCATTGACTCCGAGGAGGTAAGAAATGAAAAATCACAATCACGGGTTATGGATGGTCATCGGTTGCGTACTGCCGTTACTTTTTATTTTTTTATTACCGGCTTTTGGGATCAGAAGTAACAATACATTTTTGTTTTTTGTCATTGCGATGTTTGCCTGCCATTTTTTGATGATGGGCAGTCATGGGCAAGGGCATCAGCATGAAGATGAAAATCACGATAAAGATAAAAAGGAAGAAGGCCATGAAGGGCATGAAAAGAAGGAAGGGCCTGCTGCTGGTCATGGGGGCTGTCATTAAATTCCTTTAATTAAAATCGCAGGAGAACAAACTGTTCAAGACTGAGAGGAGAAAATTATGGGTGCCATCAATGTTAAAAAGCTTGGATTAGCCGTGGGATTAACTTTCGTCATTTTACGCTCGGGATGTGTAATCGTTCTTTTAACAACCACCCGAGAACAGTCAGTTTTATTTTTTAATACGCTCTTACACGGGCTTGATGTCAGTTCGATTTTAAGAACGGGAATGTCTGCCTTGGAAATGACCTATGGAATTATCCAGATATTTATTTTGGGATGGTTGACTGGAGCAAGTATCGCAAGTATTTATAATTTCCATCTTATTAAATTCGATAACGAAGCAAAATCAATGAACATATAAAAACAGAGGAGAAAAAATGAAAACGTTACTATCACTGCTTTTAATGACACTAATGCTTGGAACTGTCGCCGGATGTCAAAGTAGCGCCAAAGACCATAACATGTCTGCGGAAGAACACAAGAATATGAAATAGTCAAATTAGGTTAAGTCCGGTGATCCAAATTAAATAGACGGAATGATTGTCTATTGTAGATGATACATCCGTTGAAATTATAAACATGAAAAAAGTTAAGGAGGCCCTATGAAAACCAGCAATATTGAAGTGCACGACATGCTGTCGGTATGGAGTGTTGAGGAAGTAGAAGATCGGATTGGCAAGGTACCGGGTGTCGAAAGCGTTACAGTGAATTACGCTGCAAAAAGCGCCACAGTACGCTACGACGAAACCCAACTTGAGGTTAACGATATCAAGTCAGGCGTACGCCAAGGCGGGTATGAATCCGGCGCATCCGTTCCTAATTCGGCAGGTAAAGGTCACGAAGGCCATACAGCTCCGGTCGCGCCGCCTGCAACCCCGGCACCCGCTACGCCAAAAACTCCCCCAGACGCACCTGCCCCTGCGGGTGCCGCACAAGACAAAACGGCGCCGTCAACAACCCCGAAACCATCTCCGGCAACACCTGCAGCCGGTAATGCAGGGGATAAACAACCAAACAAAGTGATGCCGGACAAAAGTTAGGACAACATTTAAATAGGAGAACATCATGACAATCAGAAAAGGGACAGGACGGTAAAGAGAGATATGGCAAACATAATATGTAACAAGAAATATTGAAATTTGTAGAGGGGGAAGGAGGCACGATGAAAACAAGTGTTATTGAAATTCACGGTATGCTCTCAGTATTGAGTGTGGAGGAAGTGGAAGATCGGATTGGAAAGGTGCCGGGTGTCGAAAGCGTTACAGTGAATTACGCTGCGAAAAGCGCCACAGTACGCTACGACGAAACCCGGATAGAGGTCGCCGATATCAAATCAGGTGTGCGCCACCAAAGCGACCAAGAATCTGCGGTGTCTGCGCCTGCCGCACCCTTAGATGACGACTCCAAGGAAAAAATAAAAGCGGAAGTCCCTTTAGCGCCACCAGTCGTAAAACCGCCAGAGGAAAAAGTAAAGGCTGAAACTCAGCTGCCCGCAAGTGACGCAAAAGCAAAAGTTCCCGATATGCCAATGTCTAAAGCGTCCGCGGCGCCGAAGTCCGCCACTGCCGATCCTGCAGGCAAGGGCCACGAGGGTCACACAGCGCCGGGAGAGCCTTCCCCGATGTCATCGGATATGGCGCATGAGATGGGTCATAGCGGTAAGGACCTTCCGGCCATGGTCCGCGACATGCGCAATCGTTTTTGGATCTGCCTGATTTTTACTGTACCAATATTTATCTACGCCCCAAAGGGAGGCTTCTTCAAGCCGCCGGCTCCGCCGTTCGGGTTGGAGCTCAACCTATGGCTGTTTTTCTTTGCAAGCGCTGCGATTATCTATCCGAGTTGGCCTTTTTTTGTTTCCGCCTGGCGCGGTCTCAAGAAGGGTATCCTGGGCATGGCAGCTCTGATCGTGTTGAGTGTTGGTACTGGGTATCTCTTTAGTATTGGTAGTACCTTTTTCTTTAAGGGAGGCGGGCAATTCTTTGAAGCCGCAAGCGTCCTTTTGGTTTTCATCTTGCTTGGACACTGGCTGGAAATGCGTGCCCGTGCGGGAGCCTCGTCCGCGATCAATGCTCTGATGAATCTCACTCCGGCGATGGCGAATGTTATTCGTAATGGCACTGAAATTGAAGTTCCAACAGCAGAGGTGTTAGCAGACGAGATTGTCGTAATTCGGCCGGGTAACAAGATTCCAGTCGACGGCACGATAGAAACCGGTGAATCACTGGTCGATGAGTCAATGCTCACCGGCGAGTCGATGCCGGTCCAGAAGGGACCGGGTGCCACGGTGATTGGTGCGACGATCAACAAGAGCGGAAGCTTTCGCTACAAGGCAACAAAAGTCGGAGCTGACTCGGCGTTGGCGCAGATAGTAAAATTGGTACAGGAGGCGCAGAACTCAAAGGCACCGGCGCAACTCTTGGCAGATAAGGCCGCGCAATGGCTGGTGATTTCCGCGATCGTCATCGGTCTTGTGACCTTTGGGGTGTGGTTTTGGATGATCGGACAGTCGCTGCTCTTTGCGGTGACCCTGACCATCACAGTCTTCGTAATCGCTTGCCCAGATGCGTTGGGACTTGCAACGCCAATGGCAGTCATGGTGAGTACAGGTTTGGGTGCAAAAAATGGCATTTTGTTTAAGAACGCATCGGCGCTCGAAGATGCTACCAAGCTTAATATTATCGTGTTCGATAAGACGGGTACTCTTACCGTTGGTCAGCCGGAAGTAGTCGAGATCGTGACGGCAGACGGGGTTACCGAGGATGTAGTGTTGATCGCCGCCGCAGCCGTCGAGCAAGGGTCCGGTCATCCGCTGGCCCAGGCAATCGTACGTCGAGCGGCAAACCTTACTGTCACGCCACCGACAGGGTTCGAAAGTCTTGACGGTATGGGGGCGCGCGCTGAAACTGCTGGTGGAACGGTATTCCTTGGCAACCGGTTACTCATGGATACGCAAAAGCTGGCACTTGGTCCCTTGGAGGCTGAAGCTACTCGCTTACAGGGAGACGGTCGTACTGTCGTTCATGTATCGCAGGCCGGTCTTGTCATCGGACTCATAGGCATTGCCGATGCGATCAGACCAACGTCCAAGGCAGCCGTGGCAAAATTGCGCCAACGTAAAATCGAAGTAGTAATGTTGACCGGTGACAACGCAGTCACGGCCAAGCGTATTGCCGCGGATCTCGGCATCGATAGCATATTAGCTGATGTACTGCCGGCCCAGAAGGCCGAAAAGGTTAAGCAGTTGCAGGCAACCGGAAAAAAAGTCGGGATGGTGGCCGATGGTGTCAACGACGCGCCAGCGCTAACCCAAGCTAACGTGGGGTTTGCTATTGGTGCCGGAACCGATGTCGCCATGGAAAGTGCTGACGTAGTGCTAATGAAGAGTGACCCCTATGACATCGTTGCCGCGATTGAACTATCACGCGCGACATTGCGAAAGATGCATCAGAATCTTGGATGGGCGGTTGGCTACAATTTAATCGCGTTCCCGCTCGCCGCGGGTGTTTTATATCCATTCGTGTTGAGTCCGGAAGTCGCAGCGTTGTCGATGTCAGGCAGCACGCTGATCGTGGCGATCAATGCGCTGATGCTCAAGCGAACTAAACTGGCGGGCATTCGTCAGCCTGGTAAGATAGCGGCGCCCGGGACGCCTGACGTGGCAGCTAAGAAGCCAAGTGAAGCGCCTGCCGCAACGGCAACCCCGCGACCTGAAAAGGCAGGAAATGCCGTCGTAGCCTCTCCCGCAAAACTAATGACAAATTAATTAAAAGGAGATAACCATGCAAGCACATACAGGACACATCGCAGGGATGTCGAAAGGTTTAAAAAAACGGCAGAGAAAAGTGAGATCGTCGCCCTCTACAACACTTACGAAAAGGCAGAGCAAGCTGTCCGTGAACTCCAAAAGTCGAGGTTCGGCATAAAGAAGATGTCTATCATCGGCAAAGGTTACCACAGATATTCGGGCCGAGCGCCCTGGCTGGCGTTTATTCGAGAATGACGTGCGACATCCATAGAGAAATGGTAGGAGGAAACATGACGTTACGTGAGAAAACATCGTTTCGGTGGGCGGCTGCGGAGGGACTTCCATTTCCCCTGGGCGCGACAAAGATAGAAGAAGAGGATGCCTACAACTTCGCGCTTTACTCGAAGCATGCGGGAAGCGTCACATTGTTGCTCTATACCGAGCGCGACATTGTTGCTCCCGTATTTGAATATCAGTTCGATTACCTTAAGAACAAAACCGGCAGGATCTGGCATTGCCGCATCCCCCTTGTGTCAATGAAGGACGCGTCCTACTATGCGTACCGCATCGACGGACCTCAGCCCAATGGTCGATTCGAGTGGCACTGGTTCGATCGCGACAAAATCCTGATCGACCCCTATGCAAAGTCTGTGTTTTTTCCCCCGGCTTTCGACCGGCTCACCGCCGTCCGGCATGGTTCGAACGCAGGCAAGTCGCCCCTGGGTGTCCTTGCGGGCGACAGCGAACGCTTCGACTGGCAAGGCGACCATCGCCCTCAGCACGAGGCCGATACTGTCATCTACGAGCTACATGTCAGCGGAT
The DNA here is from genome assembly GCA_030688425.1 of Candidatus Omnitrophota bacterium. NCBI lineage: Bacteria > Pseudomonadati > Candidatus Omnitrophota > Candidatus Omnitrophota bacterium. The sequence continues at coordinate 671,851 of JAUYIB010000012.1, read as the reverse complement.
TTACCAAGAATCCCAACTCCGGAGTCAAGGATGAAGCGCGCGGAACATTTGCGGGCCTGGTAGAGAAAATCCCGTACTTGAAGGACCTTGGCGTCACCGTGGTGGAGTTGATGCCGGTGTTTCAATATGACCCTTCCGATGACAACTACTGGGGCTACATGCCGCTGAACTTCTTTTCCCCCCACCATGGCTATCTCAGCGACCGCACGGGTAAGGCGCAACACAACGAGTTTCGCGACATGATCAAGGCGCTGCACCAGGCGAATATCGAGGTGGTCCTCGACGTCGTCTATAATCACACGGGAGAGGGCGATCACACGGGTCCGGTCTATAGTTACAAGGGGATCGACAACAGCACCTACTATCTGATGGCGGACCGACAGGGTGCGCCCTACGAAAATTTCTCCGGCACCGGCAACACGCTCAATTGTGCAAACCGCTACGTACGCAAAATGATCATGGACAGCGTCCGTCATTGGGCACACGCGATGCATGTCGACGGATTTCGCTTCGACCTTGCTTCCCTCTTTACCCGAAATCAGGATGGATCGGTCAATGTAAGCGATGCACCGCTGCTCAGCGATATGGCCTCCGACCCGGATCTGGCACATCTGCGTTTGATTGCCGAGCCCTGGGATGCCGCCGGGGTGTATCAACTGGGCCGGGCGTTTCCGGGGATCATGGCTTGCCAGTGGAACGGCAGATACCGGGATGATCTCCGTCGCTTCGTCAAGGGGGATCCCGGAATGACGGCGGCCTTGATGCGCCGCCTGTACGGCAGCGACGATCTTTTCCCCGACGATCGGATGAACGCCTATCACCCACATCAGAGCGTCAATTACCTCGCCTCTCACGACGGATTCACCCTCTACGATCTGGTTGCCTACAACCAAAAGCGAAACTCGGCGAACGGCCACGGCAACACAGACGGAATGGCGGAAAACCACAGTTGGAACTGCGGCTGGGAAGGGGACGATGGCGCACCGCCGGAGGTCATGAAACTGCGCAAGCGACAGATCAAGAATTTCTGTTGCCTGCTGTTCCTCTCGAACGGAACGCCCATGCTCCGTGCGGGAGACGAGTTCATGCACACCCAAGCCGGGAACAACAATCCTTACAATCAGGACAACGAAGTGGGTTGGATTGATTGGGGCCGTCTGCAAGCGAACCCGGACATGTTCCGCTTCTTTAAACGCATGATTGCGTTTCGCAAGGCACACCCGTCGCTGGCGAGGAGCCGGTTCTGGCGTGAGGATGTCCGTTGGTATGGGGTGGGCCACGATGCCGACCTTGCATACGATTCTCGCAGTCTCGCCTTTGCTCTGCACGGCGGATCGCAACAGGACATCGACATCTATGTGATGATCAACGCCTATGGGAAGGAACTGACTTTTCAGATACAGGAGGGCGCAACGAATTCGTGGCGGCGAGTGGTTGATACCAGCCTCGAAAGCCCGTTCGACTTTCTCGAACCCGGTAACGAAAGCCCATTGCAGTCGTTGCATTATCGAGTACCGGGCAGGGCCGTTGTCGTGCTGGTCCGCGACAAGGACGGGGGTTCACCGCAATGAAAGCAAATCCTATAATAAAATGATTCGGGATAAATCCAAAGAATGGGTTCCAATCCTACTAAAAAAATAATGAAGACAAATCAGCATTACGGCAGGGACTGGTGGTGGTTTGCCGTCAGCGGTGCGGCGATGGTCGTGCTCTTCACTGGCTGCGCGGGCGTCCGCACGGCCGGAGAAAAGGCCGCCCGCCAAAACCAGCAAACCATCCAGAATGTTTATCGCCCCAGTGGCCAGCGCCCCACGTTGCCCACGCTCACGACCAACTCACCGCTGAATGACTTCCTCCTGTTCGCCATGTTGAGCCAGCCGCAGGTCGAAGCGGCATATTACGACTGGGCAGCAGCTGTGCAGCGCATCACGGTGGAGCGGTCGTTGCCGGATCCGCGACTGACTTTTCAGAGCGACATCGCGGACATGGTGATATCGCTGATGCCAGGGCTGATGATGGACTTCCCTGGTCCCGGCAAGCTCAAGGCGGCGGCGAACGTCGCCACGGCCGAAAGCGAGGCAAAATACTTCGCGTTCGAGTCGAGCGTTCTTCAAACCGCCTTCGCGGTCAAGAAGGCCTGCTACCAACTGAATTTCCTCGACGCCAAGATTGGCGTGACTCACGAGACTCTGCGGTTGATGGGCGAACTTGAGAAGCTGGCGCTGATACAGAACGAAGTAGGTAAGGTCACGTTGCAAGACGTGCTGCGGGCGCAGATTGAACAGGAGCGGCTTACCACGGAGATTGCTAACCTCGACGATTCGCGCCAGCCGTTGCTCGCGCAGTTCAAAGCATCGTTGGGTTTGAAAGATGAGGACGCGACGCCGCCCGTGCCGCAGAAGTTGGAAACCGCGCCGCTCGGTCTGAGTGCGGAGATGCTTTTTGTCACGGCGCTGGCGCGGAACCCACGATTAAAGGCGATGGAAGCGGAAGTGCAGCTCGCCGAAGCGTCCCTGCGCCTCGCGACCAAAGCGAAAGTGCCGGACTTTAGCGCGGGGATTGAGGCGGATGTCAAAGCTTACCCGGTGATGATGCGGCCATCGGTTGGCGTTACTCTTCCGATTTGGCGTGACAAAATTACGGCACAGATTGCGGGAGCGCAGGCTGGCAAGCGCGCGGCGGAGGCGCGACTCTCGGCGGAGCAAATCGCGCTCGCGGTGGAATTCGCGGAGAAGTCATTTATGTTCCGCGAAGCCAGTCGCAATCTCGAACTGCTAAACGAGCGGTTGCTGCCCATGGCCCGACAGTCGCTGGAAGTCGCTCAATCAGGCTATGTCGGCGGCAAGGTAGATTTTCTCAATGTGATTGATGCCGAGCGGACGCTCCTCGATTTTCAATTGTCGGAAGTCGAATTCCTCCTCCAGCGCGAACTGGCTTTGGCGGAACTGTCGTTGCTCATCCTGGGCGTGCCGCCGACCAACGCACCCGTGTTATCACCCAATGCTGCTCTTGGAAAGGAAAGGAAGCGATGAACTTTAAAAGTATTTTCATAAAACGAAATATTCTCATTGCCCTGGCGGTGGTGGCCGTCGCTGTCCTCGGCGCATTTCTGTTCTTTCCATACTCTTCGCGCGAGAACGAGGCTTCCCGTCCAGACCACACCGGGCACGCAAAAGAAGCGCCCACGCCAGGCACGGCGGTGACCACAAACGACGGGACGGGGGAAAAGACCGTTTCACGCAAAATCACGTCCTACCGGTCCACCATGATGCCTGGCGAAGTCAGCCAGACGCCTCGCAAGGACAGTATGGGGATGGACATGGTGCCGATTTACGAATCGGAAGGTTCGATGCTGGAACTGTCCGAACACGCCCGCGCAATGGCGAGCGTGGAAACCGTTTTGGTCCAGCGCCGCAAACTGAGCCGCGAGATTCGCGCGGTCGGCAAGGTGCAATACAATGAGACCGGGCTGGCCAACATCACTGCCCGGGTCGAGGGTTACGTCGAGCGTTTATTCGTAGATTATACCGGCGTCGAGGTGAAACAGGGTGACCATCTATTGGAGATTTACAGTCCCGACCTGGTCGTGGCGCAGCAGGAAATGCTGATCGCCTTGGAGAGTACACGCAGTTCCATCCTCGTCGAATCGTCTACGCGAAAACTCCTCCGTTGGGGGTTGACGCAGGAACAGGTTGACGAGCTGGTGCAAAATAAAAAAATCCACGAACGCTTAACGCTGTTCTCTCCCATCAAAGGCACCGTCACGGAAAAAATGGTCGTGCAGAAGGCGATGGTGAAGCCGGGCGAGATGCTTTACCGGCTCGCGAACCTCGAATCGGTTTGGGTTTATCTCGACATCTATGAATACGAACTGCCCTGGGTGCAATATGGCCAAATGGTCGAAATCAAATCGGAGGCGGTTCCCGGCCAGAGTTTCACAGCCCGCGTCTGGTTCATTAGCCCGGTACTAAACGAGGAAACGCGTACGGTCAAAGTGCTGCTTAATATCAACAACATGGAGAATAAATTGAAGCCCGGAATGTATGTCACCGCAGTGATTCACGCGGAGCTTCTGGCGGATGGCAAGCCCGCGCCTAGCGGCTTCGAAGGTCAGTGGAGTTGTCCAATGCACCCGCTCGTGCTGCAACCGCAAGCCGGCCAATGCCCGGTTTGCAAAATGACACTCGTGCAGATTCCTGGCACGCCAGCGAGCGTCAAGCCGGAAGGGGACCAACTTCTCCTCGCCGTGCCCGTGACCGCGGTGCTCGACAGCGGCGTGCGCAAACTGGTGTATGTCGAGAAGAGCAAAGGTCAGTTTGTTTCGATGGAGATTGAGACCGGTCCGCGCACCGACGATTCCTATCCTGTGCTGAGCGGACTAAGCGAGGGCGACAAGGTAGTGACACGCGGGAATTTTCTCCTCGATAGCCAATTTCAGATTCGCGGGTTACCGAGCCTGTTCTACAAGGAAGGCCAGGCAGCCGGCGCCAGCCATCAACACGGCGGAGCGGCATCCGCTCCGCCGGCGAATGAGGCATCGTCAGCGCTACCGGCGAGTAGCTCGGGAGCTGAAGAGCATCAACAACACACGCCTCAGCAAAAGCAGCGTAAGGAATAAAGCCAATGATTGACGCTCTCATCCGCTGGTGTCTGAAACACGCGTTCCTCGTTGTGCTCGCAGTCGTGGCCATTGTGGCTGTGGGCTACTATGCGATCCTGAACACGCGGGTGGATGCCATCCCCGACATCGGCGAGAAACAGGTTATTGTTTTTGCGGACTGGCCCGGTCGTTCGCCACAGGATGTGGATAACCAGGTCACGTATCCGCTTACGACCAGTCTTACCGGCACACCGGGCGTAAAGTCCATCCGCTCGATGTCCGGCTTCGGCTTCTCGATGGTCTTTGTTGTCTTCAAGGACAACGTGGATTACTACTGGGCGCGGTCGCGCGTGCTGGAGCGTATCAACGTCGCCCAGCAACGGCTCCCGGCCGGTATCACGCCGGTGCTCGGTCCCGACGCCACTGCGCTGGGCCAGGTCTTTTGGTACACCGTTGAGGCGGAAGGCTTCGATCTCGCTGAACTGCGCTCCATCCAGGACTGGTATTTGCGTTACCAACTTAACTCCGTCGACGGCGTGAGCGAAGTTGCCAGCATCGGCGGCCATGTGAAGCAATATCAAATTGACGTCCATCCGGACAAGTTGCGCGCGCACCGTATCACGCTCATGGACGTTTACGAGGCTGTGCGCAACTCGAACATAGATGTCGGCGCAAAGGTGTTGGAGAAAAACGGCATCGAGTTTTTTATCCGCGGCGTTGGCTTCATCAAGTCAGTCGAAGATTTGGAAAAAGTCGTTATCCGTCAGGAGAAGGGCACGCCCATCCAGGTCAAACACGTCGCGACCGTGAGCCTCGGCCCGGAGTTCCGCCGGGGGGCGCTGGACAAAGCCGGCGTGGAAGCTGTCGGCGGCGTGGTTTTGATGCGTTACGGGGAAAACCCGCAACACGTCGTTGAACGGGTGAAAGAAAAAATCAAACAACTGGAACTGGGCCTTCCACAAAAAACGCTCCCTGATGGCCGCGTCTCAAAAGTAAAAATCGTCGCCTTCTACGACCGCACCGACATCGTCAAAGAGACCGTTAGCACGCTCAAAGAGGCGTTGCTGGAGGAAGCGTTGATGGCGAGCGTAATCATTTTCATCTTCTTGTTGCATCTGCGCAGCACGCTTTCGGTCATTGTCACGTTGCCGCTTTCGGTCGGGCTTTGTTTCATCCTGATGTACTTCTTCGGCGTTGATGCCAATATCATGTCGCTGGCCGGCCTGGCCATCGCCATCGGCGACGTGGGTGACATGGGTATCATCATGACTGAAAATATCTACCGTCACATCGCCGCTGACGACAAAGAGAAGAGTCATTTTCAGAAAGTTTTCGACGGTGCGTCTGAAGTCGGAGGTGCGATTGTCACCGCCGTTTCGAACACGCTCGTTTCGTTCATCCCGGTTTTCTTTCTCGCCGGCCAGGAAGGGTTACTCTTTCGTCCGCTCGCGTACACGAAAACCTTTGCCATTGGCGCATCCGTCATCCTCGCACTCACGGTGGTTCCCCTAGTGTGCTATTTTTTATTCCGCCCGGTTAAGTGGTCGAAGCGAACGGTGTGGATTATCGCCGGTGCGCTTGGCCTCGTTTCGGTCCTCGCCGCGCATGCGATTTTCATGCAGGTAGTGTCGGGGAACCATTACAGCGGTTGGCCAATGTCCATGGTTGTTGGCGTGATTGTCGCATTAGCGTTCGTACGCATGACGCGTGAGCGGTTTCTGCCGCTCGAAGAAAATCCCGTATCACGGGGCATCGCCAGGGTTTACACCCCGACACTGCGTTGGATTCTGGCGCACAAAAAGACATTTCTCATCGCGCCGGTGACGATTCTATTTACGGGGCTGACCATTTGGTTAGGTATAGGTGTCATGCTCGCACCGGTGGGTTGGGCCATCAATTTGTTCGCCCGCGAGCAGGCGTCGCCCGAACTGAAGCAGGCGATGTCTCTGAAGGAGACCAATGACGTGACGCGTCCGCTCATCGAGTTCGACCAAGTACGCTGGCAGAAAGTGAAACGCTCCGACGGCTCTACGTACCGGCGCATCGAGTGGCGGCGGCCAGACCCCAAGGAGCGCGACGCTGAGACGGCACGCGGCATCGAAGTCGTGCAGGAGAGAAAAATCCTCTCAGGCATTGGCCGCGAGTTTATGCCTCCGCTCGATGAAGGTTCGTTTCTTTATATGCCGTCGTTGCTGCCACAAGCCGGCCTTGGCCCCGCGCTTGAAGTCAGCGCCCGGCAGGACATGGCTATCGCCAGTGTGCCCGAAGTTGAGTCTGTGGTTGGGAAACTGGGTCGCGCTGAATCCGCGCTCGACCCTGCGCCCATCGGCATGATGGAGAGCATTATCATCCTCAAGCCGGAATCGATATGGCGGCACATGCCGGTCAAACATTGGTTCTCCAACTGGCCGGGCTGGTTGAAGAGACCGCTCACGTGGATTTGGCCTGAACACCGCCCCATCACGAAAAACGAAATCCTCACCGAGCTTCAAGAGAAGACGGCCATTCCCGGCGTTCTGCCGACATTCCTGCAACCGATACAGACGCGCCTCATCATGTTACAAACCGGTTTTCGTGCCATGATGGGTGTGAAAATTTACGGGAGCGACCTGAAGGAAATCGGACGCATCGGTCTGGAGATCGAGCAGCTTCTTTCGCAGGTTCCCGGCGCGACCGACATTGTGGCTGACCGCATTGTCGGCAAGCCATATCTGGAATTCGAAATCGACCGCGACCGAATCGCCCGCTATGGCGTCAGCGTTCGCGACGTGCAGGATGTCATCGAAATCGCCATTGGCGGCATGAACATCATGGAGTCCGTCGAGGGCCGGGAGCGCTACCCGATCCGCGTCCGTTACCTGCGGGAGTTTCGCGAAGATATTCCCGAGCTGGAAAAGATTTTGGTGCCCAGCTCCACCGGCGCGCAAATCCCCCTCGCGCAAGTCCTCACCATCAAGAGCGTCCTCGGCCCGCAGGAAATCAAAGGCGAGCGCGGCCTGCTGGTGGGCTACGTGACGATGAACACTCGCGACCGCGACGAAGTGAGTGTGGTCGAAGATGCCGAGGCGGTTCTCCAAGGCGCCGTGCGTGATGGCCGGCTCAAGCTGCCGCCTGGTTATTATTGGGAATGGAGCGGCCAGTTCGAGAACCAGGTCCGCGCCACAAAACGGATGAGCATTCTCGTGCCGATCTGCCTCTTCATCATGTTCGTAATGCTCTACCTCGGCTTCAAGCGTTGGTGGATCGCGCCCATCATCTACTTCGGTATCCTCGTGTCGGCGTCGGGCGGATTCATCATGCTGGCGCTGTGGGGTGTGAATCTTTCCATCGCCGTGTGGGTCGGGTTCCTCGTTCTGTTCGGCGTGGTGGACGACGACGGCGTCGTCACTTCGACATATTTGGAAGGGATGTTCAATGACCGAAAATTCAACTCTATCGCTGAAATCCGGCAAACGGTGGTCGAAGCGGGCCTCAAGAGAATACGCCCTGCATTGATGACGATTTCAACGACCATCTTCGGTTTGATGCCCATCTTCTGGGCGACTGGCCGCGGCTCGGATGTGATGCAACCGATGGCTATTCCTTCCGTTGGTGGAATGGTTGTCAGCCTTCTGATTACGATTTGGATCGTGCCGTGCCTGTTTTCCGCGGTGGAAGAGTGGAAATGGAAACGGGCTCAAAAGGGGGAGAATGGCGCGGTTGCATTGGCAGCCAAGACTGGACCGATTTTCGAGGCACCGGGCTCATAAGCGCTGCCCGCAAACTTGGAGAACTGAAATGACCAACGAATTCATAGCCTATTTCTCGATGGAAATTGCCTTGGAGCCGGGAATGCCAACCTACAGCGGCGGCTTGGGTGTGCTTGCGGGTGACACGATTCGCTCCGCCGCCGACCTCAAGGTGCCGATGGTCGCGGTGACGCTGTTGCATCGTCAAGGTTATTTTCGGCAGCGGCTCGACCCAACCGGCTGGCAGACCGAGGAAGCGGTCGGATGGGACGTGCAAAAGTTTTGCCGGGAATTGCCGGGGCGCGTGCAGGTGAGCATCGAAGGCCGAACGGTTCACTTGCGCGCCTGGCAATACACGGTCAACGGCGTCAGCGGCCATGCCGTGCCGGTGGTTCTGTTGGACGCCGACCTGCCGGAGAACTCCGAGTGGGACCGCGCGCTCACGCATCATCTCTACGGGGGCGATTTTCACTACCGGCTTTGCCAGGAAATAATTCTTGGTATAGGTGGTGTGCGAATGCTTCGCGCCCTGGGCTATCACGACGTGCGCCGGTTCCATATGAACGAAGGCCACGCCGCGTTGCTCGGACTGGAGTTACTCGACGAACGAGCGCGCTGGTTCAAACGCGCCGCGTTCAACGAGGAGGATGTGCAGGCCGTTCGCGCCCAGTGCGTCTTTACCACGCATACGCCCGTCCCGGCTGGCCACGACAAATTTCCGCTCGACCATGTGGCCCGCGTGCTCGGGCGCTCGGACGTGTTCACCATGCGCGACGTGTTTTGCTGCGACGGCGAGTTGAACATGACCTACCTCGCGCTCAATCTTAGTCACTACGTCAACGGTGTGGCCAAAAAGCATGGCGAGGTCTCCCGCCAAATGCTCACGCCGCACGACGCAACCCATCACTACCAAATTGATTCCATCACCAACGGCGTGCATCTGGCCACGTGGGCGTCACCGTCGTTCGCGGAAATGTTCGACCGCCATGTTCCCGGCTGGAGGGAAGACAACGCCAGTCTGCGCGCGGCGCTGAGCATTCCCAAGGATGAGGTGTGGCAGGCGCACCAGGCGGCCAAGACACGAACCATCGAAGAAGTCAATCGCCGGGCGAACGCGGACTTTAACCTTGAGACATTCACCATCGGTTTTGCCCGTCGAGCCGCTACTTACAAGCGTGCCGACCTTCTCATCACCGAGCCGTCAAGACTAAGGGGGATTGCGTCCCGCGCGGGCCGTCTGCAAATCATCTACGGCGGCAAAGCTCATCCAAGCGACGACGCAGGCAAGAGAGTCATCCAGCAGATCAATCAGGCGCGCGACTCGCTCGGTCCGGAGGTGCGCATCGTTTACCTGGAAAATTACGACTGGGAGCTGGGATGTCTCCTCACCTCGGGCGTGGACGTGTGGCTCAACACCCCGCTGCCGCCGATGGAGGCCAGCGGCACCAGCGGGATGAAGGCCGCGTTGAATGGCGTCCCCAGCCTCAGCGTGCTCGACGGTTGGTGGATTGAGGGCTGCATCGAAGGCATCACCGGCTGGGCCATTGACGGGGTGGCAGGAAGCAAGGAAATCGAGAACCGCACGCCCCGAGATGCCGCTTCGCTCTATCGCCAACTGGAGCGCGTCGTCATCCCACTCTACTACGGCAACCGCGAAGGATTTATTGAAGTGATGCGCAACGCCATCGCACGCAACGCAGCGCATTTCAACACTCAGCGGATGGTTCAGGAATACATTGTGAAAGCCTATACCTAAAGAAATCAAGAAAGGAACATGACCATGAAAGAATCAAAATCCGTGACCAAAGACCCCATCTGCGGAATGACCGTGGACGAAGCAACCGCTCTCCACGCCGAACGCGATGGAAAGACGTTCTACTTTTGCGGAGACCATTGTCGGCAAAAATTTCTGTCCACACACTCCGGTGCTAAGGCGGAGAACAAGTCTGGAGGTTGCTGTGGATAAAAATACGGCGAATGAGGGAGTGATTACAAAACTATCCAATAAAAATAGCTCGTTCACGACCCGCTGTGAAGTGAACTGTTAGACCTATGGAGGACTTGACAGGAGATAACCTATGAAGAAATATTCGAAATATTCGGGACGGAGCCCTAATTAATGTGATTTTATGGCAAAGGGAAATAGGGCTCCGTCCCCAAATCTCATGAAAATTAATCAAGGATCGGCAGTTAAGGAGGACGGGAGATATGACAAAAATTAATGAATTAAAACCAAAGGTATCCATTATAGGTTGCGGTAATGTGGGGATGCGTTATGCGTATGCGCTTATTATGAAAGGGCTCGCGAGAAGTATTGTTATAACCGATATCGACAAAAAGCGGCTTGAAGGAGAAGTCATGGATTTATCCCACGGCGCACCATATGTCTCCCCGGTTGAAATCATTGCCGGAGACTATTGCGACATAAAAGGTTCTGACTTGGTGGTGATAACCGCTGGTAAGAAGCAAAAGCCTGGGCAGACCAGGATTGCACTTGCTAAAGACAATGTCGAAGTTTGCCGCCAGATCGTATCACAAATAATGAAATATGCTCCTTCGGCAATTTTCTTAGTCTCGACTAATCCTGTAGATATTCTTTCGTACGCGACGTACAAATTCTCCTCCAAGCCGGCCAATGAAGTCATCGGTTCAGGGACGGTTTTGGATACGGCGCGTTTTCGGTTTCTTTTGGGGCAGCACTGTAAAATAGATCCGCACAGTGTTCACGCCTATATTTTGGGCGAACATGGGAATAGTGAGTCGGCTATTTGGAGCCACACTACGATCGGGGGAGTTTTGTTTAAGAATTACTGTTCATCGTGCGGCAACAAACATTCCCGTCACCCCGAGGAAGAGTTAAAAAAGATATTTTCCGAAGTCAGAGATTCTGCCGGTAAAATTATAGAGAAAAAGGGGGAGACATCATATGGAATTGGTTTGTCCTTGGCAAGGATAACACAGGCCATTCTTCATGATGAAAATGCAGTTTTGCCGATATCAAGTCTAGTGACCAATTATCTGGATATGCGTGATGTATACCTGAGTCTTCCCGCTGTAATTGGCAAAAAAGGCATTAGAGAAGTTTTGAAACTCGACTTTACTAAAGAAGAAGAGGCGGCGCTCAAGAAATCTGCCAGCGCTCTTAGAGAAGTTATTAAAGAAGTCGGCTTATAAAAAAGGAGTTTGATTATGAATTCAGGCATTCGTCAAGATTCTACGGCGTCAAGCAAAATTCGGGTGGCAATCAACGGTTTTGGCGTTATCGGGCGCAGAGTAGCCGACGCCGTTTCGTTGCAAGCGGATATGGAGATTGTTGGTATCGCCGACATCGTGAGCGATTATCGGGTTCGCCGTGCGCAATCGCACGGCTACCCGATTTATGCCGCACTGGGCGAAAAGGCGGACGAAATGCGCGAAGCTGGAATTGACGTACGCGGCACGCTCGACGACCTTTTCAAGTCGGCTGAAATCATCGTTGACTGCACACCGAAAGGCATTGACGCCAAGAACAAACCGCGTTATGAAGCGGCGGGCGTTAAATTCATTTATCAAGGCGGCGCGAAGCACGAGTTAACCGGACACAGTTTCGTCGCCTCGGCAAATTACGAAACGGCAATCGGACGCAGTTCGACCCGCGTCGTTTCCTGTAACACAACGGCGACCGTAAGAACTCTAAACGCTCTTAGAAACGCTGGGTTGCTTCGTCGCGCCCGTGGCGTGCTGATTCGCCGTGCGACAGATCCGTGGGAAAGTCATCTGAATGGCATCATCAACACGATGCTGCCGGAACGCAAGATTCCGAGTCATCAGGGACCGGACGCGAAAACGGTGGTGCCGGAACTCGACGTGGTCACTATGGCCGTTACCTCTCCAGAAACAATCGGGCATCTGCATTTCTGGACAATTGACTTAGAGCGCAATGCCTCACGAACAGAAGTTTTGGAGGCTTTTAAGCGTAACTCGCGCATCGCTTTCATTCGAGCGGATGAAGGCGTGGCGGCTCTTAATTCAACCGTCGAGCTGATGAAGGAAATTGGTCGCCCGCGCAACGATATGTATGAAGTCGCCATCTGGGAGGACATTTTGACGGTCGAAGGGCGCGAAGCCTATTACGCTTATCAGGTTGACAATCAGGCAATCGTCATTCCGGAAAACGTTGATGCGATTCGCGCGCTCGCGGGATACGAACAGAATGCGCAGGCTTCCATCGAACGCACAAATCAAACGCTGGGTGTCAGGCAGCGATTCGTTTGACACTTGAGCGATCTCTAAATAAAGAAAGAAGGAAAACATGAAAACATCGAAACCTGTAACCAAAGACCCCATCTGCGGAATGACCGTGGACGAAGCAACCGCTCTCCACGCCGAACGCGATGGAAAGACGTTCTACTTTTGCGGCGACCACTGTCGGCAAAAATTTCTGTCCACGCACTCCGGTGCTAAGACGGAGAACAATCCTGGAGGCTGCTGTGGATAACATCCGCACGTTGCCGGTAAAGGAGGAATCCCGACATGCCCATCAATAATCAGTTGAGAGGTTCAGCACGCCGTGAGCCGTTTTCTGTTCTGACAATAAACGGCGGCTCGTCGAGCATTCGGTTCGCGCTGTATGAGGAGGGCGAACCTCTGCGGCTGTTGCTGGATGGAAAAGTGGACCGCGTCGGTCTGAGCGGCACGAATTTGGCCTTCAAGGACTCTACTGGAAAACCACAGGATAGTCGCGCCATCGACCAATCTGATGACCGTTCGGCGGTCGCTTTTCTACTGGATTGGCTCGAAACGCAGCCGGTTTTCGTTTCGGTCAAAGCCGTGGGACACCGGGTGGTGCATGGAATGACGCATACAGAACCAGAGCGGGTCACGCCAGAGTTGCTTGATGAATTGCACCGCATCACGCCGTATGACCCGGAGCATCTTCCGCTTGAGATCGAGTTGATAGAGGCATTCCGCCAACGCCATCCTTCATTGTCTCAGGTGGCGTGCTTTGACACCGCGTTTCACCGCCCCATGCCGCGGGTCGCCAGTCTGCTGCCGATTCCGCGACGCTACGAGGCAGCGGGCGTTCGACGTTATGGATTCCACGGTTTGTCTTATGAATTCCTCATGGAGGAACTCGCGCACCTCGGCGACCCGGCGGCAACGAAGGGTCGCGTGATCCTTGCCCATCTCGGCAATGGCGCAAGCCTATCCGCCGTGCGCGACGGCAAGAGCATCGACACCAGCATGGGCTTCACGCCTGCAGCGGGTCTGGTGATGAGCACGCGCTCCGGTGATTTGGATCCGGGTCTGTTTTCGTTTATGGCGCGAAGCGAGCAGATGACGGCGTCGCAATTTGACGAGATGATCAACCACGAGTCTGGGCTGCTTGGAGTTTCCGAGATCAGTTCTGATCTGCGCGACTTGCTCGCGCGGGAATCCGATGACGTTCGCGCGGCGGAAGCAGTGGCACTGTTCTGTTATCAGGTCAAAAAATGGATCGGCTCCTTCGCTGCGGCACTCGGCGGATTGGACACGCTCGTCTTCGCCGGAGGCATCGGCGAAAACGCGCCGCTCATCCGCGCACGCATCTGCGATGGACTCGGCTTCCTTGGGATTGAATTGAACGAGGGCCGTAACACCGAGAACGCGTCGCTGATTTCGACGGACGGTGGTCGAGTCGCCGTGCGTGTCATTCGCACCGACGAAGAACTTATGATCGCAAGATCAGTCATCCGCATCCTCGGCCTCGGCTGAAAAAGGAGAATTGAACCATGAAGACAAAAACTCTTTCACCGGAACTGCTCCACAAAATGGACGCCTACTGGCGTGCCACCAACTATCTGTCTGTTGGGCAACTCTATCTCTACGACAATCCTTTGCTTCGGGAGCCGCTGAAGTTGTCACATGTGAAGTCGATGCTGCTCGGGCATTGGGGCACGACACCGGGGCAGAACTTTATCTATGTGCATTTGAACCGGGTAATCAAAAAGTTTGACCTGGATATGATTTACATTTCCGGCCCTGGCCATGGCGGTCCGGCATTGGTGGGTAATACTTACCTTGAAGGCACTTATAGTGAAATTTATCCGGATATCAGTCAAGACGAAGCAGGGCTAAAAAAACTGTTCAAGCAGTTCTCTTTTCCAGGAGGGATTCCCAGCCATGTCTCACCGGAGTGTCCGGGGTCGATTCACGAGGGTGGAGAGTTGGGCTACTCGCTCAGCCATGCCTTTGGGGCAGTCTTCGACAATCCCGAACTGGTCGTCGCCTGCGTTATCGGTGACGGTGAAGCGGAAACCGGCCCCTTGGCGACGGCATGGCACTCCAATAAATTTCTCAATCCGATCACCGATGGAGCCGTACTGCCCATTCTGCATCTCAACGGCTATAAAATAGCCAACCCAACGGTGTTGGCCCGTATCACGTATGAGGAATTGGATCAGTTGCTCCGCGGCTATGGCTGGACTCCACACTTTGTGGAAGGTGATGAACCGGAGATGATGCATCAACTCATGGCTGCTGCTTTGGAAAAGGTCATTACGGAAATCCGGCAAATACAAAGCAATGCGCGAGATAAAAACGATGCCGCTCGTCCACGCTGGCCGATGATCGTCCTTAATTCACCCAAAGGCTGGACGGGACCGAAAGTCGTCGATGGACTACAAATCGAGGGCACCTTTCGAGCCCACCAGATGCCACTACTGGTGGATTCCGAGCATCCCGATCATTTAAAGCTCCTTGAAAATTGGATGAAAAGTTATAAGCCTGAAGAACTCTTCGATGAGAGAGGTTGTTTTTTGCCGGAACTGGTCGAGCTGGCGCCTAAAGGCGAGAGAAGAATGGGCGCCAATCCTCACGCCAATGGCGGATTATTACTGCACGACCTGTTTATGCCAGATTTTCGGAAATACGCAGTGAATGTGCCATTACCAGGATCCGTTCAGGCCGCCGATGCACATGTACTTGGAGAGTTCCTGCGCGATGTGGTTAATCTCAATCGGGAGCAACGAAATTTTCGGATCTTCGGTCCCGATGAGACGCTTTCCAATCGGTTGAATGCCGTTTTTGAGGTCACTAACCGGCAGTGGGAAGCCCCAACGAAAGAAAATGATGAGTTTCTTGCACCCGATGGCAGAGTCGTTGAGATGTTAAGCGAGCATCAATGTGAAGGTTGGTTGGAGGGTTATCTGCTCACGGGCCGGCACGGACTCTTCAACTGTTACGAAGCCTTTATTCATATTATTGATTCGATGTTTAACCAACACGCCAAGTGGCTGAAAGTCACGGCGGAATTGCCGTGGCGGCGGGAAATCGCTTCGCTTAATTATCTGCTCGCTTCGCACGTTTGGCAGCAAGCTCATAATGGTTTTACCCATCAAGACCCTGGCTTCATTGATCATGTGGCAAACAAGAAGGCCTCTGTAGTGCGCGTTTACCTTCCGCCGGATGCCAACTGCCTACTATCGGTTGGTGATCATTGTTTGAGGAGCCGGCATTACGTTAACGTCGTGATCGCGGGTAAATATCAGGCGCCTCAATGGTTGGCCATGGATGCCGCGATCGAACATTGCACCCAAGGGATTGGCATATGGCAATGGGCCAGCAACGATCAAGGCATGGAACCGGATCTGGTGATGGCTTGTTGCGGCGACGTGCCCACGCTCGAGGCCTTGGCCGCTGTTTCCATCCTTCGTAAGCATCTGCCCAGTCTAAAAATCCGTGTGATCAATGTTGTCGATTTGATGAAATTGGAACCGAATACGCAACATCCGCACGGTTTGAGTGATCAAGACTTCGATGCATTATTCACTAAAGACAAGCCGATTATATTTGCGTTCCACGGATATCCTTCGTTAGTTCACCGGCTAACATACCGTCGTGCCAACCATGGAAACATGCATGTTCATGGCTATAAGGAAGAGGGCACCATTACAACATACTTTGACATGACAGTTTTAAATGATCTTGACAGGTTCCATCTGGTGCAAGATGTGATCAAGCGACTGCCACAATTGGGCGTTAAAGGTGTTAAGTTGAATCAGATTATGAACGACAAGCTCATTGAGCATAAGCAGTACATCGACAAGTATGGCCAAGATATGCCGGAAATCCGGGACTGGAAGTGGACTCCCGACGTAACGTCGAAAGAGAAAGTTCTGAGCGTGGAGGGAAAATGATGCGCATTGGTATAGCCGCAGATCATGGCGGGTTTGAGTTGAAAGTGCAACTGATTGCGGTCCTCAAGGCCGCTGGTTATGCGGTGACGGACTTTGGCGCCCATGAGCTGGTTATAGGAGATGACTATCCGGATTTTGTCGTGCCTATGGCCAGGGCGGTGGCGAGTGGTGAAATCATCCGGGGCCTGGCCATCTGCGGCAGTGGGGTAGGAGCTTCTGTTGCAGCCAACAAGGTATCAGGCGTACGTGCGGCGTTGATCACGGATCCCTTCTCTGCTCATCAGGGAGTACAGGATGACGACATGAACATTATGTGTCTGGGCGGACAGGTCATTGGATATGCTTTAGCCTGGGACCTAGTCCAGACGTTCCTAAAGGCTCGATTCAAGGGAACCGAACGGTTCAAACGCCGCCTTGCGAAAATATCGAAACTGGAAAATATGGAGAGAAAATTATGAAAAATAATCCATTGAAGGAATTGGGAACTATCGGCCAGTCAATTTGGCTCGACTATATCCGGCGCGATTTAATGGTCAGCGGCGAGCTTCGACGTCTGATTGAGGAAGATGGGCTGCGGGGTATGACCTCGAATCCATCCATTTTTGAGAGGGCGATTGCGGGCAGTCATGATTACGATGAGGATATTAGAGCCATGGCGCTTGAGGGAAAAGACGTCAAGGAAATCTATGAAGCTCTCAGCCAGCGGGACGTTCAGAGCGCCGCTGATGAGTTCCGGCCACTGTACGACAAAACGGAAGGAATGGATGGTTATGTTAGTCTGGAGGTAAATCCCCACCTGGCGCATGACACCAAAGGCACGATGGAGGAAGCCCGCCGATTATGGGCCGCATTGAACCGGCCAAACGTCTTGATTAAGGTACCAGCAACAGTGGAAGGGCTGCCCGTCATCCAGCAACTTATCAGTGAAGGAATTAATGTTAATGTGACATTGCTCTTTGGGATTCCTCGTTATCGGCAGGTTGTAGAAGCTTACCTTGCGGGTGTCGAAGCGCGAGTGGCACAAGCGAAGCCGGTAAAGACTGTGTCCTCAGTGGCCAGCTTTTTTGTAGGCCGCATTGATGTTTTGGTAGATCCGTTGTTGGAAAAATTTATCGCCCAAGGTGATAAGGATACCGATTTAGCAAAAATGCTGCATGGTCAGGTCGCTATTGCCAGCGCAAAGGCAGCTTATCAAATCTACAAGGAAATTTTCGACAGTGCTCGATTTAAGAAATTGGCCGATAAAGGAGCTGCTACTCAGCGGCTGCTCTGGGCCAGCACCAGCACGAAGAATCCAGAGTACAGCGATGTGAAATATATTGAATCACTCATTGGCCATGACACCGTCGACACGGTTCCCCTCGAAACCCTTGACGATTATCGTGACCATGGTAAGCCGCAAGACCGTATCGAACAAGAGGTCGTGAAGGCCCGATGGATGTTGGATCAATTGCCCAAGATTGGTATCAGTATTGACCAAGTGGCTCAACAGCTTGAGAATGAAGGCGTTGAAAAATTCAGCAAATCTTTTGACAAGCTGATGAAGACCCTGGGAAAAACGGTACAAAAACAAAATTTGAAAAATGAGCAGATAATCATATAGGAGTTCCAATGCCAGGCATATTGGAAATGAATACACAAGAGATGTTGGGCACTGTGCAGAAATTAATGGCCGGCATTAGGGGCATTAGTATTAAACTGGTATTTTCATCTGCCTTATCTTTTGACAGGAATTATAATGTTAGGAATCGCGGTATTGGTATGGAAAGAACAAAGGGTCGGGACCTAAAAAATAAAAAGGAGAGAAACGATGGCGTATATTGTTACTGAGCCATGTATAAAAAAGAAATATACCGATTGCGTGGTTGTCTGTCCCGTTGATTGTTTTCATGAAGATGCAGAGATGCTTGTGATCGATCCTGAAGTTTGCATTGATTGCGGAGCATGTGTATCCGAATGTCCTGTTCAAGCGATATATCCTGAAAGTGATGTGCCGGGAAAATGGAAAGGGTATATAAAACTTAATGCCGTGAGAGCCCCGCAGCTTCCGGTGATTACAAAGAAAAAGAAACCTTTGGCTGATAAGGAATAAACCAAAGATAGTGATAGCAACAACCAAGAAAGGAGAACGTATGACCGCGGCACCCGTTATCGCCGCACAACCAAAATCAGAGGCCTGGCACAACCAGTCTGCCGAGGAAGTGTTGGCAAAACTTGGCTCCGCAGCGACCGGACTTTCGGCGACGGAGGCAGCACAACGCCTCGCGGCCAATGGCCCGAACGAGCTGAAAGAAGGCAAACGCATCAGTCCGCTGCAGATTTTCCTCGGCCAGTTTAAGAGCCTCATCATCTGGATTCTCATCGCTGCCGGTGTTATCTCCGGCGTGCTGGGCGAAGTGGTGGACGCCATCGCCATCCTCGCCATCGTCGTCCTCAATGCCGTCATCGGCTTCTACCAGGAGTTCAACGCGGAGAGGTCCATCGCGGCGCTCAAAAAGATGACCGCGCCCCAGGCTAAGGTGCGGCGCGACGGGCAAGTCACTATAATTCCTGCCTCGGGAATCGTCGCCGGTGACATCCTCGTGCTGGAAGCCGGCGACCTGGTCGCGGCTGATGCACGGATCCTGGAAGCTGCTTCGCTTAAGTGCATCGAGTCCGCGCTTACCGGCGAGTCCGAGTCGGTGACGAAGCAGCCAGCGACTTTGAAACAGGGCGACATCCCGCTCGGCGACCGCGAGAACATAGTGTTCATGGGAACCAGCATCGCGGCGGGGACTGGTCAATCCGTCGTTGTGGCTACGGCGATGAATACCGAGTTGGGCCGCATCGCTGGACTGCTGGAAGAGGCGGGTGCGGAAGAGGGGACACCGCTTCAGCAGAAACTCGATTCGTTCGGGCGCATCCTCGTCTGGGTGGCCTTAGGCATCGTCGCACTACTCTTTGGGCTGGGGCTGCTTCGGGGGACGAAGTTTTTTGAATTGACGATGACCTCAGTCAGCCTCGCTGTGGCCGCCGTGCCGGAAGGGCTGCCGGCCGTCGTCACGGTTTCGCTTGCACTCGGCGTGTTGCGTATGTCCCGCCGCCGGGCGCTCGTGCGCAAACTGCCGGCAGTCGAGACACTAGGTTCGACGACGGTCATCTGTACGGACAAGACCGGCACATTGACGGTGGGCGAAATGACTGTACGCGCTCTCTACGTCTCAGGCCAACGCTACGAAATTACCGGTGAAGGCTACGGGCCGGACGGCGAAGCGCGTTTTGAGGGCAAGAAGACGGAAGCGCAGCATGCGGCGCCGTTGCTTGAACTCGCGACCGGCATCCTCGGCTGCAACAACGCCCATCTCACCCAGGAAGAGGGGGCATGGAAAGTCATCGGAGACCCCACCGAAGGCGCATTGCTTGCCGCCGGTCCCAAAGCGGGCGGCGACCGCGAGCGCATCGAGAAGGAGCTTCCGAAACATCACGAGATACCTTTCGACTCCGACCGAAAACGCAGCACGGTGATTCGCAGGATGCCGGACGGGAAGCTCCGCGCCTTTATCAATGGCGCGCCCGACGTGCTGTTAGAGCGCTGCATAAACCTCTACACCAGCACCGGGGTTCGCCCCATGACGGACGAGGATCGCCAGAATATCGTGGCGCAAAACACCGCGATGGCGCAGCAAGCCCTGCGCGTGCTTGGCTCGGCCTATCGCGACTTGGACAACGATTCGCCCGCCAACCTCACTGTGGACGCCGTGGAGCACGATCTCGTGTTCGTTGGTCTGTCGGGGATGTATGATCCGCCGCGTCAGGAGGCCAAAGAGGCCGTCGCAAAATGTCGCGCCGCCGGCATTCGCGTGGTGATGATAACCGGTGACCATCCGCATACCGCGACGGCCATTGCGCGGGAACTCGGCATCGCTTCAGACGACGACATGGCTATTGCAGGTTTCGAGTTGGACAAGATGACCGACGATGAACTCCGGCAACGCACGCCTAAGATCGCTGTTTACGCGCGCGTCACCGCCGAGCACAAACTGCGCATCATTCGCGCCTGGAAAGCGAATGATGCGGTGGTCGCGATGACCGGCGATGGCGTCAACGACGCCCCGGCCATCAAAGGCGCCGACATCGGTATCGCCATGGGGAAATCAGGAACGGAAGTCACCAAGCAGGCGTCGGACATGATTATCACCGATGACAACTTCGCCTCGATCGTCGCCGCCGTCGAAGAAGGCCGCGGCATCTACGACAACATCCGCAAGGCCCTGCAATACCTATTGGCAGGCAACACTGGTGAACTGCTGCTGATGACCGTCTGCGTGGTCGTGGGTCTTCCGACGCCGCTCCTTCCGATTCACCTGCTCTGGATTAATCTTGTTACCGACGGTCTGCCAGCGCTCTGCTTGGCCACCGACCCCGTCGACCCCGACGTGATGAAGCGCCACCCGCACCGTCGGTCGGAGCGCATTACGAACCGCAGTTTCCTTGGCACGATGTTCCTCACCGGCTTTCTCACAGCTGCTGTGGCGTTCGCGGTTTACTTCTATGTGCTGAAGACGGGAACCGAAGAAATGGCCCGTACTCATGCCTTCGCTGTTCTGGTCTTCGCCGAACTCCTGCGTTCTTTTGGCGCCCGCAGCGAAACTAAACCTATTTGGCGCATCCCCTTTTTCACGAACATCAACCTCGCCATCGTGGTTTCCGTTTCGTTCGGCCTCCAAGTGTGGAGCCATCACAACGCGATCCTGGGCCGCTTCCTGAAGACGTCATTCATGCCGCTCGCCGATTGCTTCCTACTGCTCGCCGTGGGCGCGATACCGCTATTGGTTCTGGAAGTGGTGAAGGTTGTGCGGCACGCTTGGCAGCAAAGAAAGACCGATCTATGATCAAAGATCCGATATGCGGCATGACGGCGGATGAATATTCCTCTCTGCGTGCTGAGCGCGATGGGGAGACGTCTACTTTTGCGGCGACCACTGTCGGCAAAAATTTCTGTTCGTACCTGCGGGCACAATGATTGAGGGAAAATCTATCGGGCTGTTGTGGTTAACATCCCGGTGATTAATCAAAAGAATTCCTCGCAGCTTGTGCGGGGTAGTTTATTTTCTTAATTAAAAGGGGTGAGCGCATGATTAATTATGGATTTACAAAAGAATTGAATGTTTCCTTTGTTCA
This sequence comes from Candidatus Omnitrophota bacterium, assembly GCA_030688425.1. Lineage (NCBI taxonomy): Bacteria > Pseudomonadati > Candidatus Omnitrophota > Candidatus Omnitrophota bacterium. Next base: position 650,207 of record JAUYIB010000012.1, on the reverse strand, counting down.
GGCGGTTGAAAAAGCAACAGAGGGATTAAAAAAAGAAGGATTTGGTGTTCTTACCAAGATTGATCTAAAGGAGAAGTTTAAGGAAAAATTGGGCGTTGATATTAGCAACTATGTCATTCTTGGCGCTTGTAACCCAGCAAGCGCCCACAAGGCCATACAAGCCGAAGAAAACATCGGTTTGATGCTGCCCTGTAATGTTATTGTTTATGAGCGAGGGGACAAAGTCGTTCTTTCGGTCATAAAGCCGACGGTTGGAATGGCGGTGATCCAGAACGTTGAATTAAAAAAAACTGCCGAAACGGTAGAAGTCCAACTGAAAAGAGTATTTGATTCACTGTAAAAAGGTGAAGAAGAGGGGGCCATTATGTTTGGACGAGTCAATGATCTTCCGCCCGAAGACCGTCTGTCGAACGCAGTGGTCGCGACGTGCGATGCATGGTGAGTTTTGAACTTTGTCCACCTCTAACGCGTGGACAACACTTAATGCAATGAGCATCAATAAGTTGCGACTTTTTGACCTCTCAAAAAGTGGACAAATTGGACAAGAATCATGAGTAAATGTTCTCTGATTCAAGAATTTCATCGACAAAACAGCGAATGTTTCTATAATAAGGATCGGGAAAACGGGGATAGCTCAATCTGTCCCTATGCCGTCCACGCACGGACCCCAGATCTTAACCCTTTGTAGCCGAATAGGCTGCAGAGGGTTTTTGTTTATAGATAAATAATAGTCCGTATGGTAAATTGATGCGGAGAAGAAATTTATGATTAAACTGTATCATCGCAGTGATGCCAAGGAACGTATCGATGATCCGCATATCGACGCAAAGATATTACGCCAAACCCATCAAGAAATAAACAGCATCAATGTTTGCACGTTCGGTTATTGGCCAACGATGAGTGCCGTCAAATATTTTTTGGCCCGATACGACCGTGATCGCGTTATAAAGATTTTGGATATTGGATGCGGGGCCGGAGAGACCCTAAGACGGATCGATGCTTACGGACGCAGTAGAAAATTATCCTTACAATTAACCGGGATCGATCTAAACCGTGAAGCAATCATTGCGGCTGTCGATACAACGACTTCCAATATCAATTTCATCCACGGCGATATATTGGCTAATGATGGAAATGACACCTACGATGTGATTATTAATTCACTTACCATGCATCATCTAACTAACCAGGAGATTGTGAAACTGATGAGATGGATGACAACCCGCGCGCGTGTGGGTTGGTTTATTTCCGACCTTAGTCGGCACGCGATCGCGTATTATTTTATCAAATATTTTGTCAAACTCCGCAGATTCAATCCGGTCATTTGCCATGATGCGCCCCTGTCCGTTGCCCGCAGCTTTCGTCGTAAAGAATGGGCCGATCTTTTAACTCAAGCAGAGCTTAATTTAAATTCTACCAAAATTTTCTGGTATCCTAATTTCCGATATGGGATCCGTTATGAAAAATAATTATGAATGTATTGTTATCGGCGGTGGGGTTGCCGGTTCAACGGCTGCCTATCATTTAGCAAAACTCGGATATAATGTCGCAGTCCTCGAGAAGACCCAGGGGCCGCATCATAAGGTTTGCGGGGAGTTTTTGAGTTTTGAAGCCCTTGCTTACCTTAAGGGGATGGGGATTACTTTAAACGACGATAGCCCGGTCGTTAAGTATTTTAAATTGTTCTCGCCGCGGTCAAATACCGGTTTCACATTCCCTTCCCCGGGCCGGGGGATATCTCGTTATAAACTTGATGAGGAAATTTTGAATAATGCCGAGTCCGCCGGTGCGGATGTTCTTCGCGCTGTTTGCATGAGGGGCTATCATAAAGAGGTTGAAGGTTTCTTTAAGGTTGAAACAAACGCCGGTGATTTTTATGCACGGTATTTATTTATGGCTATTGGAAAGCATGATTACTCCAAAGAGCACAAGCGTCGGGGGAAAGACCAGTCTTATCTAGGGCTTAAGACGCATATCCGTCTTAAATCTCTACGCAGGGAGTTCAAAGAAACAACCATGTTGTTTTCTTTTCCTGGAGGCTACGGAGGGATTTGTCCGGTGGAAAACGATATGATGAATTTTTGTTTCATTATTGATAAGAAAGTTTATAAACTTTTGAATAGTAGCTTTGATGGGGTCATTGCATTCTTACGCCGATCAAATCCGAAATTAGATTCTGTTGTTCAGGAAGCTGGCTTTATTGAACCGGTTTGTGCCGTCGGCTATATTCCTTACGGATTTTTGAGCCGCCACAGCCATCAGGAAAATGTATATTCTTTGGGAGATCAGCGAGCCGTTATTCCTTCTTTTACCGGTGACGGGATGGCAATTGCTTTAAGCACGGCTAAAAACTGTGTCTGTGAATTCGATTCTCATCAAAAAGGCATACCATTTCCAACGGAACCGATGCAAAAGACATTAACGAAACAAATGCGCTGGGCGCTTATGGCCCATGCTATTTTGAAATCTTCCTTTTTGACAGAAATGTGTATGGCCATCCCAGGGTTCGGCCCTTTTTTAATAGAAACAATTTTTAAGAAAACCAGGATTCCAGCAATAGAGGATAATCATCGCAATTATGAAACCGCTGCCCTCGAAAACAATTATTCAAGACGTTGAAACAGCCAATCCGCCCAATAGCCTGACACAGCGGGAAGTTTTGGCGATGATCACCGATACGGTCAAACCGCAGGCCCGCGCGTTAGAGCTTTATAAGAAATTTTTACTGGATGATGGAATTCATCGCCGTTATTTTGCTTGGAACAATCTGCAGGTGTTGTTAGCGGAATCCGTAGATGAAAAAATGCAGCGCTTTGAACAAGGGGCTGTGCGTTTATCGGTTGAGGCTGTCCAGAAGCTCTTGCAAAAATCGAATTACCAGCCGCGCGATATCAACGCACTTTTTGTATCGACTTGTACAGGTTATCTGTGCCCGGGGTTAAGCACCTATGTTAGCCAACAGCTTGAATTATCGGAAAATATTCATACCTTGGATTTGGTGGGCCTAGGATGTGCGGGTGCTTTGCCAGGTTTACGAGTCGCTGATGATTATTTAAATCGATATCCGGATTCTACCGTTTTAGTGGTAGCGGTAGAGATTTGTTCTGCCGCCATTCATTGGGCGCAGAAACCAGAGCTTATTTTATCAAATGCTATTTTTTCTGACGGGGCCGCGGCGGTTTTACTGACGAATCGAGAGAAAATCCCTGGTCTGCGAATCAATAATATTTCTTCAATCCTTTGGCCCCAATTTCGTGATGAATTGCGTTTTAAATACCTTGATGCGCGTCTGTGTAATGTGATTTCCCCGAAGGTAACCGAGATCGTGGTCCAAGCAATCCATGCGCTTCATAAGAATTCTTCGGAAGACAATACCCATTATGCTTTTCATTCCGGGGGACGAAAAGTTTTAGATGCTATCCAGGAGCGCCTGTGTCTTTCGGATGACGACATGCGGCCTTCCCGCCAGATTTTGAGGGAATACGGAAATATGTCTTCCCCATCGGTTTTATTTGTCCTAAAGAATATTTTAAGACAGGGATTGCGGGATACAGATCCCGTTGCCTGTTTTTCTTTTGGGGCTGGTTTTTTTGCCTCAATGCTTCACGCGGAATGGCGATCATAATTAAGAAAAAGGTTCAAAGACTTAGGGCATTTATTTTTGCATCGACATAGCAAAATTTGGAATTATACCGCGGTACAATTGATTCATTCTGGATTCCTGCCTAAACTAACATCGTGAAGTTACTTCATTCAGCACTCAATCGTCTTGAAATCAAGGAGAGTTAAAATGACTACAGAAACTTTATTGTTCTTGGTAGTGATTGTTTTGATCGCCGGGGCTTTCCCCGCTTGGCCTCACAGCCGGTCATGGGGATATGCCCCTACAGGTGTCTTGACACTTTTGCTGGTAGTTTTTCTTATTTGGGCTATTGCCGGAGGCCGGCCGCTTTTTAGGAGTTCAGGGCAGGGTATTACATCGACGGTCCAAGATGCCGGGCAAGATATTAAAGCGGCGGGCCGTGAGGTGGGGGATTCCATCAAGCGTACCGTTGAATAGAAAATTTTTCATCGAAAAAGGAGCAGTGAAATGAAAAAGATGTTTTTTCTGATGGTCGTTATTTCTTTACCTTTCGTCGTTTTTACCGTACGAGAAAGTCTTGGTAGCTCTGATGCTGCGCAATTAAGTATTCCAGCCGAAGCCGTCAATAAGATGGAACAAGCCAACACAACAGATTCAAGCTTAAACGCTTTGGAAAATGCCAAAGCTATTCCAGCCAGCGCTCCTCCAGAAATTATGGGGCACAATAACGACGAGGGTATTAATAGAAATTATGATGCCAAATCAGAATTTGAAAAGCAAGCCGATAGAGCCCTTTCTCTTCAGGTGCAACAAGCGCTTACCGGCAATCCTCAGCTTGCCGGAAAATTGGCGAATATTAAAATTACCGCCGTGGAAGGATCGGTGATTTTACAGGGGACGGTTAGTAGTGAAGACGTGAGAGCAAATATCGTTCAGCAGATTGAAAATATGGCGGGCGTAGATCACGTTGATAATCAATTAACAATTGGGAGTAAATAGTAATCACGAATATGTCAGGTGACAGTTTAAACAATAAAATAAGAAAGGTATCTCGCATGCAAAAATCAACCAGAAAGATAGTACATAAAAAGAAAACAGCGTCTTTACCAAAGAATAAAAAAGTTATTAAGCGCCCAAAAGAAGATCAAGACAAGGCGCCTGAAATTTTGAAGTCATCTGACAAGAAGGTTGAGAAAGCAACCTTATTGAATGCCAACCAAATTAGGGCGTCTTTAGAGAATCTCCTCGGGTGGCAATCGAATAACGATAACAAAATGATCTATCGTGAATACATATTGCGGGATTTTATGGCAGCTATTGATCTCATCGACCGTATCGCTAAGATTGCGGAAGATGAAAAACACCATCCGGATATTCATTTAACGCAATATCGTAATCTGCGTGTTGGGACGACAACGCACGAGGTGGGCGGACTTTCTAAAAGTGATTTTAATGTAGCTTCGAGGATCAATGATCTGCCTATGGAGTTGAGTCATAAATAGAAAGAGCCCGCCGCTCCTCTGGAATACCAGTGAAATATACAGGATATATCCTGGCAACAGATTGTTGCCAAATACCAGCATCCATACAGCAACAACTGAGGGAGCTATCACATGAACATGATCACCATGAAAGATGGCACACAAATTTATTATAAGGACTGGGGCTCGGGTCAGCCCGTCGTATTTAGTCACGGGTGGCCGTTGAGTTCGGACAGCTGGGAGGCGCAAATGCTCTTTTTGGCGTCCCATGGTTATCGCTGCATCGCCCATGACCGTCGCGGTCACGGCCGGTCCAGTCAGCCATGGAATGGCAACGAAATGAACACCTACGCTGATGACCTCGCAACCCTGATGGATACATTGGACCTAAAGCATACCGTTCTGATCGGCTTCTCTACCGGCGGCGGCGAAGTCGCGCGTTACATCGGTCGTCACGGCACGAAGCGATTGGCCAAAGCCGTCTTGGTTTCAGCGGTTACGCCGCTGATGCTCAAGACCGCTGCTAATCCCGACGGCCTACCGGTTGATGTATTCGACGGAATTCGCGCCGCTTCAATTGCTGACCGCTCCAAGCTCTACAAGGATATCGCCAGCGGGCCGTTCTTCGGTTTCAACCGACCGGGCACGCAGATTTCACAGGGCATGATTGACTGGTTCTGGCTACAAGGGATGCAGGCAGGACATAAGAACACTCTAGACTGCATCAAAGTATTTTCCGAGACGGATTTTACCGAGGACCTTAATAAGTTTGACGTGCCGACGCTGATCATTCACGGTGACGATGACCAGATTGTACCGATCGGCGCCGCAGCTTTGGCCTCTGCGAAAATCATCAAGAATTCGACCCTAAAGGTATATAAAGGCGCACCTCACGGCCTGACCGACACGCACAAGGAACAACTCAACGCCGATCTTCTGGCCTTTCTTAAAGAAACTACTGCAACATCCCACAGGTCTTAACCTGATCCCGCCAGCGCCCCTTCTATAAAGCCCTTGCAAATTAAATAAGTTGCAAGGGCTTCTTGCTATACCCTTGGCAGGAATTAGAACTCCTGCGTTCCTGAATCCTTCGGATTTTAATCGTCCTGTTATACCAAGGTACAATTGATTCATTTTAGGTTCTCCTTAGAATATTTTTATTAATAACTGCATAATTACATAGGAGACGAAAATGTTAAAACAAGCCTTTAAATTCATGTCGGTTTTAGTCCTCATTTTGGGACTGTCATTGTTATGTTCAAACGCATTCGCGCAGGGAGCTATGAAAGACAAGATGATGGATAAAATGGGCAGCGAGATGAGTTGCACTAAGGCAGGCCTTGATCTGCGATTGGCAATGAGAAAACTCTGGGAAGATCATATTGAATATACGCGAAATTATATTATCAGTGCGCTCGCGGATCTGGAAGATGTGGATGCTATTGCCGGACGACTTCTTAAGAATCAGGATGACATCGGCAACGCGGTAAAACCGTATTATGGTGAAGATGCGGGAAATAAATTAGCGAGTCTTCTAAGAGATCATATATTAATAGCCACCGAAGTTGTCAAAGCGGCCAAGATGGGTAACAACGAAGATTTAGCGACGGCTAGCAAAAAATGGGATGCCAACGGTGACGATATCGCTGCCTTCTTAAGCGGCGCCAATCCGAATTGGCCTAAAAAAGACCTGACCGATATGCTCAAGAAACATCTAGAGCTTACGACCGCAGAGGTTGTCTCCAGGCTCAAAAAGGACTGGGCAGCGGATATAGCTTCTTATGACGAAGGCCACGTTCACATGCTTATGTTCGCCGATATGCTCACCGACGGGATCGTAAAACAGTTTCCGGATCAGTTTAAGAGATAAAACCATAAACAAGCCAGTTTTTTCAGTAAGCTAATACAGGGTTGGATAGATGTATCTGTCCCTATGCCGTCCACGCACGGACCCCAGTAATTTCTCTCTCAGTTTACTTAAGGCTGAGTATTGCTCCCCGATGGATCATATCCGTCGGGGATTTTTTATCACCTAAGGGGTCAAAGAGTTAGGGCAGAAATAATTTAGCGATTAATCGAAAAGTTTAAAAGAAAAAAGTGATAGGTTTGGTTCGAAGGCAGCAGGTTGAATTATGCCGAAAACTGGCCAAAACCTATCAGTGGTCTTTGGCCCTATTTAATGCTATAAATATGGAATAAATTATTTCTTCGATGATAGCAGTTATACTAATAGGTAGGTGTACTTGTCTCCGAAATTCCTGAGTGGCCATCATTTAATATCCATCTTTCGTATGTTTTTATCCTTTTTTCGCAAAAATACTAATCAGGGGCTCGATGATATTCGTCATTTAGTTGAAATCAGTCAATACGCAGAAGCGTTAACAGCAACAAGTAAGTTCTTAGATTTTAATAGAAAGAATTACGAAGGGCATATTCTAAGGGGTAGAATTTTGCAGTTAATGAATAAGACAACAGAGGCAATTGAATTTTATGAAAGTATAATTCTTGAATTCCCAGAGAATATCGAAGCTTACATTAACTTAATAGGTATTTATTCGGAACCATGTATAATTTCTGGGACTTTGGTGCGAGGTTATGAGAATGAAATCGCTTGGAACAAAATTATTGCTTTAGGCAATCAAGTCGGAATTATGAACAAGGATAAAGTCCCTTTTCAGGAGATGGCGGTGGCCTATCACGCATTAGGAAGGACCCAATTAGCTTTGGATGCATACGATTGAACCCGGGTATAATTATTTTTGTGCTGCATTAAATTCTTGAAGCCGTCAAACAAGTTCGAACCTGCTTCAGCCAGCCGCCTCATTTTTCATTTAAGGCGTATTGATCTTTCAAAGCTCAACATTCTCAAGGATAAGTCGGTTCTAAGCGATTGTGGAGTTACTGAACTCCCGGATCATATAGAGATCAACGTTGGATATTGGATAATTCTGGACAAAGAAAGTCAATCCAATAACACTAACCGCGGCTAAGGCGTAAAAAGCTAACAGGTGTTTATTTGATGGGTTTATTTTCTTTTTTAGGAACCAAAACCTGGATGGCGGCCGGAATGATCTTGATACGGGAAGGGATTTTATCTAATGTCTCCCCATCACATTGAACTACTTGTTTGTGACTCGAGGAAAGGCTGATGTCTTTGCCCTGCCAATGCCCCACTAATTCATAATTGTCCGGCCGTTCTCTTTTAAGCAAAGTGACGATAATAAGCTTAAACAGATTGAGGTTCGCTTTTCGCACGACAACAACATCCAGTAACCCATCGTTGACATCTATATGTTTATCTAAAGATATTTTACTAAACCCGAGATTCCCCGCGTTAGAAATCATGCAGGTCAAACCTTGAGCTTCGTATTTTTTTCCATCGATCTTAAAATGGTAGCGGGCTAGTTTGAGTCTCTTTAAAGCCTCGGCCGCCGAAAAGAAATAGGCCAAGATGCCGAATCTATTTTTGGCCTCACGATTCGTGCCTTTGACCACGTCTGCCCCGAAACCGATACTTATTCCGGTAATAAAATAAAGGTTATTAAAGTGCCCTACATCAAAGGTCCGCATTTCGACGGGGCTTTGGCTAATGAGCGCGCAGGCTTCCTTAAGATCTTTGGGTATGCCAAGTTCATTGGCCATGACATTCGCCGATCCCCCGGGCAGAATGATCAAAGGGACCTCTGATCCTATGAGGCCGCTGACCGCCTCCATCACCGTGCCGTCCCCGCCGTACACAGCGAGGGCATCGATCCCTTTTTGGACGGCGGTCTTTGCAAGATGGATCGCATCGCCCGCTTTGTGGGTAATGGATGCTTCCCACGTAATGCCGGCTTCTTTCATGGACGCATTGATAACCGGCAAGATAGACTCTCCTTTCCCGGAGCCGGGATTAATAATGATGTGAATATTCTTTATTTTTTTTCCTGTTGGAGAACTCATGGCGGTCAACTTTTTTGGGCGTGGTTCTGCGGTGATTTATTTTTTTGCCAATATTTTTCAAAGGCCCTGATCTGAATTTGGATATACCACCTTCTTGGATCAGCTACCTCGCGAGCAGTGGTCAATAAGTTGATGGCCTGTTCACTGGTATGACCCATGCTGATAAGGATGGCGGCTGCCATGGCAATGCTTCGACGCCTGCCTTGCAGGCAAAAAATCAGAACCTTACCGTTATTTTGAATGACCGGCAAGGCTGCTTGGGTCCCCACAAGCAATTTCTTGACTGAGATGGGAGTAAAAAATGTGTCATAGGTTCTGATCCATAATGTTTTAAATGGAGGAAGGGTGTAGATCTCATCCGGCGCCATTTGTCCGATCATGGAAATAATCAGGCTGAAATTTAAAACCTTCAATTCATCAGCATGGTCTTTCCCGATCCTGGAGCCGACGTATAAGTAATCGGTTACTTTGGATATATCAATCATGGTGAACCCAGTATACCTGTCTTACTGAAATGTGCCTATTATACTTCGGTACAATTGATTTTCTTTCTGCCTCCCGTAGAATACCATCTTGAAGCTATTCTTCATTTTGGGCTGAAGATATTCAAGGATGAAAGTGTTTCATGTGTATTATCATAATTAAAAAAGAAATTAATCAAGGGGGGCAGTATGATACAGACAGAAATTAAACCTAGAGATAGTAGCATCAAGATTACGGAGGCCCTCGAATTGCTCAATGAGGCTGCCCAGGAGAGAAAAGATGAATTAAAAGGGCTATTCACTGACAAATATTCCCATATCAAGCAGGCGTTGATCGCTGAAGCGGAACAAGGCAGGCAAATTTTCGATAAGGCAAAGCACTTAACTGAAGATGCCATTGTCGACGGCGAAAAGAAAATAAAAAAGGTTGTGAGTGAGGCCGATAAGAGGGTGCATCAAGATCCGTGGCCCTACATCGTCAATGCAGCGGCATTTTCTCTTCTTTTAGGATATTTAGTGGGTTCAAGCCGCAAATAATATTAAAGCGGAACGAATATGTCACCATACACATTAATTCGTAAGATTGTTTCTCCCTTGCTTTTTCTCAATATCGTCAGTAGATACAAGGGGAGATCTTCCTTGATGAAAATTAAGGCCGCTCAAGTTTATATCACGGGAGTTGAGAAAGTAAGGATTTTCTTTTTAGGTGTTTTGTTGGTGATGTTTTCCTTTGTTCTCCTGGGAAGCGGATTGTTTCTGATCCACACAGCGCTCTTCACTTATTCTATGTGGAGCTTTCAGATGAAATTTATCGCGGCTCTGGTATTGGGCGGGATTGAGTTCTTGGGGGCGGTAATTATCTTTTTCTATTTATCCAGAGAAGAAACCTGGGTGAAGTTTTGTGGAATTCAGAAGGTGCTTGATTCAGTTGTCGATGGCAAATTGGGCAATAAAGGATAGTCTCTATAGTTGTTCTAAGGTATTCATTTAACCATCTTTGCTCAATAAAGCAGAGTATCAAGAGAAATCCTGGAGATGGCCTACCTACCCAAAATCCTGGCATTTGCCGGCAGCACACGCACAGATTCCTTTAATAAGAAATTGGTTAAAATTGCGGCGGCCGGAGCACAAGCGGCAGGCGCCCAAGTAACTTGCGTTGATCTGCGGGACTTCCCAATGCCGCTTTACGATGGGGATTTGGAAATTAAAGAAGGCATCCCCGCCAGCGTACAGAAATTTAAAGAAATTTTACTCGCGCATCAAGGACTCCTTATTTCTTCTCCCGAATACAACAGCTCCATTCCCGGTGTTTTAAAAAATGCCATTGATTGGGCCTCCCGCGCGCTTCCCGGCGAAGCGCCGCTATCCTGTTTTACCAAGAAAGTGGCGGGCCTTTTAAGCGCGTCACCCGGGGCTTTGGGTGGTTTGAGGGCTTTGGTTCACGTTCGTACAATTTTGCAGAACATTAAGGTCCTTGTTTTGCCGGATCAAATCGCTGTTTCGAAAGCTCATGAGGCTTTTAATGCGGACGGTTCGCTCAAAGATATTAAACAGCAGAAGTCTGTCGAGGAACTTAGCGCCGATCTTGTTCAGATACTTAGGAAATTAAACGATTGATTAGGAATGCGCCATCGGATGATATTGATCATCCACAAGCCAGGAGAAGTCATGTCTGCTTTAAGGTGTTTGGCCGGTACACGCACGCACCAACAGGTATTAAAGGAAATGGACATGTTCTGCATTCAATGAAGGACAGCGGTGTTCTGCCCAGACAGCTCTGGTAGAGAGAAAAAGAGTATAAAGCCCCGATCGGCACGTCCGGTTGGGGCTTTTTGCATATCGCGATGTTTCAAACTTCAGGCCGCGCCAAGTAAAGGATATTAATCAAGATATACAAGCAAGATTTTCCTGCACGTCAACAGCGCGCGGCTCGGCCAGTCCGTGGTTATACCCCGGTATAATTGAATTAATTTCGTATTTTTCTACAATATTATCAGGAAGTAAGAGACCGTACAGCTTAATGAGCGTGGCTATGGAACAGGGGGTTAACATAAAAGTATGACGAAGAAGAAAAAAGTCAATTAAAAGCAGAAACGAACAATCCACAGTTTGGGACAATATATATATTATTTCAAGAAAAGTTAGAAAGTAACTAAGGAGGGCGAGATGCAAATTCATTTGAAAAGAATTAAATACTGGTTTAAAAACGGCGCGTATTTGGGCTTCGTCATGCTTTTTATTTCAGTGGGGTGCGGTTGTGCAAGTACGCATAAAACAACGACAACAGAAACAACAGTAACAACATCGCCATCGGCTGACTATGAAGCAGAGGTCCGCAATAATGAGGGGTACATCATTCGACATCAAGATGAAGGGGCCGTTGAGAAAAGTGAAGCAACCACGTCGACAACTGAATCAAGTTCCGGGCATCCCGGGGTCTTAAGTTCTGCCGTACACGCGATTGGATGGGTGATTGCTTTGCCATTTAGACTTGTTGGCGGTCTAATAGGCTGGATCTTTTGAGGATAAATGGGGGCGACTCCCTGTTCTGGAGCAGGGATTTGACCCTTTGATTGCCTGACTGCCCACGCGAGGGGTTACGTTATTGTGGTTCCCTTTATTATTGCCGGCGGTCTGTTGCGGATTATTTTTGGTGGTTAAGCCTTTGGGAAATCGGTTTGATTTTAAGCAAGGAGAGAAAAATGTCAAAGCATGAACATAAGAACAGGGCAGAGCGTCTTTACAGCAATGCCCACGGCTCATCGCCAATTAATTACGAGAAAACCACTCGTCAAGCGAGCGAGCCAAGTCCATCGGTAAATATTCAAACAAGGGCGGCCGCAGATAAGAGTTCTATACAGCTTAAGGCTTATCAGATTTATCAAGAAAAAGGGGGGACTGATCTGGATAATTGGTTGGAAGCAGAGCGGATGTTAAGGGATGACCATAATTAATAAATAGAAAGGAGTAATTCAATGTCTACCGAAACCTTATTGCTATTTATTCTGATTGCTTTGGTAGTTGTGGCTTTACCTACCTGGCCATACAGCAAGCCATGGGGATATGCTCCCACAGGTGTTTTGTCAGTTTTGCTGGTGATCTTTCTTATCTGGGCCATAGCCGGACAACGGCCGCTCTTTAAGAGGACGGTAGGAGATGATATTAGAGATGCTGGTCGTGACGTGGCGGATTCTGTAAGGGATGTCGTTCAATAGTTAAAGAGGAGGTGACTTATGTTATACACAATTGTAGTTATTCTCGCGGTGCTTTGGTTGCTGGGGTTGGTTTCGTCGTACACGATGGGCGGGCTTATTCACATCTTGCTCGTTATTGCCGTTATCTTGGTTGTTTTTAATCTCCTCAGCGGCCGAAAAACGCTTTAATCGCCACAAACCTTAGTGAGGATCGGGAAGCCGGGGAGAGATATCCTTTCAGGACCCCACCCCGGGATCCCAAAATATAAAACCCCATGCAAAACGCATGGGGTTTTATATTTTGGATTGATGAAAAAAGGGGATTCGAGGGCTCGTGGCGCGACGAGTAAGGAGCGCCGGGTACGAGCGCCCCGCGAGATGTGAGCGGGGGCGGAGGAGTCTCCCGAGCGCCACCGGTTCGAGCGAGACCGGCCGGCTTCGGAGGGCGCATGGTGCGGCGAGTAAGGAGCACCTGACATGCGCGACTGCGAGCCGGTGAGCAGTCCGGATCCTTGATGAACGTCAGCCCGGGGGAGAAGGAATCCCTGCCACAGGCCGGCCGTCACCCGCCCCAGATTGTTCTCCCCGTCGAACCCGGGAACGCAAGTGCCACGGTTCGGTTGGGTTCATTAAAGGCCTCATCTTGGTTTTTCGTCGGGATGGGGCTTTCCCGTTTTCTGGGAGGTCAAAGGCCGATTCAGGCAGTCCGACTATTCAGAAGTTCGCGGTGGGATTTCATGCCGCGATCCTGCCTGCGGTTATTTATTGACATATCATAATAATTGTCGGAGAATAAAAAATATTTAGCTATAGAAATGTTGATTCATTTGACAGCGGGCGGTTCTCTTATGCGATTCTCGCGGAAAATCTTCCGGCGACACCCTTCCTTAAAATCCGGCATTATCTTTCTTGCCGCTTCCTTTCTGTGCCATATCTTCCTCCCGGGCTATATTTTTACTTCCATAGCTTATGCCGCGGAATCCCCCAGCGCACAGGATATCGACGGACTTATGAACAAGCTTTTGGACAGCACACTGTCGGAAGTCGAAAAAGAACGTATTGCAGCGGTTGTATTTTATCATACGGATACCTATCGTTCGGCGGTTATCCACGAGCGGTTCTCCGCCGATTCTCCACAGGTCCAGGCCTTTCTGAAATATAAGCAGGAGCTTCAAGTTGATGTGATCCAGCGCATGGGTATCAAATACAAGAATAAATTCGGCGTACCGTTAAAACAGCCGATCATCCCGTTCAGCTACAACAATGTTTTTTCTGATGATGATATTATTACCGGGACCGGAAAGACCGGCCGCGTCCTGGAAGATCTTTACAATGAATCTTTAAGCGAGCTTCTCGAGGAACGCGCGGGGCGCCCCATGACAGCCGCTGACCGTCAACGGATTGATGTCAACGGGCTGGCGTGGAACATGACGCAGGAAGGCGCTTTTGAGGACTTTAAGCATAAGGAAAAATATATCAATCCGCAGTCAGGTTATGCGAATCAGCAGAAACTGATCGAAGGCGCTGAACAGAATAAGGTGCCGGGCTATACCTTTGATGATGAGGGACGGCTGGTCAGGATGAGCCCGGAGGAGACGATTGCGGCCATCAAACGGCTGGAGGTGGACAGGCCGCTGGAGATCCCGGGGATCGATCCTCAAAAAGGGGCAGGCTCCATGTCGGATTTCTTAAGGATGGCAGAGATGCATCAGGTCAAATTCAAGGATGGCAAAGCTGTCACAGATGGGGATATTATCCAGTTTATCCGCAATCAAAAATATTCCCAACGGGTGATCGACCCTTTCCGGGAGATCGGGGCGGCTGTGGATCCGGATTTGGCGCAAAAATATGCGAATTTCATGAAGATCTCGGATGCCCTGCGTGAGCAGACCACCGCGCGGGGGGTCGCGCAGATCCTGGAGGCGGAATACAAGGTCAAGATCATTGACCCTAACGGGATCATTGATTTTAATAAAATGACCGAGGCTATGAAAATACATCAGACCCTTCAGTTGACCGAGGCGCTTCCTCAAATGATGGGGTCGGTGACCAAGTCAGAAGTGTTTAAGATTTCGGAATGGCTTAAGTCCGCCGGGGCTGGCGACCGCCTAACGCTGAGAAAACAGATGGCCTTAACCTATGCGCCTTTGACCGATGGGCAGAGAGCAACGATTTTAGGTCATATCGAGAAGGTCTCTGATATCCCCGAAGCGGACAAGGCCTTTGTCCGCCAGGCATTAGATGGAGACGCCAAGCAGATTCGGCGTTACGCCGACCTGCTTGAAATTCCGATTGGTGAATTGGCCCCGAGGCTTAAGATCAATGGGGACAATATGGCGGTGGTGGATTTCGTCATCGGTAAAAATTCCAAGGTCAGGGCCTTGACGGACGCGATCGGTTCGCGTCCTGGCGGCGGCCGCTTTAACGAGTTTTTGAAATCCAAAACGGCCAGGGCCCTGAACCTGGACCTCATGCTCGATTTTTCCAGCGAGAACAAGGGCGGGAAATTTATGCAGTGGAGCATGATCCTTTTAGCGGCCACGCGTGCCTATGAAGGCGCGGCTGACGAGAAGGAAGGCATGAAGCAAATGGGGATCTCTGTTTTTCAGATGATCCCGTTTGTCGCCTCGGCGTTACGTTTTTCGGAAGGCGAATTCCGTGAGGCCTTCAAAGAATGTGCCATGGATATTTTGCCGCCTTTGGCATTGGCCAATCTTGCATTTATGGCGCTGGATTATACGGCCCAGGAAGTCAAGACCGGGTGGGAGGATACGGTCTGGGACGGGCTTGCGCGCGAGGCTCTGCGGGATCTTGCCGACGATGATTTCGAAAAAGCAGATATGGGGTATTACCGGCTCAAGGAGCGTGAATCCTATTTTGAATACATCAAAGAAGTCGCGCCGGGGATGGGCCGGGTGGCGAAACTGGCTTCCATGGTCGAACCGGAGGTCGAGTCTTTAATGAGCCGCAATGAGGAGGTCAAAACGAACCTGGCGGCCTTGCATACCCTGCAGTGGTTTGAGAAGTTTGATGAAGAAAGTCAAACGGCTTATTGGGCCAAACAGTTTGATATTGGGCAGTTAAAAAACCGTGTTTGGCAAGAAGGGCGGCTGGAGAAAGGGTCCGCTTCTCCTGTTGAGAGGGTGGCCGCGAAAATTCTTTTGGATAACATTGCGATCCGTCTTGAATTGCAGGACTTGGTGCTTTCAAAATTCATTGACCTGATCGAGAAGCGCTACAATGATCTCAAAGGGGAAGTGACCGGTGCTTGTTCCCCTCCCGGGATGATCGGCAGCGCCGTTGAAATGGCCGCCGGACCGGATGAGGAAGAGTGTGACCCCAGCGCGATCGTGATGGAGACGATGGCGGCTTTAAAAGGGCTTTATGAAAACGCTCCGGCCGAGATCAGAGACAGCCCGTGGGGATTAGAAACGCTCGAAGAGGAGTATTCCCGGATCCTGGGTTACCTGCAGAATTATGCGCCGCAGGGCAAGTCCCAGTTGGATATCCGCAAGGAGATGCAGGAGATCCTCGATGGGTTCAAGGCCTTTATCCAAGACCTTATCTTTGGCGTCGCGCTTTATCAGGAAGCGCAGACGCTGAATTTGACCGCGTATCTTTACGGCGGGGACAATGGATATGAGGAAACCGACAAGCTTATGTTGGGGGATTCGTTCCGGCTGGGGATGTCAGCGCGTGTAAGCCCCATCCACCGGGGAGAGCGCACCTGGCGGGTATTTTATTACGCGGCCGGGCCGGAAGATGCTTTTATCAAGCCGATCGGCAATGTCCGGCTGAGTCCCAATAAATATAATCCTGGCACGGAAGGGCTTTGGGAGATCGAGAATCCGGATAAGGATACTGTTCTTAATATCCGTCAGGGTGATATCATCGGCAAGTTTGACGTGGAAGGTCCTTATCAGGTGGTCGCAGTCATTGCCTTTGGGGACTGGAGCGACCCCGTCGGGCAAGTGGGATACGCGGCGTTGCGCAATCCTATTGAGCATGCGAAAGCTTTTTCAAAGGATAAAGTGGCCTTTGCCAGCCCGGCATTGGATTTTACCGTTCAACGAGCCGCTCTCATCGCCAAGCCGCAAAAATCGCTTTATTTTTTAAATGAAATCCCTGAAGTCGCTTATGCGCTTCTCGTTCCTGCTTATGCTCAAAGCAAGGGGACATCGGCGGAATTTAGCGCATCCGCGGTTGACGCACAAGATAAAGAGACGCCGGAATGTTATCCGGCAAGCGCCCGCGAAGTTTCGTTTGACGGCGAGCAGCCGTCTTTGTTTAGCGTGATCCTCCCCCCGGAGGCCAAGGACGGGCAGTATCTGGTTAACGTGAAAGCAGAGATCGACGGGCTGGCCAGCGGCTATCAGCCGTATCCGCAATCCGTTTCTTTTGAATACACGCAAGGGGAGGGGCAGGAAGAGGACGGGCAAGAACGCGAACAGCAGATGTCCGGGTTAGAGGAACTGCGGGAAAGGTCCCAGGCGCTCTCAGAAAGGGCTTCTGCGACTTACGAAATGCTTAACAACGAGGTCGCTGACGCGCTTAAGACGTTAAGCGGTTTGGACAAGGACCTGCGCCGCATCGACAAGCTGATCACCGCGGTTAATAAAAAGGCGGGCGCGGTCGATGATAACCTGGCCCTGACGAAGAAGGACGCCGCCCAGGCGCAAACCGAGGCGGAAAAGGCCGCGGCCAACCGGTCTCAAGTGCAGAACCGTGCCCTGGAATGTTGCGCGTTCGCCCAGCAGGCCCTGCAGACCAGGGATGTCGCGAAGTTAAAGAAACTGATCGGGGACGTCCGTCAAGAAGATGAACAGGTCCGCGATTTTAAAAAGAATTTTGACGACAGCCTGAAGGCCGCGCGTTCGGCCAGGGACGAAGCCCTTGAGATCAAGGATGCGATGTCGCTTTTGAAAGGGGATCGTACCGAGGTCGTTGCCCAACTGGCGCAGATCGATAATGTCCTGGGCGTGGTCAAGGGGGATGTCGAGCGGCTGGAGCAATTGACCGGCATCATTGCGGAAACGGCGGCGGAATCCGCCACCGTCAGCGCGCAGGCCCAGGCGATCTTAAATGCGATCATGGCCGTTAGCCAGAAGAAAAAGGTCGGCAAGACCATAACGTCCGAAGACAGGTCTTTTGAGAAGACCGCGACGGGCATTGTCAGGACAATTACCGACAACGAAAAGAAGGCCGTCAAATTCGGCGAGCGGGGCAAGGACAAACTCGCTAAGCCGTCGAGCCAGTTACGGGACGGGATCAAGGAGCATCAGCGGATCGCCGAGAGCGCCGGACAGCTTGTTGATCTGCCTGAGGTGAGCGATGAGACCTTTGCCAAGTTTGAGAAGAATGCACAAGATGCCCGGGTCGCTTGTGATTCGGCGGAGATCTTTGAGGATTCCGTCAAATCATCCGCGCAGCAGTCCGCTGCGTGCCTGGATGCGGCCGAGAAACATGTCGCGGTCGAGACCTCGCCGGAGGCGCAGGTGGCCAAAACAGACTGTTCTCCGTGGCCGGGGACATCCGCCAAATGGATCGCGGACAAACAACAGGTGGAATGCCACTGTGCCAGCGGGTTTATTTGGGATGGGGATAACAATCGATGCGTCACCAAAAAGGATTATGATTGGGCGCATACAACGTGTGATCAGTCTCCCGGGACACACAAGGTATGGAATGCAGGAAAACAGGTCGTGGAATGCGCCTGCCCGAACGGGCAGTTTTGGAACAACAATAACCGGCGATGTGAGGTCCGGCAGATACCGCCGCCGAATACTCAGGCGACACAGGATCTTTTAAAGGGATTACAGGATCTTATGAAAGCGGCGACGGGTTCAGGAGGCGGCGGTTCAGGGGGCGGGGGTGGTTCCGGAGGCGGAGGTGGCGGCGGGAATTATAATGAATGTGCTGGTTATGGGGCAACGCCGGATTCATCGTGCGCTTCGGGCTGTCGATGCCCGAGCGGTTCATGCGAGCAATGGGGCCAGGGTTGCGGAAATTAGGGAAAGGGCAGGCGGGTGAAATAGATCATTGTAAAGTTAACAAGGATCCTCGGATTCATTTATTGTTTCCTGCGCGGCCTGGCCTTTGTTGCCGTCTTGAGTCTTATCGTAATAGCGGGCATAAAGCATAAGGCCGTCTCCGGGTTGGGCATGCGGGTGCCACCTGTTCCGGGTATTTTGCCGGTTATTGGGCCGACCGAGGAAAATTCGGCGTTTGGCGGGCCGCATTGATCGTGGTCAGCATTATTATTTTTATATTATTTCTTACCTTTAGTTTTCAGATTTTCCCTAAAATCCCGAAATAGGCCTTACCGGGTTTAAAAATTTCAAGAGAGGGGGCCTAAAATGGAAGTTGGAAGAATAACCGGAGTAGTGTTGGCGGTGATATTGTGTTCGGCAAATTTGTCACAAGCCGCGCTGCCGTTTGAACAATATGAAAAATGGGTCAAGGATTTTCAGGAGGACGTAGAGGTAGAAGCGGTCATCGTCTTTCGTTCGGTCGATATGAGGTTTTTGGAACGTGTCAAGATGATGTTCGGGAAATCCCCCGTATGTGCGGCGCATTATATTGTTAAGGACATTTTACGCCAGCCCGATGGGATGGGCCTTAAGGTTACTGACGAAATTGTACTGACGTATCCTTGCGACAGTAATTTCAGGATGAATTGGTCGGGCAGCCTGCTGCCCTGGGCAAGGGTGAAAGAAGACTCCCTGATCGAAATGGCGGTGCGCTCATCAGATATTTTTCAGAAAGACGGATATTTTGTCCTAGATAACGATAAGAATATCTTCGGGCCTGCTTTTCCTGGCGGGTTAAAGGGAATTGGGGAAAAACCGTGATGGAGAAAATAGGAAAAGACGGGGGCAGTGCGATCCTTTTTTGAGCTTTTGATCAAAACTGGTTTAGATGATGTGAAATTTTATTCAATTCCTGATGAACTGGTTTTCGGGAGTGAATTGGCAGTCAATCCAGCTCTAACCTTCTTCAGCCAGCCACCCGTAAATTTTAAGAAGCCGCAATTGCTTCCATTATAGGCAGTTGCGGCTTCTTATTTTTTCTGGATTGCTTTACTGCCCCAAACGCTCCCATGTTATACTAAAAACATGAAAAGGCGTGTCTGGTTTCTATTGGTTTTATTTTTAGTCCTGGAATGTGATTCTCGCCTTTCCTTTGCTCAAGAAAAGATCCCAGTAAAATTTGAAGAAGTTGATATCCAGGAGAGTTGTTTTGTCCTTGAGATTTTAGTGAATACGCCACAATTTGAACGTAATAAAGGTAAGCCGTATCTTGAGGAAGAATTAGTTATTGATACCGACGGCGCTTATGATGAATTCCAGAAAACGATCAGCAATGCAAGAAACATGGCTTGTAAAAATGTCAATTTCCCGGCGGTTGATTTTTCCAGCAAGACATTATTAGGTAAGTTAGCGGGCGGCTCATGCGCCGCCAGAGATTTTAAGAAAGAAGTGTACAGAGATGATGCAAAGAAAGAGATCGTTTACTCTGTCCAGGTCATCGAGAGACATGATCCCAACGTTGCCTATTTTAAATGCGCGCCCGTAGACAGTATAAATTTAATTGCAATTCCTAAAATCCCCAAAGATTATAAAGTGGTATTTATTCCACCTTCTCCGGATAAAAGCAAAAGCTATCGATCTTTTGGTTGTGAGGATGGAAAGATGGTCACGCGCGATTGGAACGGGAATATTGTTGAGCCAAGCCAAGCTCCTCCACCTGGCGGGGGAGTTTTTGGCGTGCAAATGGATTGCGGTGGCGGGAAATGGGAAGAGCATAGGTATAATAAAGACGGCAAACGTATTGATTAGGCGGATATTGTCGAGCCGACAATCACGGCGGTTCCCTCAACAGTTAACCTTGGTGATCGCGTGATGTTTCAATTCACCTTTCCAGCGGGAACGGACACATCTTATGAAATATTAATTTAGGTCCCAGGGAGAGTGAAAAAGTTGTAAAATCTTGTATAAAGTTGTGTAACGGGTGGAAAGCATTTACAAGGCATTTTTCGACGAGAATTTAAGGTAATTGTTAAATCGTAAGGGATTACAAGAAAAAGCCTCATTGAATCCCTGCCTGCCGCAGGCAGGCCGTTGCCCACCACAGTTTTTTGCCCCTCTGGTAGAGAGAAAAATAGTATAAGGCCCTGATCGGCACGTCCGGTTGGGGCTTTTTGCATATCGCGATGTCTCAAAAGTTAGAGCTCCCTCATCGCTGAATTCTCCCGATCTTAATCGGTTTGTTATACCTGGGTGCAATTGACCCATTTTGCGTCTCCCGTATAATAAAAATTTATAAAGGAGAGAATAATGCGAAAGAATATTTTCATATTTTTGATAATGTTTTTCTCAATCTCTATGCCTGCTCGCGCTCAGCAGGAACATATGGATCATGAGAGCATGCAATCCATGCCCGATGAACATCAGGGGATGAAAATGGATGTGAAGGCTTTATACGGTCCTTATCCCATGACGAGAGAAGCTTCCGGAACAAGCTGGCAACCGGATTCTACCCCGCATGAAGGCCTCCATTTTATGAAGAATGATTGGATGTTTATGGCTCACGGTTTTGCCAATGTCATTTACGATCATCAAGGCGGGGATCGAGGGGACGACAAAACCTTTAGTGAGAGTATGTTTATGGTCATGGGGCAAAGGCCTCTGGGAAATGGAACTTTGGGAGTTCGCAGTATGGTATCTCTGGATCCTTTAATGGGTAAAGATGGCTATCCACTTTTATTGCAGACAGGGGAAACTTACGATGGAATGAACGGCCTTATTGATCGCCAACATCCGCATGATCTCTTTATGGAATTGGCTTTAACATATAGCAGGCCTATCAGCGAAGAGAGTTCCATTTTTGGTTATATCGCCTTGCCGGGTGAGCCTGCTCTGGGCCCTCCGGCTTTCATGCATCGTTTTTCCGGAATGGACAATCCGGAAGCGCCGATTTCACATCATTGGTTAGATTCCACGCACATTACTTATGGCGTGACAACTTTAGGTTATGTTTGGAAGAATTTAAAACTTGAAGGGTCTGCTTTTCGCGGGCGGGAACCAGATGAGGACCGATGGGATATCGAATCGCCGGAATTAGATTCTTATTCGACTCGGTTTTCTTATAATCCGACGAGCAGCTGGTCGTTTCAAGTCAGTTATGGCGATATTGATAGTCCGGAACAACTTCATCCGGATGTTGACACCGAGCGCTATACAGCTTCCGCGGCCTACAATAAACCTTTTAAGAACGGAAATTGGCAGACGATGTTAGCCTGGGGGAGAAATAATAATGATCCGGGAAATAGTTTGGATGCTTTTCTTATTGAATCCGCCCTACACTTTAAAAAGACCCATACGCTATTTACGCGTTTTGAGCGAACCGAAAAAGACGAATTATTTTCCGAAGGCGATCCCTTAGGGGGAGAGATCTTTAATGTTAACAAATCCTCAGTAGGTTATGTCTATGACTTTCCTGAATGGAAACAATTGCAGTGGGGGGTCGGCGGCACATATAGCTGGCATTTTCTTCCTGATAAGCTTGATGCGGCCTACGGGGAAATGCCCGCTTCTTACATGATTTTTGCGAGAGTAAAATTATAAGCATGTTAACCAATAAAGAAAGAGGGAAAAAATGAAAAAATCGACCAAGGACCCCATCTGCGGAATGATCGTGGATGAAAAAACCGCTCTCCATGCCGAACGCGATGGACAGACATTCTACTTTTGCAGCGACCACTGTCGGCAAAAGCTTCTCTCCACGCCCGCAGGTGCAAAGCCCGAGAAAGAATCTAAGAGCTGTTGTGGTTAGCATCCAAAAGTCAAAAGCAGAAGAAGCTAAAAAATAACGAAAATGTAATTCTGTGTAGGAGAAAGAATGAAAACATTATTATC
The DNA here is from genome assembly GCA_030688425.1 of Candidatus Omnitrophota bacterium. Classification (NCBI taxonomy): domain Bacteria; kingdom Pseudomonadati; phylum Candidatus Omnitrophota; species Candidatus Omnitrophota bacterium. The sequence goes on along the minus strand of JAUYIB010000012.1, from coordinate 627,608 downwards.
GCTGCTCTTAATTGCACTAATGATGGGAGCTGTCTCAGGATGTCAAAATAGTACCCAAGACCATAATATGTCTGCGGAAGAGCACTCGAAGATGTGAATAATGCAAACCAGATCAAATCCCGTAATCTAACAAAGGATAATATCATTGTGATTTACACTTGTCCGATGCACCCGGAAATTGAACAAGATCATCCGGGAAATTGCCCCAAGTGCGGCATGCCCCTTGTGCCTAAAAATACAGGGAATGCGCATGCAGAAGAGAAAAAAGAGGGTCGTTCCCCTATCAATTCCGTCAGTGGTCTTTATACCTGTCCGATGCACCCGGAAATTGAACAAGATCATCCGGGAAATTGCCCTAAGTGCGGCATGCCCCTTGTGCCTAAAAATACAGGGAATGCGCATGCAGAAGAGAAAAAAGAGGGTCGTTCCCCTATCAATCCCGCCAGTGGTGTTTACACCTGCCCGATGCACCCGGAAATTGAGCAGGATCATCCCGGGAATTGCCCCAAGTGCGGCATGACCCTTGTATCCAAAAACATCGAGAACGCCGAAGAGGAGGAGCAAAAGGAGAGTCGTTCCCTCGCGCGCAAATTTTGGATCGGATCAGTTTTCGCGGTCCCGGTTTTTGTTTTAGCCCTGCAGGAAATGATTCCGGCCTTCAGTTTTAAAGGAGTTATTTCGTCTAAACTCTCCGGATGGCTTCAATTGATTTTAGCAACTCCAGTTGTTTTCTGGTCTGGGGGTTTTTTTTATACAAGGGCGTGGAAATCCATTGTTAATCGCAGCTTGAATATGTTTACGCTTATTGCCATGGGCGTGGGTTCTGCCTATTTTTATAGCGCCGCGGCTGTTCTCTTCCCGCAAATATTCCCGGAATCATTTCGAATGGGTGAAAATTTAGGGCTTTATTTTGAGGCAGCTGCCGTTATTACGGTTTTGGTTATTCTCGGACAATATTTGGAGGCGAGAGCCAGAACTCAAACTGGCCAGGCGATCAAGGCGCTGTTAGGATTGGCGGCAAAGAATGCGCATCGTTTAAAAGATGGGAAAGAGGAAGAAATCCCGGTTGACGATATTCAGAAAGGTGATTTTTTGCGCGTCCGCCCGGGAGAAAAAGTTCCGCTGGACGGTATGATTACAGAAGGAAAGAGCACCCTTGATGAGTCGATGATTTCCGGAGAGCCTATGCCGGTTGAGAAAAAAGCAGGTGACCGCGTGATCGGGGCCACTGTTAATCAAACCGGCACGTTTGTGATGGAAACCGAAAAAGTCGGGTCCGAAACATTATTGTCGCAGATCATTCATATGGTTTCGGACGCGCAACGGAGCCGCGCTCCGATTCAGGGATTGGCTGATAAAGTGGCTGGATATTTTGTTCCGGTTGTTATTGTGGTCTCCTTGATAACATTCATTATTTGGCTCATGTGGGGACCAAAACCAGCTCTGGCCTATGCTTTGGTGAATGCCATTTCTGTGCTCATCATTGCTTGTCCCTGTGCCTTGGGGTTAGCGACTCCGATGTCCATTATGGTTGGTGTCGGCCGTGGCGCGCAGTCGGGGATCCTGGTGAAAAATGCGGAATCTCTCGAGAAAGCCGAGAAGATCACGCATGTCTTAACCGATAAAACCGGAACCTTGACCGAAGGAAAACCCCGCGTGACGTCCAATTATTTATCGATGGGACTTGATGAGAAATATTTTCTTGAGATAGCGGGATCCTTGGAAAAAAATAGCGAGCATCCCTTGGCCAGGGCCGTGGTTGATTGCGCAAAGGAAAAAGGAATTAACTTCAAAGATGTTGAGGGTTTTGAATCTGTGACCGGAGGAGGGGTCAAGGGAAAATTAAACGGCCAAGATGTATTCTTAGGTAAAGATAAATTCATTGAAGGGCTGACCGGGAAACTCCCCGATGATTTACTGAAGCAGGCTGCAGATTTTCAGGAGAAAGCGCAGACGGTAGTGTGGGTCGGGGTGGACAAAAAAGTCATTGGGATCTTGGGGATTTCTGACCCTATAAAGAAGACCAGTTTTGCGGCCATTGAAGAACTGCACCGTTTGGGGTTAAAAGTCATTATGTTGACCGGGGATAATAAGAAGACAGCGCAGGTCATTGCTAAGGAAATGAAGATCGATGATGTCCGGGCAGAATTAGCGCCGCAAGATAAACAGAACATTGTTAAAGAGCTCAAACAGCAGGGGGCCTTAGTTATGATGGCCGGAGATGGGATCAATGATGCTCCGGCGTTAGCCGAAGCCGAGGTGGGTGTAGCGATGGGGACAGGGACCGACGTTGCGATCAAAAGCGCCGGGATCACGTTGGTTAAAGGCGATCTCCAGGGGATTGTCAAAGCGCTGAAATTAAGCCGGGTCGTGATGCGAAATATCCGGCAGAATCTGTTTTTCGCTTTTATTTATAATGCGGTCGGAGTTCCTGTGGCTGCGGGAATTCTGTATCCGTTTTTCGGGTTGCTGTTAAGCCCGATGATCGCCGGGGCAGCCATGAGCTTTAGTTCGGTTTCGGTTGTGGGAAACTCTTTGAGGTTGCGCCGGATAAAACTTTAATTTTAAAGGGGTGAGCTCATGATCAATTATGGATTTACAAAAGAGTTGAATGTCTCCTTTTCTCAGGCAGTTGAAAAAGCAACAGCGGAATTGAAAAAAGAAGGATTTGGAGTTCTGACGAAGATTGATCTGAAGGAGAAGTTTAAGGAAAGATTGGGCGTTGATATTAGCAACTATGTCATTCTCGGCGCCTGTAACCCAGCAAGCGCCCACAAGGCCATACAAGCCGAAGAGAACATCGGTTTGATGCTGCCCTGTAATGTTATTGTTTATGAGCGAGGGGACAAAGTCGTCCTTTCGGTCATAAAGCCGACGGTTGGAATGGCGGTGATCCAGAATGATGAATTAAGGAAAATTGCCGAGGCGGTGGAAATCCAGCTGAAAAGAGCATTTGATTCACTGTAAAAAGGTGAAGAAGGGGGGCCATTATTTTGGATTGATGAAGAAAAGGGATTCGAGGGCTCGTGGCGCGACGAACAAGGAGCGCCTGGCACGAGCGCCCCGCGAGATGTGAGGGGGGCGGAGGAGTTTTCCGGGCGCCACCGGTCCGAGCGGGGGCGTCCGGTTTCGGAGGGCGCATGGTGCGATGAGTAAGGAGAACCTGACATGCGCGACTGCGAGCCGGTGAGCAGTCCGGATCCTTGATGAATGTCAGCCCGGGGGAGAAGGAACCCCTGCCCGCGGCAGGCAGGCCGTTGCCCACCCCAGTTTTATAACCTTTTATAAGGTCTTACGATCTTGTAAAGGGTTTTTCTTTTTTTAAAATAGAGTAAAACCAAAAAGGACAGGGACGAAATTTTAGGACGTATAGTAAAGATTCCCGGACTCAGTTATTCTGGTTGCGTTTATCAGTGGGGAGAGGATATAATAATTAGCAATATTCGAACCTTTACGAGGAAGATACGGTGCCTAACAACCGCAATAAGAATCTTGTCAACAGTAAGCCATGCTCCATAGTCTGCGTTGGTGCCTCTGCAGGTGGATTAGAGGCGTTGATTTCGCTGTTTAATGCCTTGCCCAAAAATATTGATATGGCCTTTGTGCTGATCCAGCATTTGGAACCGCTGCATAAGAGCGCATTAGCTGAGATTCTTTCCAGGGGATCGTCTTTAAATATCAGTGAAGCAAAGAATAATATAAAAGTTGAACCTGCACACGTCTACATTATCCCGCCCAATACTCGTATGGCGATTTCTAAGGGGAAGTTAAGAATCACTTCCCGTATAAAACGCACGGATGGTAAATATTTGCCTATTGATTTTTTTATGACTTCACTGGCGCAAGATCAAAGAGAAAAGGCAGTCGGCATTATACTTTCAGGAACGGGCTCTGACGGGACGCTGGGCGCAAAAGCGATTAAAGACAAGGGCGGTTTTGTCTTCGCGCAAGATGAAAATACGGCGCAGTATTTTTCAATGCCCGAGAGCGCCATAGCCGGCGGCGCGGTTGATTTTGTTTTAGAACCAAAAGAGATCGCGCGAAAACTGCTACACCTGAGGACTCATGGATATAGCCGTCCTTTAAAACGAGCTGTTAAGAATTTTAGTGAACAAAACAATCTTAAACGGATACTTGGTTTGCTGCGGGATCTTATGGGAGTGGACTTCATGCATTATAAAAAAACCACGATTGACCGGCGCATTGCCCGGCAGATGTCGTTCCATAATATTAAAAATCATGCCGATTATTATAACTATCTTAAAAAGAATCCGGCTGAAGTCAATGCCCTGGGTAAGGATATTCTTATTCCCGTTACGTATTTTTTCCGCGATCCAGAAATATTTACGGCATTAAGAAAAAAATTATCTTTGCTTGTCGGCAATAAACGCTCGCCTCAAGACCCGATACGGTTGTGGGTGCCCGCGTGTTCATCCGGTGAGGAAGCTTATTCGCTTGCCATATTTCTTTATGAGTTTTTAGAAGAGAGAAAGGTTAAGCCCTATTTACAGGTTTTTGGCACAGACTTAAGCGAAGCGCTTATCGAGAAAGCGCGCGCCGGCGTATATGCCCAAGATATTTCTACGCGCGTCTCAGCCGAGCGGCTGCGTCGTTTTTTTACAAAAACCGAAACAGGCTATAAGATCGCCAAGCATATACGCGATTTGTGCATATTTGCAAAGCACGACATAACAACTGCCCCGCCATTGTCAAATATGGATATCGTAAGCTGCCGCAACCTGCTTATCTACCTCGATGAATTATTGCAAAACAAAGCATTGTCATTGTTTCACTACGCTCTTAAGCCCAATGGCCTTCTTGTCCTTGGAACGGCGGAATCGGTTTCGGCCGTGCCGGGCCTTTTTACCGCTGTTGATAAAAAACAGAAAATTTATTCGAAGAATATTACCCCTCGGAAAGGGATGCCCATGATTTTAGAATCAAAAACCGGATCAGCGGCGCCTTTAAAAATGGGAAAAAAAGTTTTGCCTAAAAGAAGACTGGATAAGCCGTTTAAAATCACCCATTCAAAGAAGTTGAGAATACCAAAGGCAGCCGGATCTGATAAAAGGATTACTGGAGCGGCCGAGAAGGATATTGTGAAGTTAAGAAAGGAATTTGCTCACACGGAGCAGCGCCTGAATGCAATCAGCGAAGAGAAAGATACTTTTAATGAAGAGTTAAAGGCAGCAAACGAAGAGATCCAGTCCAGCAATGAAGAATTACAGAGCATGAATGAAGAGCTTGAGACATCCAAAGAAGAGCTCCAGTCAACCAATGAAGAGCTGCTCACGCTCAATGAGGAACTGCAGAATAAAAATGCTGATTTAACCAGTCTCAATAGCGATCTGAATAATGTTTTCTCCAGCACGAGCATTCCGATCATCATCGTGGGTAATGATCTGCGGATTAAGCGTTTTACCCCTACAGCAAGAAAAGTGATGAATTTGATACCGACCGATGTGGACCGGCCGATCGGCGATATTAAACTTAACATTGATATCTACAATTTAGAAGAAATGATCCTGGGCGTCATCGAAGATATGGCCCAAAAGGAATTAGAAATAAAGGATAAAGAAGGGCGATGGTATTCCATGCGTATACGGCCTTACCGGACCATAGATAATAAAATCGAGGGTGCGGTCATGGCGTTGATTGATATCGATGCACTTAAAAGGACCCGGGAAGAGGTGCAGGGCTCCCTCAATTATACGGAGGCCATTATCGCGACCATGAGAGAACCTCTGGTGGTCTTGGATAAAGACCTGCGCATCCTGTCGGCTAATAAATCCTTTTGTGATGTGTTCAGGACCCAGGTATCTGACGTAAAAAACAAGCTGTTCTATGAGCTTGGAGGACATCAGTGGGACAAGCCTGAGTTGCGGAAATTGCTTGAGGAGGTATTGCCTAAGAAGATTCGTTTTAATAGCTTTGAGATATCCTTTGATTTTCCAAGCATAGGGCAAAAGACCATGCTCCTCAACGGACGCCAGATCAAATTACATGGCAAAGACAGTCCTTTGATCCTTTTGGTCATGGAAGATATAACCAAACGTAAAAAAGCCGAAGATATCTTGAAACGGGACAACAAAACGTTGGATAAAATGATTGAAAAAAGGTCCAGGGAATTAGTGCGCCTTAAGCTGGAACTGTTAAAGTCAAAACACCTTTCCGCTATGGGGACATTGGGCGCTACCGTCGCTCATGAGCTGCGCAACCCTTTGGCGCATATGACAATATCGATATACCGCATTAAAAAAATCATCAAAGATCCTTTCGTTGAAGAAATTTTAAGGGACATAGACGCGCGAGTTTCAGAAAGCAATCACATCATAAATAATATTCTATTGTATTCAAGGTCAACAATAGCTTGCTATGAAAATGTCAAGATCAACGAGATCCTCGAGAAGTCTCTTGAAGAAGAGTGCCAGAAGTTTTTAGCGAAAAGAATATCTGTTAAGAAGAAAATAGATCGCACAAAAGATTTGTCCATTGACGCCGATCCTGTTCGGATAAAAGAGTTATTCCGCAATATCTTGAATAATGCGATAGAGGCGATTCATGCGGATGCCGGCATGATAGAGATCGTGTCAAATATCAACGATTCCACGGTGAATATTTTGATAAAAGACAATGGGGAAGGGATAGCCGGGAAGGATTTAAAGAATATTACAAATCTTTTTTTTACGACTAAGGCAAAAGGCACGGGTCTTGGTTTGGCGGTATGCCAACAGGTGGTTAACCTTCACGGCGGATCAATAACCTTTAAAAGTGCTAAGGGAAAAGGCACAACGGTCGCCATAACGCTGCCAATACACAAGAGAAAAGATGCCTAAAAAAATTCTCATAGTCGACGATGATGCAGGGATATGTAATTCTTTGGCCATTCTTTTGCGTGGCGAGGGGTATTGTGTCGATGAGGTAACGGATAGCGGGGCAGCAGCGCTTCTTATTAAGAAAGATAAATATGATTTATGCCTTTTCGATTATAAGATGAAAGGCTTGAGTGGAATAGATTTGTTGAACATGACAAAAGAAATCAATCCCCAGTCTGCGGTATTTATTATTTCTGGAATGCTGGATCTCGAAGAGTTATGCGCTAAAGAAAGAAATGCCGGTTTGATAGCTGCCGTGATCAGCAAGCCCTTTGACGTAGAGACTCTGTTGCAAAGAATAGCTGCCGCTGTTAAGTGATTCACGGCGCTGTTTGGAATAAACCGGCTGATCTGTTCATGGGGGCCGTGTACGGTATATTAAGGGGTTGAGTCATCTAACAGGTCCTAACCTTCTTCAGCCAGCGACCCCAGTTTTTGCCTCTCTGGTAGAGAAAAAAAGTGTATAAGGCCCTGACCGGCATGTCCGGTTGGGGCTTTTTGCCTGTCTGGTGGTTTCATGCGGTTGCGGCGTATCTCGTTATGCGTTTGTGAATTTTTCCGTATAGTTGGAAACCTCACTCGGCATATCGCCCCTTTCGTCATCCATATACAGCCCTACGTTTTGAGAGACAGCAAGTAATCCCCGGCTTTTGGACAGTTCACGGGACCCTTCACAAAATGAGGTTGTTATTCAAGAATCCCGGTGCTAAAATGCGAAATATGTATACCCCCGAAAGCAGAGCTTATGTTAGAGGAAGCGGTCTTAGCTAAGATTACAAACCCCAAAACATGAAGGCAATATACACCGGGACGGACACCGCCCGGTTTTTTTTTGAATACGGCGGGGATTAATGATCGAGAGATAAGGGATACGTGTGCTTCCAAAAATAATTGATAACGACCGGCGGCCCCTTCCCGGCTTAATAAAAGCTGTTGCGCCTAAATATGGCGAGTTGGCCATTGCCACGGAAAAGGAATAGGAGCGCGCATTGCCTCTGAAGCTTCTGCAAAACTATATTTTGCCTCTTAAAATGCGTCTCGGCGCCTTTCTGGATTGGAACAGGATCGTCGAGGAAGAGCCCCTCCGGGCTGAGCTTCTCAGCATTGAGCAGCTCAAGACGCATGCGAAAAAACTGGCCCAAGGGCACCCGGTCAGTTACAAAAAGGGGCGGAACAGGATTTTGCTCCGTTTGAAGAACAATGAAAAGGTCCTTGCGAAGATCCATGAACTCCTCAATGAGAGCGGCAAACCCAAACGCAAGATCTCGCTGGCCGGGGAATGGCTGCTCGATAACTATTACCTCATTGAAGAGCAGATAAGGCTTGCCCAAAAATACCTTCCGAAAAATTACATTCATGAATTACCCCACCTGTTGCAGGGCCAGTTTGCCGGTTATCCGCGTGTTTATGAGCTTGCCATGGAGCTTGTTTCTCATGGCGATGGACGGTTGGATAGCCGGGGGCTTGAGGAGTTTGTCGCGGCCTATCAAACCGTCAGTCATTTGAAGCTTGGCGAATTGTGGGCCATTCCCATCATGTTGAGATTAGCGCTTATTGAGAACTTAAGGCGCGTGTCTTCCCGTTTGATTGTCGCAAAAGAGGAAAGAGATAAGGCGAATTATTGGGCGACGCGGATCCTGGAAGTTTTGGCCGAAAACACTGATGGGGTGATCTTTGAGATTGCGGCGATGTCCAGGGCGAACCTGACGCTTTCCGACGACTTTGTCGCGGAATTTATACGGCGTTTGCATGGTCAAAGCCAGGTGCTCAATCTTCCGTTTACCTGGCTGGAAAAGAAGCTTTTGGAGCAAGGCGAGACCATCGATCGGATCATCCGGGCGACCGGCCAAAAAGAGGCGGCTGACCAGGTCTCGATCGCGAATACGATCGGGAGCCTGCGTCTTCTGGAGATCACGGATTGGCATGATTTTGTCGAAGAGCTCAGCGTTGTCGAAAAGGTTTTGGGCCAGGACCCGTCGGGGGACTACCGCCGGATGTCGTTCGCGACCCGTGACCGTTACCGGCATGTCGTTGAGAAGCTTTCCCTGAGAAGCAAGCTCGGAGAAGAAGAGATCGCCGCGCGCGTGCTGCGGATCGCGCATACGGCGAAAACGGAAAAAGGCCCCCGCCACGTCACGGCGCATGTGGGGTTTTACCTTATCGACAGGGGATTGGAGCTTTTTTGCCGCGAATTGGGCCTGCGCTTATCGTTCCGCCAGTATTTACAGGCAAAGAAAACTTTTTGGCCGTCTGTCCTCTTTTTCGGTTCGATTATTTTTATGACCCTCGCTCTGACCGCAGGTATTCTGCACTGGATGCAGATGGCGGTGGTGTTGAGCTGGCCGTGGCTTGTTTTGTTTGGAATATCGCTTCTCATTACGACAAGCCAGACAGCGGTCGCGCTGGTGAACTGGTTTTCCATGATGCTTGTGAGTCCCCAGGACCTTCCCCGGATGGATTTCTCAGAAGGAATTCCCGCCCACGCCCATACGCTCGCCGTGGTCCCTTGCCTGATCAGTGACGCCAGGACGGTCGACGTGCTGCTCAAAGGGCTGGAGGTCCGCTATCTCGCGAATATTGACGCGCATACGGAGTTTGCGCTCTTAACGGATTTTTGTGATGCAAAGCAGGAGACGACGCCTGAGGATGAAGCGCTTCTTGCGCAGCTTATCGACGGGATCGAACAGCTGAATGACAAATACCGCCGGCAGAAAGACCATGTTTTCTATCTCCTTCACCGGCCTCGCCGGTGGAATGAAAGAGAAAAGGTGTGGATGGGGTATGAACGCAAGCGGGGCAAGCTCGGAGATTTGAACGCATTCCTTCGCGGAAAAGGCAAGGACCGGTTCAGCGTGATCATCGGGGATCCGCAGGGGCTTCAGGACGTAAAATATGTCATTACGCTGGACGCGGACACCCGGATGCCCCGGAACGCGGTGCGAGAGCTCGCGGGGGTCATCGCGCATCCTTTGAACCGGCCGGTTTATGACGAAAAAAAGCAACGGGTCGTTTCCGGATACGGGATCCTTCAGCCCCGGGTTGAGTCCAGCTATCCCGGAGATAATCCTTCGTTGTTCGTGAAGATCTTCGGAGGGGAGACCGGGATCGATCCTTATACCAAAGCGGTGTCCGATGTTTACCAGGATCTTTTTTTCGAAGGGTCTTTTATCGGAAAAGGGCTTTATGACGTGGATGCGTTCGAAATATCCATGCAGGACCGTTTTCCGGAAAGTTTTATCTTGAGCCATGATCTTTTGGAGGGGTGTTACGCCCGGTCGGGGCTTGTGACGGATATCCAATTCTACGAGGGATATCCTTCGGGGTATCTTCAGGACTCGAGCCGGAGGCACCGTTGGATCCGCGGGGACTGGCAGATCTTTCCCTGGCTGTTCGCCTCGGTCCCCGGGCCCAGAGGGACAAGAGTCAGAAATCCGATCTCCTTTCTGTCGCAATGGAAGATAGTGGATAACTTGAGGCGCAGCCTCGTTCCTTTGGCGACAGTTCTGCTGCTTGTATCCGGATGGATGTTTTTCCGGCCGTCCTGGATGTGGTCGGCTTTCGTCGTCGCTCTGCTTGGTTTTCCCATCGTGCCGATGTCCCTGGCGGAGGCCGTGAGAAAATCCAAGGACCTGGCCTTTAGGACCCATGTTCGATTGGTGTTGTCCTCATTTAAGAAGAGCGCGCTCCGGTTCTTCTTTTCGCTTGTTTTTTTGCTGCACGAGTCGTTCTATTCTTTGGACGCGATCGTGCGGACTTTGTGGAGAATGTTCGTGTCAAGGAGGCGTTTGCTGGAATGGAGGACCCTGCTCGAAGCGAGAGCCTCCTTGCCGAATCATATCTTAGGCTGCTACCGGAGCATGCCGCTCGAACCGGTTGCCGCCGTTCTGCTGCTGGGGTGTTCGGCTTTTTTGTTCCCGCATTTCGACGGAACGGCCCTGATCTTTTTAAGCTTGTGGTTCGTTTCTCCCGCGGCGGTTTATGTGATCAGCCGGCCCTCTTCGCCCCGGAAGATCATGCTTTCTAAAACGCAGAGTTCTTTTCTTCGGATCCTTGCCCGGAGGACTTGGGCGTTTTTTGAGAACTTCGTGACGGAGAAGGACCACTGGTTGCCGCCGGACAATTTCCAGGAAGAGCCCGTCAGCGTTTTGGCTCACAGGACTTCGCCGACGAATATCGGCCTGTCGCTTCTCGCGAATTTGACGGCCTATGATTTTTGCTACATTTCAATGGGGATGATGTTCAACCGGACAGAAAAAACTTTTGACACCCTGAACCTTATGGAAAAGTACCGGAGGCATTTTTATAACTGGTACGACACGGAGACACTTAAGCCTTTGATGCCTCTTTATATTTCATCGGTGGACAGCGGAAACCTGGCCGGGCACTTGATGGTCCTGCGCTCGGGGCTCGCGGAAATGAACTCTCAGAAGATCGTCTCCACCAAGATATTTGATGGGCTTGAAGATACCCTGGAGATCCTGCATCAAAGTCTCGCGGGCCTTGAGAAAAGCGAAAAGAGCGGTGTTGCCGGATCTCTTCGGCTGGTTTTTGAAAGGATCGGGCAATTTCAAGAAAAGACCAAATCTTCCCCCGCGTGTCTTTCGGAGATCTATACGCTTTTGCGCCAGCTTTCAACGGATATTTCAAAGGTCCTTTCGGGCTTGGATCAAAAACATTATGAGCAAAGTAAAAAATGGGCCCGAGCCTTCGAACGGCAGTGTTACGATTTTCTGGAGGACATGTCTTTTATCGCGCCCTGGATCCTGGTGGCGCCGGAAATTCCGGGGATGTGGGACGGGGGGGACGAGCCCCAGCGGGAGCGCCTTGTTCAGCTCCGGGAGGCGCTGCGGTATCTGGACGAGATCCCGGCCCTTGGTGAAGTCGCGAGACTCGAGCAAAAGCTGGTCCCGCTTATTGAGGAGATCACGGGCGCCATGCCGGTCACGGATGACGCGTCAAAAAGGGCCCAGGAATGGTTTCTAAAATTTCGCGATACGATCAAAGATGCCGGGACGCGGTCCGCCGAAAGGATCAAGGCGATCGATTATATCGTGTTGCGGTGCAGCGAAATTTCCAGTATCGAATATGAATTTCTGTATGACAAGAGCACGCATCTTCTCTCTATTGGATACAATGTCAGCGAGCACAAGGTGGATCGCGGCTGTTACGACCTGCTGGCGTCCGAGGCCCGGTTTTGCAGTTTTGTCGCGATCGCCCAGGGGAGAATGCCTCAGGATCATTGGTTCAAGCTCGGCCGGATGATCGCAAAGTTCGAGGGAGATCCTGTCCTGGTCTCTTGGGGCGGGTCGATGTTCGAATATCTCATGCCTCTTTTGGTGATGTCGACTTATGAAGGCAGTCTGCTGGATCAGACCTACAAGGCCGCGGTCAGCGGTCAGATCCTGTATGGGGCCAAGAATAATATCCCCTGGGGGATCTCCGAGTCCGCCTACAATAAGATCGACGCGAACATGGTCTATCAGTATCACTCGTTTGGAGTCCCCGGCATGGGTTTCAAACGGGGCCTCGCGGATGATCTGGTCGTGGCCCCCTATGCCTCGATGCTGGCCTTGATGGTGGAGCCGGAAAAAGCCTGCGAGAATCTCGAGCGGTTATCCGCGGAAGGAGCCGGAGGGGTTTACGGCCTTTACGAGGCGATCGATTACACGGCCGCGCGCCTTGCTCCGGACGAAACCCGGGCGATCGTAAAATGCTACATGGCGCATCATCAGGGCATGAGTTTGCTGGCTCTCTCCTCAGTGCTTCTGGGCCGCCCGATGCAAAGACGTTTTCTTGCGGAGCCGATGTTCAAATCGGCTGAATTCCTTCTCCAGGAACGGGTCCCGACGGCCGAGCCGTTCCTTTATGATTTTGAAGTCACCGGAATGCTTAGAAAATCCGGCGACCGGGAAACCCTTTTGCGGGTCTTTACGACTTCTCAAACTCCGGTGCCTGAAGTCCATCCGATTTCAAACGGCCGGTACCAGGTGATGGTCAACAACGCCGGAGGAGGCTACAGCCGCTGGCAAAATATCGCCGTGACGCGGTGGAGCGAGGACCCGGCCCTGGACAATGACGGGACCTTCATTTATCTCCGGGATGTGGCGTCCGGCCAGTTCTGGTCCTCGGCGTATCAGCCAACACAAAAAAGACCCAAGAACTATGAAGCCTTGTTTTCCCAGGCCTGGGTGGAGTTCAAGCGGCAGGACCATCAGATCGAGACGCATACGGAGATCACGGTTTCTCCGGAAGATGACATCGAATTGCGCCGGGTGACGATCAGCAACCGGTCCGCCGGCCGGCGGGTCATCGAAGTGACCAGTTACGCGGAGGTCGTCTTAAATGATCCCGCCAGTGACCAAGCCCACCGGGCCTTTAGCAATCTGTTCGTTCAGACCGAAATTATCCGGTCTCACCAGGCGATCCTTTGCCGGCGGCGGCCGCGCTCCGACAAAGAAGCGTTCCCCTGGATGTTTCACCTGATGGCGGTCCATGGGAATGCGGTCATGGGCGCTTCCTATGAAACGGACCGCAGTAAGTTCATTGGACGGGGCCGCACGGTGACCGATCCCGTGGCGATGGAGGGGCTCGGCCGGCTTTCGGACAGTGAGGGTTCTGTCCTGGACCCGATCGTTTCGATACGAAGCCGGATCGAACTGGCGCCCGATGAATCGGCCGTGATCGATTATGTGACCGGAATGTGCGAGAGCCAGGAAGCGGCGCGAGCGTTCATAGAAAAATACCGGGACAGAAATCTCGCCGACCGTGTTTTTAACTTGGCCTGGATCCACGCGCAGGTTGGCTTGCAGCAGATCAATGTCACGGAAGCGGCCGCCCAGCTCTACGGCCGTCTATCAAGCGCCATTGTGTACGCGAATCCTGCGTGGCGGGCGAACGCGAGTATTTTGCAGCGGAATAACCGGGGCCAGTCCGATCTTTGGGGACACAGTATCTCGGGGGACCTTCCGATCGTTCTCGTCCGCATCGAAAATCAGGACAATCTCGATCTCATCGTGCAGATGATGCAGGCCCATGCCTATTGGCGCTTGAAAGGTCTCACGGTCGATCTGGTTATATGGAATGAAGACAGTTCCATTTATCGCGACAGTCTGGGGGAGAGGATCAGCGGGTTGATCGCAGCGAATGCCAAAGAACGAGAGGACCAAAAAGGCGGTGTCTTCTTAAGGCGCGCCGATCAGATGTCGGAGGAGGACCGGATCCTCATTCAAACGGTCGCGCGGATCATTATTTCGGATCGCCGGGGTACGCTGGGGGAGCAGGTGGCGGATATGACACAGCCCAAGGTGAACTTTCTGCCGTTCGTTCCAACCAGGAAAGATGATCCGGAAGAAGCGGCCCAAGGTCCCGTGGAGCGCTCCGACCTTATTCATTTTAATGGTGTGGGAGGGTTTACCGGGGATGGCCGGGAATATGTGATCATGACTTCGAGATCGAAAACCACCCCCGCCCCGTGGGTCAATGTGCTGGCGAACCGACATTTTGGCACGGTGGTTTCCGAAAGCGGCAGTGCCTACACCTGGAGCGAGAACGCGCACGAGTTTCGTTTAACGCCCTGGAAGAACGATCCCGTTTCGGATGCTTCCGGCGAGGCGATCTATATTCGCGATGACGAGAGCGGGAGATTCTGGTCTCCGACCCCGCTTCCCGCGAAGGGGCAGACCGGTTACACCTCGCGCCATGGCTTCGGGTACAGCGTTTTTGAACATACCGAGAACGGGATCGTTTCAGAATTGACGGTATTCGTTTCCCTGGAGAATTGCGTCAAATTTTCGCACTGCAAGATCAGGAATATTTCCGGGCGGCGGAGGCGTCTTTCCGTGACGGCGTACTGTGAGCTGGTTATGGGGACATTTCGGGATAAATACCACACGCATATCCTGACCGAGATCGATCCTAAAAGCGGTGCCTTGCTGGCCCGCAATCCTTATAACAAGGAATTTCCGAATCGGGCTGTTTTCTTGGATGTCAGTGAACAGACGCGGTTCGTGACGGGGGACCGGATCGAATTTATCGGGAGGAACGGGACGATGGCCTCGCCTTCCGTGATGCGCCGGGACAGGCTTTCCGGAAAAGTGGGCGCGGGGATCGATCCCTGCGTTGCCACGCAGGTCAAATTTGAACTTGAGGACGGCCAGCAGAAAGAGGTCGTTTTTACTTTTGGGTCCGGGAGAACGGCGGATGAGGCGCGGGACCTCGTTCGGCGTTTTGGCGGTATTGAGGCGGCGCGCCAGGAACTGGGAAGGGTGTGGGAATACTGGAAACGCACCCTGGGTGTTGTGTATGTGGAAACGCCGGATGTCTCGATCAATTTTCTCGTGAACGGATGGCTGCAATATCAGGTCCTGGCCTGCCGTCTCATGGGGCGAAGCGGTTTTTATCAATCCGGAGGGGCTTTCGGTTTCCGGGACCAACTCCAGGATGTGATGGCGCTGATCCATTCGAAACCGGACATGATCCGGGGGCAATTGCTGACCTTTGCCGCGCACCAGTTTGTGGAGGGAGATGTGCAGCACTGGTGGCACCCGCCTTCGGGCCGCGGGGTCAGGAGCCGCTGTTCGGATGATTATTTATGGCTTCCGTTTGTGACCTGCCTGTATGTCAAAGAGATCGGGGATAGCGGGGTCCTTGATGAAAGGATAGGGTTCCTGGAAGGGCCCTTGGTCAATCCGGGAGAAGAATCTTACTACGATATGCCGAGAACCTCTGCCCGTGCCGGGACCCTTTATGAACATTGTGTTTTAAGCGTGAAAAGGGGGCTGCGGTTCGGTGTCCATGGCCTTCCGCTTATGGGAAGCGGGGACTGGAATGACGGGATGAATCTCGTCGGACACGAAGGAAAAGGTGAAAGTGTCTGGTTGGCTTTTTTTCTTTTTGATGTTCTTAAGTCGATGGCGGTCTTGGCCGCTCAGCATGAGGACAAGGCTTTTTCGGAGCTCTGTGCTGGGGAGGCCGGGAAACTCGCCAGGAATATTGAAGAGCATGCCTGGGACGGCGAGTGGTATCGCCGGGCCTATTTTGACAACGGGGACCCCCTGGGTTCTTCCCTGAACAGCGAATGCCGGATCGATTCGATCCCGCAATCCTGGGCGGTTCTTTCCGGCGCGGCTCAGCCGGAGCGGGCCCGAAAGGCCATGGATCAGGTGGACCGGCAGCTTGTCGACCGGAAACATGCGCTCGTGAGATTGTTTGACCCTCCTTTTAAAAAGAATCTCCCCAGTCCGGGATACATCAAAGGCTATGTCCCCGGGGTGCGGGAGAACGGGGGACAGTACACGCATGCCGCGGTCTGGGCGGCGATCGCGTTCACGGTCTTAGGGGACAAAAAGCGGGCTTGGGAGTTGCTCGATATGATCAATCCCGTGCATCATTCCGATACCGCGGATAAGTGCGCCGTTTACAAAGTGGA
Organism: Candidatus Omnitrophota bacterium; assembly: GCA_030688425.1. NCBI lineage: Bacteria > Pseudomonadati > Candidatus Omnitrophota > Candidatus Omnitrophota bacterium. Next base: position 611,306 of record JAUYIB010000012.1, on the reverse strand, counting down.
ACCGTTTGTGATGGCCGCAGATGTTTATGCCTCTCCTGGTCTTGCAGGGCGCGGAGGATGGACCTGGTACACCGGATCCGCGGGTTGGATGTATCAGCTTATCGTGAAGCATTTGCTGGGGATCCGGTTGAAAGTGGACAGGCTCTGTTTCGAGCCGTGCCTTCCCGCGGGTTGGTCCGCTTGGAAGCTCCATTACCGGTACCGGGAAACCTTCTATCACATTGTTTTCCTCCGGTCGGGACCATCGGATCAGGTGATTTCCGTGAGCGTAGACGGCGTTGAGCAGGGAGAGAAGGTCTTGCGGCTTATCGATGACCGGGTAGAGCATTTTGCGGAGGTGAAGATTGGATGAAGCAACCCGACTGCAGTCCGGGAAAGATGCTATAGGCGAGTTCGGGCCTCGGATTGAGAAGATCCTTAATTAAATTGAGGAAATTTAAGAAGACCTCAACTCAATCCGGGATTCCATATCTGCGGAGTCGCCAATTTCAAGAGATGTTCAAGAAATGCTCCATCTCCATGACAGGAAATGAGCCGGCAATGGGATGGCTGTTGACGGATTTAGCCCATTCATATATACTTGCACCATGATTTTTACTGCAAAACAAAATCCTGTTTTCTTCGCCCTCACCCCACCTTAGGCTCTGTCCCCACGGTTTACAATTTGCTTTTCCCCGTGATGCGCTAATGAGTATACGGTTTTTGATTTTCCCTGTTTTATTAATAACCAAGGTATGGCCATGGATAAAAATTCTCCCCAGATAAGTCGTCAAGTCAAAGCAGAGGCCGCGCGCCGGCGGACCTTCGCGATCATCTCCCACCCGGACGCGGGGAAAACAACTCTTACCGAAAAGCTTTTATTGTACGGCGGGGCGCTGGACCTGGCCGGATCGGTGGCGGCAAAAAAGAAACAGAGGGAGACCGCGTCCGATTGGATGGAATTGGAGAAAAAACGGGGGATCTCCATTTCTTCAACCGTTTTGCAGTTTGATTATGAAAACTACCGGCTGAATTTACTGGATACACCGGGCCACAAGGATTTCTCAGAGGACACTTATCGTGTGTTGATGGCCGTGGATGCGGTTATCATGGTGATCGACGCCGGGAAGGGGATCGAAAGCCAGACCCTCAAGCTTTTTGAGATTTGCCGGAAGCGCGGCATTCCGATATTCACTTTTATGAATAAGCTCGACCGGCCCGCCAAGCCGCCGCTGGAGCTCATTGACCAGTTGGAGAAGGTCCTGAACTTACACGCCTTCCCGGCGACCTGGCCTTTGGGAAACGGTCCGGGGTTTAAAGGCATTTACGACCGGATGAAGAAGGAGGTTCATCTTTTTGAGCGGGTCCCGGGAGGTGCGTACATCGCGCCGGTCTCGGTGCATGATCTTTCCGACCCTTTTATCAAGGACATGCTGCAGGAGCAGGCCTATCGCGAAGTTATCGAGGAATTGGGGATGCTGGACGGCGCCCATGGCGGCTTTGACCGGAATGCCGTGCTTCAAGGGAAGACGACGCCTGTTTTCTTCGGGAGCGCCGGCAATAATTTCGGCGTGGAGCTCCTTTTGAGGGGATTCTTAGAGCATTCTTCAGAGCCGACACCCCGGAAGGGCAAAAACGGCGTGATCCCTTTGGACCATCCGGATTTCTCGGCGTTTGTTTTCAAGGTCCAAACGAACATGAACCCTCTTCACCGGGACCGTGTGGTGTTCGCCAGGGTTTGTTCGGGGAAGTTTTGCCGGGACATGACGGTGTATCATGCCCGATCGGGGAAAAACATACGTTTATCAGACTCTTACAATCTGTTTGGCCGCGAGAGGGAAGTGATCCACGAGGCCTTTCCCGGAGACGTGATCGGCTTTGTCACGAAGCTGGATTATCGCATCGGCGACACGATCAGCGTCGATCCCGCCCTGGTGTTCGAGGAAATCCCGCGGTTTGCGCCTGAATGTTTCGCCTTTTTGCATAACAAGGCGGCGTCAACATACAAATCGTTCCGAAAAGGGCTGGACCACCTGTTGGCGGAAGACATTGTGCAGCCCATTTTCTTGCGAAAAACCAGGCACCATACGCCGCTGTTAGGCGCGGTGGGCCCGTTGCAATTTGAGGTTTTGCAGTATCGTTTAAAGGATGAGTACCGCGCGGAAGCGAGCCTGGAAATGATGCCGTGGAAGGTCCTGAGATGGCTGGACCCCTCCATGGAGATCGAAGATCTGGAGCCGGGCCGGGTCCGCGTTTGGACCGAGGAGGGGGAATTCACCCTGCCGCAAGATGCCAAAAAGATATTAGGGGCGGGGCACCCCTTTTTGGCGCCGTTGACGGAAGACCTGGTCCGTGTGTGCCATCATCCCAACGCGGGAGATTTCACTATTATGGGGTTTAAACCCGATCATAAGCCGATGACCTTCCCCGTGGAGAACGGCTCTCACGGCGGGCCAGGCCCGGAGGAAACAAATGGTTTTGCCTTGCTTCCCATCGACATCATCCCAAAACGGGGGGGGCGGGAGTATTTAACGCCAAGGGACCTGCGGGTTGAAGCCCTGCGATTTTTAAAGCGTCCGGTCCCGCAAGGGCTGAAACAAAGCGCGGAATTCCTTGTTCCTGAAAAAATCAGGTTGGCCTCGGACACGATCCGGATCATGACATATAACGTTCACTCTTGTATCGGGATGGATGGAAAAATTTCACCGGACAGGATCGCGCGCGTCATTGGGCGGCACGAACCGGACATCGTCGCGCTTCAGGAACTGGATGCGGGACGTATGCGCACCGGGGGGATGGATCAGCCGCGCATGATCGCGCATAAATTGGGCATGGCCTGCCATTTTCATCCCTCCGTTGTCATTGGCGGGGAGCGTTATGGCATCGCCGTGCTAAGCCGCTATCCGATGCAATTGATCCGCGCCGGGGCATTGCCGGGCATTCTTAAAAGGCCCATCGTGGAACCAAGAGGGATCATTTGGATGACGGTCCATATCGCGGGGGTCCCGATCAATGTTTTTAATACGCATTTTGGGCTTTTCCCCCGGGAGGGGATCCGTCAAGCCAAGGCTTTCCTGGGGCCGGAATGGGTCTCTCACCCTGACTGCCGGGGGCCGGTCATTTTGTGCGGCGATTTTAACGCTTTGCCCTATTCCCAGATATACCGCAACATCAAGAGGGTTTTCCGCGATGCTCAAGGAGGGCTTGATCACCATAGCCCTAAAGCGACCTGGTTCAGCCACTATCCTGTCGGAAGGATCGATCATATATTCGTCGGTCCGGACATTGAGGTAACGCATGTGGACGTATCAAGGACAGACCTGGATAAGACAGCTTCGGATCACCTTCCGTTGATTGTGGATGTCAAGCTCAAGCCATGATTTCTCAGCCATGAAATTATCGGGATATTTAGTCACGGCAGATCGGCACAAGGTTTCCTATGACCATTATCAGTCCGGTCACGAGAAGGTCATCATAATCGCCCACGGCTTTTTTAACAGCAAACAGGCCGTTCTGTTAAGGAGGCTTGGGGAATCGTTGGCCAATGAATACGACGTCATTTTGTTCGATTTCAGAGGTCACGGACGGAGCGATGGACTTTTTTCCTGGACGGCAAAAGAATATTTGGATCTTTTAGGCATTGTCGAACTTGCCAGCAAGAATTACGGGAGGATCGGGCTGATCGGGTTCTCCCTGGGGGCGGCGACAAGCATCATTGCCGCTTCCAAGACGATGTCCATCAACAGCATTGTTTCGATCAGCGCTCCGGCGGAATTCGCGAGAATCGACTGCCGCCTCTGGGGATTCGATGTTAAAAACGATTTTTTCTATAATTTATTCGGCGAGGGAAAACATGGGAAAGGGATCCGGCCAGGGCCCTTCTGGCACAAGAAGGAAAAGCCCCTGGAGATCGTTAAGAAAGCGGGGATCCCGATTTTTTATATTCATGGTGATGCTGACTGGATCGTCCGGCCCTGGCATTCCGAGGAGCTTTATAAGAATACCGCCGCTTTTAAACGATTAAGTATTATTAAGAATGGGCCGCATGCCGAACACCTTTTCAGGGAGCATAACGAAGAGATGCTGCATTTGATCCGGGGATGGTTCCATGAAACTTTGAGTTAAGACGGTCACGCGGAGGCGTGGTTATGGGATCTCGGGCGGAAAGCCGTTTCCTGCTGTCACTCGTTACAATCCTTTTTACTCTTTTTATGTATATGGCCGGCATTGTGGTCCTGGGGCTGTCGATTTTTCCCGGGGTGTATTTTCTTAATCAGCTTTGGACCTGCACGGCGTCTTTAACCGCCGGGTTGAGGGTTTTATACTTTTGTTTTGGGTTTGTGGCGGCATATTTCTTTTCCGGTGTTATGCTCATGGCGCTCGTCAGCCTTGTCAGGGTCATCTTTCGGCTAAGATTAAAAGAAGGGGAATTCCAGGTCGGTTCGCCCGAAATATTTAAATGGATTTTCGTTAACGCCTTTTTTATGGTTGTGAAAGTCGTCTTTTTGGATTTGATCTTATTGACACCCTATTGCGCCTTATTTTATCGGTTGATGGGAGCCCGGATCGGCAGGAATGTGCTGATCAATTCGAAAAATGTGGGCGATCTTTCATTGTTGGAGATCGGAGATAACTCGGCCATCGGCGGCAACGCCACGATCGTTGCCCATTCTTTTGAAAAAGGCGGGTTAAAACTCAAAAAAGTCAAAATCGGGAGGAATGTCATTATTGGATTAAACTCCGTGATCTTGCCCGGAGCAGAAATCGGGGACCATGCCGTGATCGCCGCGGGAGCCATAGTCCCGAAAAACACCCATGTGGCGGGCCATGTCACTTTTCTTGGGGCGCATACAATCGATGGCTCCTAAAGCCGGTCATGTCAGTCTCGCCGGGGAGAGCGGCGCCCGGAAGGGCAACCTTGGCTTCTCGCGGACTTTGCCGATCTGTGGTTATACCTTGGTTCAATTGATTCTTTTTGGGTGAGGCCTACAATGCAATCCAGAAAAGGAAAGTCAATCGTTTTGGATTACAACGAACATCCGGTGCGCGGCAGTGGCGGCCAGCCGGTTGTTCACAATATGACAAGGAGGGGGGCGTGGGGAGAAGAACAGTCGTCGTCATCATCAATGATGACAGGGAATCCCTTGGGAATCTTGAGGAAGTCCTGTCCTCGACCGGGCATGAACCGGTTGTCGTTAATGACGCTTTATCAGCGGTCGATGTCGTCGTTCAGAAGCAACCGGATGCGGTCCTGTTGGAGTTGAAAATGCCGCGGAAAAACGGATTTGTGATTGCCGACGAGATCAATCGCGTGTTGGAAACGAGGAAAGTCCCCATTATCGCGATGTCAGAATATTTTAAGGAGGAATTCAGGTTCCTCCTGACTCTATGCGGCATCGAAAGGCATCTTAAGAAACCCTTGAATCCCCTGGATGTCATTTGGGCGATAGCAAATGTCACCGGGGGCCGCCGTTCCTGGGATGAGGAATGGCGAGGTCAGGCGGACCAATCCGGCCCCATGGGCCAAGGAGAACGTTATGATAATAAAACCCAAAATGGAGAAAGCGCTTAACAGGCAAGCTAACGCGGAGTTAAGCGCTTTTTATTCCTATTTATCCATGGCCGAGCATTTTAAATCCCATTATATGCCGGGTTCCGCCCATTGGTTTAAGATCCAATCCAACGAGGAATTTCAGCACGCTATGAAATTCAACGAGTATCTCTGCGCGAGAGGCGGGAAGGTGGTCCTGACCGCTCTGGAAGCCCCGAAAGCGGAGTGGAAGTCCTTTTTGTCCGTTTTGGAGGAGGCTTATGAGCAGGAATTAAAGGTCAGCGCCTTGATTTATGACCTTGTAGACCTGGCGAGAGAAGAGCGTGATTATGCCACGGAGATCATGTTGCAGTGGTTTGTTTCCGAGCAGGTCGAGGAAGAGGAAACGGCCAAAAACAATGTTGAGAAGTTCAAACTCGTTAAGAATACCGTTGAAGGGATCGCGGTTTTTGACCAGGATCTCGGGCAGCGCAAATAACCACTGTGCCAACCAAAGGAGAAGAAAATGTCAAAGCACCGTCACCAAAGACAGGCAGAGCGGATTTCCGGCAAATCGCGCGGCGCGGCGCCGCTTGATTACGAGAAGACACCGGATCAGGCCAATGAGCTTCTGAGGGGGCCGGGGGAAATCCGGACGATGGCGGCCGTGGATGACAGTTCTATCCAGCTTCGGGCGTATCAAATTTATCTTGAAAAAGGGGGGTCAGCCCTGGATAACTGGCTGGAAGCGGAGCGGATATTGATGGGGCATTCCCAGGCCACCGCTGATTTTATCAATGAAGGGAACCCCAATGCGCAAGAACCGGGAAATGGAAAAAAGTTTTTCAAACGTTCTTCAGGCGAAGGATTCTAACAGGGGTGCAAGATGAAAAAGAAAAATCCAGGGGTGGGCCGAAGAGGCGTAAGCCGAAGACCGTCGGCCCAACGCCAGGCCGGCAAGGCCTTGGGGGGACATATCCGGGCCAGGCATCGCGCGGCCATGCGAAAGGGCCTGCCTGTCATTTTATGACCGGCGGGACATCATCGTTAACGTTTTTAGGTTGATCGGATTAAGGATTAATAAATGGAAAATAGCGGTTTGAGAGGTCCATGTCCCGAGCCCTTGAGCAGGATGGCGAACAGACAAACGGTTATTACCCCAATACAAGAGAGGGGGAAGACGCCTGTGAAAAGCAAACAGGTTTTTGTTGTCGATGACGACGAATCGGTGTGCCGCGCGCTCAAATTCCTGTTGTTGGCATACGGGTTTGACGTGGACACCTTCCCTTCCGCGGAAAAATTCCTCAGCACCGTCCCCAACAGTGTTTCCGGCTGCCTGATCCTGGATATCCACATTCCCGGGATCGACGGCTGGGAGACGCAAAAGATCCTTGTCAAATCCGGTTCTCAACGCCCGGTCATTATGATAACCGTCGATAAGGACGGGGGCTTTGCGGAGCAGGCTTTAAAAGCGGGGGCTGTGGGTTTTCTGCAAAAGCCGTTCAATGACCGGGCGCTGGTGGATCTTGTGAAGCTTGCGACCGAACTGTCGTCATTGCGCCAGCATCTCAAGAATATTGAAGAACGGGACGATTTGCTGTTTGAACGGAACCTCGCCTTCAGCGTGGTGATCATGCCGGACGGCAAGATCGAGAACGCTAATAAGGCGTTCCTCGCGAATTTGAATTATTCAAAGAGTGAGATCATCGGCCAGCCGTTGATCAATTTTATCGTTGAAGATGAAAGGAGAGTTTTTCTGGCTCAATTTGAAAGGTGTTTCAAGGGCGAGTTCCCTGCCGAGCTTGAGGTCGGCATTTATGCCAAGGACGGGTCCGTCAAGACGGTCTTGTTCTCATCGACCCAGCTTTTATTCCAGGAGGGGAAAGAGCCGTACAGCATCGTTGTGTCAGGGGTTGACATCACGGCCCGCAAGCATGCGGAAGCGGAGCTGAAAAGATCGTATGAAAATTCGCTGTTCGCGGAAAAGAAGATCGAGCAGGTTCTGGTCATCGACCAGCGGATCAGCGCGATCCTCGAGTTGCACCACCTCATTGATTTTATCATTGAAAAAGCGACCCAGATCCTGGGGGTCCAGCGCTGCTCCCTGATGATCCTGGACCCGGACGCACAGGAACTTCTGATCAAGGGATCCAAGGGGCTGGACGAAGAGGTCGTCGTCAATACGAGGACCAAGCTCGGCGAGTCTATCGCGGGGGTTGTCGCTCGGGACGGTAACCCCCTCCTGGTGACGGATATTGAGGTTGAGCCCAATATCGCGAGAAAAAACAGTCCGCCCTATAAAAGCAAGTCTTTCCTCTGCGTTCCCGTGAAACTGCGCAATAAGGTCGTCGGGGTTTTCTGCGCGTGTGATAAGGGTTTAACGGGGGAGGATGTTTTTACGCAAACGGACCTGAAGATCATCTCGATGATCATCCAGCAGGCCGCCATCGCCATCGAAAATGCCAATTATTGCCGGGAATTGGAGCATCTTTCCACGACGGACCCCTTGACCGGGTTATATAATCACCGGCATTTCATGAAGGTCCTGAGATCTGAAGCCGAGCGATCTAACCGGTACGGTAATCCGTTATGCCTTTTGATGTTTGATGTCGATGATTTAAAGTCATACAACGACACCTATGGACATCTGGAAGGAGACCAGCTGCTTAAAGAAATCAGCCGGGTGGTCAGGGAAAGCCTGCGGGAGGTCGACATTGTCTGCCGATACGCGGGCGACGAATTTATGGTCATCTTGCTCGAGACAAACATTCTGCAGGTGAAGGCTATCGCGGAAAAGATCAAAGAAGCCGTCGCCAATTTGAAATTAAAGCGGGAGGTCACTCTCAGCATGGGAATCGCGACGAGCCGTAAAAATATTAATGTTCATGATTTTATCCTTAAGACCGACCAGGCCCTCTACCAGGCCAAGAAAGACGGCAAGGACGGGGTCTGTTGTCTTGCCTAACAATGAAGATCCTGCCCCGATAGCGTCCATTGCAGAACAGGGCCGTGGACAACATGGAAAAGGAGCCGACGCGGGGATTGGCCGAGGACCTGGCCCGCGCTGACGACGATGGCTTTGCGGTCGCGGCCCGAAGTCAGGGCGACGTTGACCAAGAGGTGAGGCATGGATCACAAAAATAAGCTGAAAGAGCTGGATATTCAGGACGCCCTTAAGTATGCCGGGAGCATCATCAATGCCGTGCACGATCCCTTAATCATCCTGTATGAAGATTTTACGGTGGCCTTAGCCAGTTTATCTTTCTATCAGACTTTCGAGGTCAAACCCGGGGAGACCGAAGGGCAGTTGATCTATGAGCTCGGGAACCGCCAATGGGATATCCCGAAGCTGAAGCAGTTATTGGAAGAGATCCTTCCCAAAACAACCAGTTTTGATAATTTTGAAATTGAACATCAGTTCCCTCGTATCGGTAAAAGAGTTATGCTGTTGAATGCCCGGCGAGTTTATCTGCAGGCCAATCGTACGAAGTTGATCATTATCACGATCAAAGACATCACCGAGCTTAAGAAGATAGCGGAACTCCAGGAGCAGGTCAGGAATCTGGAGCTGCGGTTAAAGACAAATTTTTGATGGATCAGGGGATGGCTGTGTCTGTCCCCTGCCGTCCTGATATCCAAGCATAGAATCCTTCGGCTTTTACCGAAGGATTTTTTGTTGAGTGCCGAGAGGGGGCGATGTGGAGAGCGTCCTGCCCGTTGACGTGTGCATTTGGGGATTTTTTATGCCTGCCGGCGCAGGGGGTGGAAATGTAAGTGTTGCGGTAATATTATGGATGGCTTACAATGATAAAAATCATTTCGCCGGCCGGAAGGAAAGATATGTCTGAAGAGAGCAAGAAGGCGCGCGTCAAGACAGGGGTCCCGGGGCTTGACCGGATCATCGACGATCTGCGCCTCGGGGACAATGTCGTCTGGAAAGTGGATGACATCGAAGACTACCGCTACTTCACCCGGGCCTTCCTTGCGCAGTCCCTCCAGGATAGAAAAAAATGTGTTTATCTCCGGTTTGCCTCGCATCCCCCCATCCTCGATCCCTGTGACGGGCTGGAGATCATCGAAGTCGACCCTGCCGAAGGTTTCGACGTTTTCAGCACGGCGGTCCATAAGATCATCGAGAACCGGGGCAGGGAGGTGTTTTATGTTTTTGACAACCTTTCGGCCCTGGCCGTGGAATGGGCGACGGATGAGCTGCTGGCCGCTTTCTTCCAGGTGACCTGCCCGTTTTTGTTCGAGTTGGACACGGTGGCCTTTTTCGCGTTAACACGCGGGAAACACTCGTACACGGCCGTGGCCCGCATCCGGGACACCACCCAGGTGCTGTTAAGCGTTTTTCACGGCAAGAACAAATGGTATATCCATCCCCTGAAGGTCTGGGACCGGTATTCGTCCGAGATGTTCCTGCCGCATGAGATCACCGATAAGGAATGGCAGCCGGTGTTCCATCGCCACTTGGCCCCGGACGCCGCGGCCCTGGCCAGCGAAAAACCGCTGGACCTGCAGGTGGCCTCGATCGCGCCGTGGGACGCTGTTTACCGTCAGCTCATGAAATTCCGGGACATGGACCAGCCGCTTCCGGAGAGTTCTCCCGAGGTCAAAAGTTTAAAGAAGGAATTCTCCCGCATGATGCTCGGAAGCCATCCGACGTTTGACCGGCTGGTCGACCAGTTTCTGACGGTGGACGACCTGTTCCGGATCCGCAACCGGCTGATCGGTTCCGGAAAGATCGGCGGAAAGGCCGCCGGGATGCTGGTGGCCAGGCGCATTTTGTCGAAATGCAAAGGGCCGGTCAATTTCAACGAAGTCCTGGAACCCCACGATTCTTTTCATATCGGTTCGGATGTCTTTTTTACGTTTCTCATCGACAACAATCTGTTCCGCCTCCGCCTGCAGTTGTCCGAAAATCTGAAATACGGCGATGAGGATTATGAGGATGTCCAGGCGCGGTTTCTTGACGGGAGGTTCCCGCCGGAGATCCTCGAGCAGTTCAGCCGGATGCTGGACTACTACGGTCAGGCCCCGATCATCGTCCGTTCCAGCAGCCTGCTGGAGGACAGTTTCGGAAACGCCTTTGCCGGCAAGTATCTCAGCGAATTTTGCGTGAACCAGGGCGGGCATCATCAGCGGCTGGACGCTTTGGTCCGGGCGGTCAAATTGATCTACGCCAGCGCCCTGAGTCCCGACGCGTTGAGCTATCGCCGCAAGCGGGGCTTAAGCGACCGCGACGAGCAGATGGCCATCCTGGTCCAGCGCGTGGCCGGCGTGCCGTATAAACATTTTTTCTTCCCGTCCGTGGCCGGGGTCGCGATGTCGCGCAACCTTTACGTGTGGACAGGCCGGATCAATCCCGCAAAAGGCATGATCCGGCTGGTGTTCGGCCTGGGGACGCGGGCCGTCAACCGGGTGGGGAACGACTACCCGAGGATGATCGCCGTCAGCCATCCCGGGCTGAGGCCGGAGTCGTCCAAGCAAATCCCCCGCTATTCGCAGAAGATCGCGGACGTGATCAATGTCAAGGACAACTGCTGTGATTCTCTCCCGGTCTGGGAGGTCGCGGACCTGAACTACCCCAACCTGAATCTGTTTGTCTCGGAGATGAAAAGCGGCTTTCTTTCTGATCCGGTGGGACAATTGCTCGACGGGCCCATTCAGAATTATGTCCTCACGTTTAACCCGTTGATTGAAAGGACGTTATTTGTTACAATGATCGACAAAGCGCTCACCGAGCTCGAGCGCGTTTACCGCCAGCCGGTCGAAATCGAGTTCACGTTTTCCATCC
>JAUYIB010000011.1 GCA_030688425.1 Candidatus Omnitrophota bacterium | reverse complement strand
GCCGACGGGAGCAGTTGATGTACAGTGGGGTAGGAGGAAGGCCCATGCCAAAGCGAATACAGCGTAGGAGGGTGCACGGCTGGCGAATGCCAGAGAACTGCATGGTGGTGAGCAGGCCATCTAAGTGGGGAAACCCCTTCGTCACCACTGACCCCCTCATGCCTCCCGGACTAACTCAGCGGGCAAAACAGCAGGCAGTAGTTGATGAATATCATCGGTGGCTTCGATATACCCCTGCTGGCAGAGAGGTTTACGTCCAAGCAGGCACCGAGCTTCGGGGCAAAGACCTGGCCTGCTGGTGTCCTCTGTGTGAGAAACATGCAGATGGTAAGCCACTGGATGAGCAGTGCCCCGATTGTCAACCCTGTCATGCCGACGTGCTCCTGGAGATAGCCAATGCCTAACCCCGTCCTGCCCGGGCCCAAAAGGAGATAAAATGGTCTACGCAGTTAACATGCACGTTGCAAAGCGGTTTGTCGGTGAACATCATTACGCTAGAACATGCCCACCCCATTGCCTTGAGGCTCTAGGAGTTTATCAGAACGAAGCTTTGATGGGTAATTATCCCGCCACGTCATGTACGCCGATGGTAACATAGAGATATGAAGTGTCCCGCTTGTGGAACGGACTGCGGAAAGCCATCCCTCTGCGACCTTTTCTGTGGGGCCGGAGGTGCTACCCGTGGTTACCAACTCGCCGGATTCTGCGTCCTCGGCGTGGATAACCGTCCCCAGCCTCGCTACATCGGCTCTCGGTTCGTTCAGGCCGACGCCATGACGTATCCATTGGGAGGCTTCGATGCGATCCACGCGAGTCCGCCATGTGAGCACTACAGCCGAATCACCGGGGTGAATGGCATCCGTTCCGAACACCCGGCCCTGATAGTGCCGATCCGTGAACGTCTCTCGTCGATCGACGCGCCGTGGGTCATGGAGAACGTCGCCGACGCACCCCTTGTCAACTATATCCAACTGTGCGGCTCGTCGTTCGGGCTGGACATCCAACGCCATCGCCTGTTTGAGTCCGGCGGCTGGCAGCCGGGGCTTGTCCCACCCTGCGCCCACCATTGGCAACGAAAGCGATTCCGGTCGCTGAACAAGCACGGCCGCTTGGAAGGAAAGCTCTCGCCGGTCGTCGGCGTCTATGGCTCCGTCAACTATGCCGGTGAGTTCCCGATCCGGTGCGCGGCGATGGGTATCAACTGGATGATCAACGACGAATTGGTGAAGGCTATTCCGCCCGTCTACACGGAATACATCGGGCGGCAACTGTTGGAGCATCTGCGATGAAGCAACCCCCCCTGACCAAACGCCGCTTTGAATCCTTGCTCGCCCGGTTCCTGCGCCCTACGCCAGAGGCGCAGGCAACCGATCAGCCAGTGCCGCAAACATCGGCTCCGACGAGTGACGACGGTTGTACCGAAACGCAAGAGGCCGAGGTTGTGCATCCACGCCAACTGATTACCAAGTATGGAACCAGGGCTAAGGCGTTTACTGATACTCTAGGGCTGCGTAAGGCAAGGGGTCGGCAATTCTTGTACATCTATCCATTAGAGAAGCATGTACTTAACACTTGTTTGCTAGATTTGTCCGCACCGTACCCCAAGGGCGACGATTGTTTCTTGTGTTTTGATGATGGGGAGGTACGCAGTGCTGAGAATGTTACTTCGGCCCTGCGTCATCCCACTAATCAAGGAGTGTTGCTATGAAGCTCAACCTCGCCATGATAGCCCAGCTTCCCCGTGCGGACCTGCGCCGCATTTTGGAGGCGGACTTCGAGGACGCCATCATCGCAGAGGCCAGGGGGCAGGGCTGGATGGTAGCCCACTTCCGCCCGGCCAGGATGCAGGATGGGCGCTGGAGGACTCCGATGAAGGGAGACAGGGGCTATCCAGACATCACCCTGGTGCGTGCCGGACAGATTCTAATGATTGAGGCCAAAACCGAGCATGGCAGCGTCACGAAGGAACAGGCCCAATGGCTGGATGCTCTTGGCCCTTATGGGAGACTCTTCAGGCCAAGAGACGCAAAGAAGATATTGGAGGACTTGAAATGAAAAAAGATGAAGGTCTGTACTACAAGATTGCTCGTCCAGACGGGTGGGATTTTTTCACAGGCAAGACGATAAACTATAGAGAGGCTCTAGGGGGCACCGTGGCGGCCCCACTCGTAGGGGAAAAACGCCCTGAACTCTGTGCCCCCGGCGTCCTGCACGCCAGCAGGAGAGCGGAGGACTGTTTCCAGGGAGGCTCCATCCCCTGCTCGCTCTATCGAGTCCAGGGAACGCCTGTCGTGCAGGATGATACCAAGGCAGGGTTCCGAGCGATGGACGTGATTAAGGAACTCGACCCCGCTGCCTTCTTCAAATGGCGTTATGCTGAGGCGGCCAACCCAGTGAATCCATTTACGCTCTCGCCGCCTGAGATTACTCCTGACATCGTAGCTACTCTCCAACAGTGGGCCAGCGTGTGGGACGGCGTGGGGGCCAGCGTGAGGGACGGCGTGGGGGCCAGCGTGGGGGCCAGCGTGAGGGCCAGCGTGTGGGCCAGCGTGTGGGCCAGCGTGGGGGGCAGCGTGTGGGACAGCGTGAGGGCCTATATCGGGTATATTTTTGCCCCCGTAGTGAAGGGGTGGGAGCATAATTATCCCTATCAACCTGCCGTTGACCTCTGGAAACAGGGGCTGGTTCCCAGCTATGACGGCGGAGTCTGGCGGCTGCACGGTGGACCGACGGCCGAGATTCTGTGGGAGGGAAAGCCATGAACGACTTTACATCCGACCCCAAGCTCACCGACGAGGAGATACAGGCGGTATTTGACCAGCCCGGGGCCGACGAAGAGGATGAATTGAGCTTCCATCATCGTGTAGCCGACGCTGCCACGGCGAAGGCTCTCTATTGGGCCGTGGACTGGCTACGCAACGAGCTGTTCGAGACCGTAGGGGCGGATAGTTTGGAGGTGTATCTTGTAGCCAAGGGTATCGAACGGAGGGCAATACGATGAACATCTATCTGGCCGCTCGATACAGCCGAAGGGAGGAGCTTCTCGCCTACAAAGCGGACTTGGAAGCAATCGGCCATACCGTCCCTGCCCGATGGCTTCTCGGTGAGCATCAAGTCCATGACGGTGCCCTTGAGGTGGAGGCCGCCACGGAATCAATGCCCGATGTAGCTCGGCTCTTTGCTGAGGACGACGTAGCGGACTTGCAAGCCGCCGACCTACTGATAGCGTTCTCGGAACCCCCCAGGGCGAGCGGCAATAGTCGTGGGGGTCGCCATGTTGAGTTCGGCATGGCCTTGGCCTGGGGTAAGCCTATTATCATAGTGGGGCCAGCCGAGAATGTTTTCCACACCCTGCCCCAGATACGGCGATGGGAATCATGGGAAGCCTTGATGCACGAGGACTGGTGGGATGAGGTGAACGTATGAGCACCATAGACCTGGACTGGTTCCAAAGGCACATTCAAGCCTGGGTTGATTTTCATGACCGCGACAATCGTCCCAATATGGACAGCGAAGAAGAACAGGCGCGGTTGGCGAGACACCTGTGGGCCAACCAGCCTGGGTTCTATCCGAACAAAGAGGAGAAACTAAGGGAGATGCTTAGAGAAGCCCACGATGCCCTCTCCGAACTCAGCCCCGTTGCGATGCTTGCTGCCGAAGAAAACAGGATAGAAGCTCTCGATGCATGGATCGCCAGCGAAACGGGGAATGATGGCTGGATCGGACTGTTTGGCCGCATCGAAGCAGCCCTAGAGCCGAAGGAGCGCGCATGAGGGTGGAGCAGGCTCAGAGGGAGGCCAGATGACCGCCTACACGCTGCCAAAAGCCGTTGACCTGTGCTGCGGACGTGGTGCAGTGACCAGGGCGTTACTCCGTGCAGGGTTCGACGTTACGGGCGTGGATATAGTTCATCATCCCGACTATCCCAAAGAGGCGCACTTCATTCTGTCCGACATTCGGTGCGTTGACGGCAGGATGCTGCCAAGGCGACCAGTGTTCATATGGGCAAGCCCGCCCTGCACCGAGTTCTCTCGATGGCGGATGCCTTGGACGCGGAGCAGAGCGGTGGAGCCTTCTCTGGAGCTTGTACAGGCGTGCTACCGAATCCGTGATGAGGCACAGCCAGACTTCTTCATCCTGGAGAACGTGCGTGAGGCTCAACGCTGGCTGGGGCCCGCTATATTGCAAAGAGCGGAGCGGTATCTATGGGGCGATATTGTGCTTGCGCCCTTTATCCGGGCGAAGGCCAAGGAATCATACTCAGGGTCTCGGCCAGACCTGCGTTCCGAGGTTCCCGAAGAACTGGTGTATGCCATAGGCTGCATGGTCATGGCTGGAACACAGTATCTGCGCAAGCACCTAGAGAGACTGCCATGACCGCCGCCCGTGACACGCAACGCCGCTACCGGGCGAGGAAGGCCGCGCAGGGCCTGTGCATCTACGGCGGGTGTAAAGAGCCGCACCTGCCAGGCATCAGCTCCTGCCTGAAACATTCGGGAAGGAAGCTCGCCCCCAAGCGGTGCGACTGGACAGGCTGTTACGTTCTGCTCTCTGGGCCTGGATTCAAGTATTGTCCAGAGGATCGTGTGAAGGCCAGACAGAGGAGCAATCGAGCCAGTCGGCGTCGCAACTACTATCGGAGGAAGGAACGGGGCATCTGCGTCGGCCACGGGTGTCACGAAAGGGCTGTGGAGGGCAGGGCCATGTGCCGAGGCTGTCTGGAAAGGAACGTCGCAAGGCAGAAGGAAAGGGGCAAGCCAAAATGAATGACACGAAGATGCAGGGGAAGCCCATTGCGAGGACGACGGGATGTCGGGTGGGTCAACACGTCTTTACATGGGCAGGGTCTACCATCACAACCCTTGGACAGTATAACCTGCCCCCTGACGATCTCAGGTGCGACTGTAGTGCGTATACCTGGGCAGCGTGGCCCAGAAAGGGCTAGTTGAGCGCAGGACGGCAGAGATGTATGCCTTGAATGCCCCGCAGTAAGCCAGGAAGCGGCAAGGGACGAGGCTAGGCTCCCAACCAGTACCGCAAGCCCTCTGCTATCGCCACAGCGACCGTGACGACCCCAGCGAACTTGGCGTTATTGCGAGAGACGATGTGGCCAGGCCCCCACCCGCGGAGGCCGTGATGGTTGCCTTCGTGACGCTCCTGCCACTCGCGGATGCTCTCCACGTCTTTCCGAAGCCCCTCCACTTTGGCTTCCAAGCTGCCCAGGGTGCGGCTTATCTCATCCATTAGTCAGTACCCCCATTCGGTGGCCCATTACGTCGCTGTGCGCCAAAGAAGTAACCCACCGCCGCCGCAACGGGGGTGAGGGCCAGGTTGAGAACTGTGAATAGCTCAGAGGCGGGCGGGTCGGTCAGGCCGTCAATGACCTGCTTCGCTATCCAGAAGAACCCCAGCATGGCAATGAGGCCAAGGATAAACCTGGGTTCCAAAAGGTCGTCAACAATGGCTATGAGGCTATCCCACATGTGCTTCATTTACTCACAACCTTTCTGCACCAGTGGCGGTGTCCCCGCCGCTTCTTGAGACCGCACCGGACGCATCGATAGTCCCTGCCCATGAGCCAGGACAGGGCGTTGCGAAGGCGGACTTGCATGGGGTCGCTCCATTAGGACTTACGCCTCTTCTCCACGCCCTTTATCTTCCCTGCGTTCTTTGAGGCGTGGAACACCTGCTCGGCCTTTTCCTTGCCGTAGGTCTTCTGCATAGCCGCCTTGACCTTCTTACCCTTAGCTGTTAGCGGCATCTACTTTCCTTTCCTGGCCGCCATCTTCTTCACAGGTATCTTCGTAGGCGGCATACTCTTGGGCATGGCCTTAGCTGACCTGTGTGCTCCGTGCTTCATGTTAGACCTCCTCTAGATTACAGTCCTTGCGATCTCTCTGAACGTCACCCCGTCATACACCAGGCAGAGTACGTCGTTTGCCGTCGCCGAGAAGTCTCCCGCCGCCGCCAGCAGGATGGACGCCTCGCTCCCCGTGGGGCTAGCTGCATTATGCGTCACTGTCACGCTCGCGTCAAATTGGAGCACCACAATGGAACCCGCCTGCCATCCGCCGGTGTCTATGTGGTTGATGGTGGTTGTCCCCGTAACGTCGAAGTAGTTCCCGTCGCTGCCCAGTATGAGTACGTCGGCTGAGGCTATGTCCGCGCCCTTGCGCCCCTGCAAGCGGTTGCGGAGCAGCAGGCCCCCGACGTAGAGAGAGACGGGGCGATTAGCCTCCTTCAGCACAAGCTCCAGGCGACGTAGGCGGCTATTCAGGTTGGCAAGGGTAGTCATCTAGCCTACCTCTCCGAGCAGAACGTCCACGCGATACTCTGGAAAAGCGTGGTAGCCATTCGATAGTTCGGTCTCTCTCATTCGACCCGGCAGGAACAGACAATTGCGAGTCCCACCCTCTGTATCAGTCAGGACAATTTCACCTCCCTGGCTGTTCCATGTCCGGAGCTGGTCACGCTTCGTCTTAGCCCTGTTCTCCACCATCCCATTGTTAAGCATGATCCCATTTGCCACGTACAGGCTCAGGGGCAGCAGTTTGATACTGTCCGCCCTTAGCTGGCACGTCAGGGTGAAGTCGTGAAGCTCCGGCGTGGTGTTATCACCCGTCGTCTTGCGGTCAAAGGTGAACCTCAGCTCTATCTTGTAGAAGGTCACACCCGCACTGAAGGCTATCTCCTGGTTGTCCGAGATCAGGGTGCTGTTGTTGTTCGTGTTGGTTGTCGTGCCTGAGTTGACGTAGAGCCAGTCCCCAGTGCCGTTCAGCCTGTACCGGACGTGGATGCGGTTGTTGGTCGCACCCGAACCTAGGTTGTCGGTGTTACAGACTATCTTCTCCGCTCTCTTCAGGATATTGGGGAATCCCCCGTCAAAGCTCACGGTGTAGGCTTCGCCATCGGTGGACGAATACTCCGCATCGTCATCGTGGCCGTCGTGGGGAATGAACCGGGGCAGCAGGTTGCTGCCCGTGCTCTCTATTCCTACCCAGACCCTATGATGCTCGTCGGACCCGTTGGTTATGGCCTCCAGGAGCAACGCAGCATGGTTCTGGTCCGTCCCCGTGGTGTAGGAGATGGTGGTGATGTGAGACCAGTTGTAGTCCCCAAGCCCGGTCTGGTCTGGGTTCTCCGTCATCAGCAGGTGGTATTGGGTGTTGGCCGTCTCCGTCACCAGGACGTAGAGCCGTCCAGGTTCGCCGTGTCCTGCCACAACCCGGCCGTGGTATTGGCTCTGGTCTGGCATGGAGCCACTGAAGGATATGTCTCGGATAGACCAGGTGTCTGTGTCCATCTCCCACAGACCCCCGCCGTGCAGGGGAATGAACACCTTGTCATTCCA
>JAUYIB010000010.1 GCA_030688425.1 Candidatus Omnitrophota bacterium | reverse complement strand
GGAATATACGATTGTGGTCACGACCGACGAAACGGTCTTGGGCACCGGCAAGAACGGCCTGCCCATGATCGCCGAAACTAATGTTGTCGATGCGGTCAATTATCATCCCGCCTATTTTGCGCAATCCGACTCGAAACGCCTGAGCATCAACCGTCATGAATTTATCAGCCACATCGCCAAAGGCATCCGCCGGGAATGGGTCGCCCGGCTGGATACGTGGGCGTTCGGGCTGATCAATCGTTTAACCCCTGGGCCCTTGGCCAAGACACCAAGGACTATCGGGGCTTCTCTGGATAAAAATGAAACCCCTGGGCCCGCCGAAACAGTGCCAACCAAACCGTGGCTGGTGAGGAGCGCCCCGTCCGCCCCTGGAACGGACGGGAGCACGCTCTTTGGCACTGCCGAGAGCATCTCGGCGGCGGCCCAGGGGTCTTTTGTTGAGAACCATCCATCTTTCCAAAATACGATCCCGGGCCTGCCGCGGACAGCGCTACCCAAACCGTGGCTGGTGATGAGCGCTGATCAGCAGAGCACCGCGGCAGCCCGGGAATCTATGAGCGATCCTGCAACGGGGATGGATCGCCGGATGTTCCTGCGCCTGACCGGTTTGGCCGGATTCGGCGCTGTTCTGGGGGCCATTGATATAGGTGCCGCGGTGCAGGGCGTTGAAGCGCAGGACAAGGGCGTCCGATTCGCCGCTCAATACCTGGAAGAAGTCCTGTCCGGGGCGCTGCCGATCCATGTGAGCAACGTGAAGGAGAATTGGGAGAACCTCTTCGGCGTAAAGGCCGAGGACACGCAAGCCGTCAAAGACATCAAAGCGAAATATCAGGAGCTGCTGAAGGACGACGGACTGCTTCTGGCCTTCGTGAAGGCGTTGTTCAAATCTTTTGCCGCGGCCCGGCAGAAGAGCGGCAAACCTTACGTCAATGCCGCGGTCAATATCGAGCTGGCGCTGCAGGAACTGCTGCCCGGCCAGAAGGGCCGGATCCGGGCCTTCCTCAAACACAGCCTGGCGAGGTTCACGCACAACTTTTCGATCGTCCGGAGTAACGGCAAGGACGCCGGGGAAAATAAAGAGATCAGGGATGAAGTGCTCTTGGTGGCGGGCCGTGCGGACGCGGAGTTGGCGTCGAAACTCAAAGCCCTCCTGGAGAGCGCCGATTCCGGGTTTGAACTGAACCGGCAGAATGCGGATCAGGAGAAGGTCCTCAAAATCAGCGAGAGATATCTCGCTGCCGAAAAAGATTTGAACGTCTATCTGACCGGCCATGGCTTTTATGTCTTTGTCAGCATGAACATGCGGACCGGGAAGACCCGCCAGCTTTACATGAAGTCTTACGAAATCCAAGAGGAGCGGCAGGTTATCACGGACGGCAAACCGGTGCGCGTCCTGATCGTCAAGGGCATCGACGCCATCGTCGGCAGCAATATCCTCGGCAATCATCAGCAGCAGCACGATTTCGCCGTGGTCTTCATCGACAACATCGAGAATGCCCTGGACATGTTCGAAAAATGGCTCGCGGCCGGCACCAGCGACGTTTACGCGGACCGCGAGAAATTCATGACCGCCGGCCAGAAAGAGGCCCTCGAGAAATTCCGCAAGCTCCTGGTTGAGCTTCTGAAGAAAGATTTTGAAGGATTGACGCGTGAACAGCGGCTGGCCAAATTGATCGACCAGACCGCGGCCCATGAAGCCCGCCATGGCGCCGACAAAGGCCTGGTTGACAAAGACGACCATATCACCCTGGAAGAGCGGGCCTTTGCCGCTGAGTTGGCCTCCGGCATCCTGCCCAACGCGAGCTTGGTGCAGTGGGTCCAGCATGTCTTCGGCGGGGATGTCTATGACGTGGCTTCCGAGCGCGTGTTCCTGGCCCGCGAGAAGCTTGAACTCTCCAAGGAACTGGCCAAACAGGATGATTTGAGGATCCGGCTGTATGATTTTGAGCGCCTGGGCGAGATCCTCAAGGCCCTGGCCGACCTGCCCAGAGAAAGATTGATGAAGTTCGGCGGGATGATCCTGGCCCGCCCGGTCCGCAAAGCCCCGGCCGGGAAAGCCGGCGCCCGTTTGCAGCCGGCAGCCGCCGATCAGTCCTTCTTCGCCGCAGTCGCCGCCGCAGAAGCCCATTCCGAAACGGCGGCGCTCTTCCGGAGGTCCCGCGCGGCGGTCAGCATCACTCAGGCGCAACAATGGCTGGAGCGATTAAGCCACAGGTCGCCGGGTTCAAAGATCAGTCTCGACGCAACACAATCTTTTGCCAAACATGATAAGGAAGTTCGTGAGCAGCAGTTATCGAAACAGACAGATTTTGAGAGTAAGCTATCGGAATTTCATGAAGCATTGCTTTTGGATATCCAAGAGAACCGCTTACGCCTGATTGGGGCATTGCCGCCGGCCGTGGTCCGTCAATTGGAGGACAAGGTCCGCGGCTGGACGCAGGGCAATATTCGACATATCGTTTTGGTCGGCGAGGAACTTGATTCTTCGGCTCAGGCATTTCTGGAAGGTTTGACCACTCGAAGCCACTGGGGTCGGCAGATGCAGGAACAGGGCCGTCCTCAAGGGCATCTTTTGGATAGTCACGACCAGGGCGCACTCAATCGTCTTCTCAAGAAAATCCCGGCTGCTGATAGGCGGCAGGTTAAAGTTGTGCGCATAGGGCCCGTGACGAATGACACGGAGCGCTTCTTGTTGGAACTTCGCAAGGCGGACCGGATCCCTGAGGCAAATGTCGAAGAAGCGAATTCTGCTTTATTTAATGCAAGAACGGTCGGGCTATTGGCGGCAGGCCTGCTTGATGTGAATTTCATGGCACGGATTTATGAGGCAGCTCGAAGGTCTTATAAGGAATGGTTAAAGCTTAGAAAGTCTGATGAGATCAAGAAATACATCGCTTATCAATTCGCCGCGCAGCTCATTCGCATGGCGGATACGGGGATTAATTTCATCGTATTACTGATGTTTTCGACGGTGCTACGGCTATTCTCACCGTGGTTTAGCCACCTGTTGAACAAACACGTTGGGGCCTCCGGGCTCAATGTGTTCTTTACCGGCGAATGGGCGACCTCCGCGTATCACTCCATCCAGCAAGGTTGGAGGCAGTCCCGCGGGCTTGTGCATCTGCTGGAACGCTGGGGCTTTATCGGGATTGTGTCTTTGATCCCCAATATCGCCGGATCAGCGGTGGTGAGCGGCCATGTTAACCCCATCTACCGTGGATTTGGGTTTGATTTCTTCTTGAGGATCTTCCGGAGAGCGTTACGTATCCCGATGTCTCAGGCGGACCGGCCGATGCTGGATTTGATCTTTGACGCCAAGACTCCGGAAGACCTGGGACGGTTCCTGCACTTTGCGCAAGTTTCCGCCGCGATGGCCGGTAAGATTGCGGAGTATGCGGTGGGCAAAGAACAGGATAAAGTGGTAGAGATGGATCGTGCCGCAGCAAAGAGACGCGACGACGCGCGGGTCGTCCCGATGGAAGACGGCCAGCAAGAGCGCGACCAGAACGTACTTGCGGTTGAAGAGAATGATGGGAACCTGAGATTTACCGGGATTGTGGGTGAGGCGATTGAAGAAGGGAGAGCCGGCACGTTGGAAGGGGTGCTTAAGATATTGAATCTTAAGAAGCGCCTGAAGAGCAAAGTGCTTGAGGCAAGACGCGGCGGTCTTGCATTGGACCATTTGAATGTGGGAAGGATTCGCGAAAGTGCCCGCGATTCGGAAAAGGCGGCACAACTCTTTAAAGGGAAGACCAGGGTCTATGCGATTTCCATCGGCGGTTCGACAACCGGCCCGATTCTCAACAGTGCCCTGGCGCAAGCCGATGGACCGGAAATTGTTGAAATTCAATCGCTCGACGTTCAGCAGATGGACAGGATTCTGAAAGAAATTGAAGATCACCCGAGTCCTGATGAGATCGGCGTCATCATTATTTCCAAGTCAGGGACGACGATGGAAACGGATGCCAACGGCTGGACGGTCGTCGGCGGGCTGGAGAAGCGGCTGGGCAGTGAACGGGTTAAGAAGAATGTTATCTTCATCACCGACCCGCAGGTGGGGACTCTGGTGGCCAAGGTCAAGAAAGAAGGCTGGCGGTTTATCAATCACCCCGTATTGATCGGCGGCCGCTGGAGCATGTTCTCAAGTGTCGGACTTATCTTCTATTTCCTTAAGGGCGGCCATAGAGCGGATCTTGAGAAGGCTGTCAATCAGATCGACTGGGAAAAGAAATACGAGGCCGCGCTCAAGACCATCGATAAGGAGTTCAAGGCCATAGCGGATCAATACAACGCAACCCGCGAGAAGAAAGGGCAGATCAAACCGGATGACCTCCTGGATCCGAAGGCGGATCTTCCTCTCTCCATGCGCAGGCAGGCAATTGGAGTGATGTACAGTGCGCTTTGGCCGGTTCCCGGAGCATGGGAAGGTGTCGTCAAAAACATCTTGAATGTGGTTTGGCGGCGGGATACGGAGGTCGCCGTTTCTTTGACCAGCGGATTTGAACAGCTCGTTTCTCATAAGAACCCATTTTATTCTCAGCTGACGGTAGAGAGTCTCGGTAAACCGGGTGTCAGGCGGCAGACCGTCTCTTTGAACGGCTGGGGTGCTCTGCGTAATAACTGGAATCAGATTGTGAACGACGAGCGTGGCTTTGTCTCGTTATTTGGAGAATCCGTTGCTATACAAGAACACAGAGATGACGAAGGCCGCATTGATTCGGAGCTCGCCAACAACGACGAAGCGGAGTGGAAGGCCGTCAAAGAAGAATTGAGAAAAGAAAAAGTGCCCTTTATCTCTTACCGCACGGGCGGCCCCATGAGCCCGGCAAATCTTTTGAATTTCATGATTGCCCAATATGTCAGTCTTGCGGTCAGCGCCGCGCTTTATGGCCCGATGGATGTGGACTCTGAAGGACAGATGGGCGTTGAGCAGACAAAGCTTGTGGTGTTGGCGCTCACCGAGCGCGTGAACCAGGAAATCAACCGTCGCCTGGAGGAATACCGTCAAGAACAAAACGTGCGGTGGCGCAGATTCTGGAATTGGCTCATGAGGAATGATGTGGAGGATCTCCTGCGCCGCGAAGAGGAAAGGATAAGGCGCGAGGGGGTCCCGATTCCCGACATCCCCTCAGACCGCATCGAGCAGGTTAATGAGGTCGAGATGAATCTTGCCAGATCGATGAGTTTTGATGAAAACGTCAGGACGCTTTTAGAGAATGTTTTGATCGGCGACGAAAACCGGGCCGGACTTATCACAGAAGAGTTCGCACATATTGTTGAAGACACCCCGGCCCATGAGATTCAGAAAGGCCTGCATGACTTGATGTTGAGCCGTTTCAGCAATTCTGCGGCTGTTTCCCGTGTGATTATTGACGGGGAAGACGTGGCCTCGCACCGGGAGGGGCTTGTTGTGCGCATCACAAGCTTGGAAAGTCTTGGCAATGTGGACAGCGGGACTGCGAACGGCACGAGCTTCGGTATCTATAAGAAGACGGAAAATGGCGGATTGGAACTTAAGGCCGGTGTCCAGATCCTCTGGGGCTCGGATGTCAGGGTGGTTGTCTCGGACGGCATGAGGACCCAGGATTACAAGCTGAAAGGCGACGGCCGCCGGATCGAGATGTTCCGTCCCGGCGATAATAACGTTGTCTTGGCCCAGAAAGGGAGTTTCCTCGCTCCGGCCGGATTTTCGAAAAAACGGCCGCAAGGGTATCAACAATTTGAGAAGCGAATCCAGCGGTTTATGAATACTTCCATACGGTTCTCTGATGCCCCGAGCGCCGATAACTATTTGATGATGAACAAGCAGGGCCTTTACTCCGGCTGGGTGAGCTGGGGGCAGGCCATAGAACTGGCCCGTATTTTTGAAGCCGCCTCCGGCTTTGCCGTTGTTATGACGGAAGAAGGCATGCGGCCGGTGAGCGACATCCCGGTCTCGGCAACGCTTTTGTTAAGCGACAAAGAGGTGTACGTATACGCAGGCAATCCGGATACCGTCAAGCAAGTGCAGGTGTTTATGGATTATCTGGGTATTGAGGGAACCAGGGGCCGGCCTGTGGTCTTGGATATTATCGACGCGTTTCGAGCGATTCCATCGCAGGCGCCGCTAAAACTCCGCGCTCAGGCGTTGGCCTGGGCCTTGCGATTGAAGGACAGCCTGGACACCTTGCCTGAGGTTATGGATGAAGCGACGGCCGAAACGGTTAAAAAGATTCGTGAGGCCTTGAATGGGTCTTTCGATGGAAACCGCAAGGGCCTGTTCGATCAATTAGGCCAGGTCGAAGTGACAGCGGCTCTGACGGCGGAATACCTGTCATTAAGTTTACCTGAAAGAAAAGAGCGTTCAAATGAGTTCATTCTTTTAGGGAATCTCGACGCTGGACTCAGATTTCATCCCGGCATCGAAGAGGGGGAACCCGTAAGAATGGTCTATGCACTTGAGCGGCGTTTTAACCATGCCGCCGGCTGGGGTTTTCTGAAAAGGGCCACTACGTCGGCTTTTGATGGCGGGTATCCGGCCTTGGAGGTTGAGCTCGATAAAGCCCGAGACATTTTACAGGAGAGTTATCATCGAGACGCCGAGAGAAGGACCAAGCCGGAAGCAGAGCCCATTCCTCCTGTCGAGTTCGACGAGGAGTTAAATGAGTATATGGATCAATCCGCCGGCGTGCCTGACGAAGTCCGGCAATTTTTAGGGTTGGCCGATAATCATCTCCCGGAAAACGCCCGCGCGCTTTACAAGAAGCTTTTGAGCGTTTATCTCAATGACCAGGAGGTGGATTTAAGCACGGATGATGAGTTGCGTAAGCTTGCCGATAAAGAAGCGTCAATCTTTTATAAGAAAGACGGTCGTTCTTTTGTCCGCAGCCTGCACTACATCAGAAGAAACCTTGAGGAAAATAAATTCGACCCGAGTGTTAATCTTTCCGGAGATGTCTCGAGCCGTCTGGACCATATCTTCAACACGGTGCTTATTTATTTCGGCCGTCCTATGGTGCATCTGATTATTTCTGAAGAAAATGAGGAAGTGATCCAAGGCGGCCTGCCTGCCGGACAGGCAGGTCAGAATACGCTCGATGGCAAATCCCCGCTTGTTCTGAGACTTCTGAAACTTCTTGACCCGATTGACGGTTCCAGTCAAATCAAGGAAGGCGGCACCTTCGGCATGATTGCCGGCATCGCTGTGATCAAACCGGGCCAGAAGATCAGTGAATTTGATGCGGAAAAACAATTCCTGGCAAGTCTTGAAATGCAGTACGGCTGGCCGCGCGCCATGATCAGCTTTGTGAACCGCAGGAATGTGAACCCGGCCGATGGGGAGCGCTTTGGAAAAGCAGAGGTCATGCAATTTGAGCTGACCGGAAAGAAACTGACCGGCAAGAAGGTGGGTGCTCAGGCGCGGGAGATGACCTTGAAACGGACAACCGCCTATGAATCGATCCGGCGCTTTGAAAAGGGGCTCGAGTGGCAGGGAGCCCTGCCGGTCATTGATTCCAAACGCGGCATCGGTTTTGCGATGGGCGGGTCGTTCAGCGACAGTCTTACGGATGATGGTCACCGTGAAATTGTTTCCTGGCTCATTGATACGTATGGCTATAACCTCGGTTACACGGGTGCGCTGGTCAATGACATAAGAAAACTCCTCCACTTATCTCCCAAACAGTACATGGGCATCCTGCATACCTATGCCGCAACAAGCAAGCACAAACACGGCCGGTTCCGTCTGGCCTTTGAGCTTTATCATTATGCGCTCATGTTCAAGGTGTTGGGCGGCGAGGTCATTGACGGCCATAAACCGATGCTTGGGAACCGTCTGCCGGATGAAGAGCCGAGCGGCGTTGAAAAAGAATTTTACGGCGGCAGCCCCTGGATTACCAAATTGATCATGGCCTGGAGGGATTATGCGGCGGCCCATTTGAAGGGGACGAATCCTACGGCGAAAAGAATGAGGGATGAACTGGAGCAGTTTATTAAACAGTATATTTGGCAGTCAACGGCGTTGTTTGAGACGGTCGTCAGATATTCTCAAGAACCCGGCAATCAGGTTGCTTCCAAGACGGTGGATCAGGTGCGGGAGGCGGTGTTCGAACAGGACGGTGATATTATGCCGATCTTTGGTATGTCAGCCCCAGAGGCGTATAAAAAGCTCTTTGGGCAAGAGATCGCGGAAGCGATGGAAAACAACGGTGCCTCTCAACCGGATCGGACGGGGGAGCAGGACCACACCCGCAGCAAGTCCGGCAAAGAATTGACCGAAGCGGAAGTGTGGGCCGAGGTCGAGACAAAAGGCAGCCGCAAATTAACTGATGGCGAGGTGGCTGCCTTGGCTGGGGTCAAGCCAACGGTTGCGGCATTCTTAGCACAGAGCGGACGTGAAAGCTGGATGAGCGAGTTAAGTGAATTCTTGGCGGATACCGGACATTTACGCGCCGGGCCGTATGATCTCTTTTTCGCTGGAAAAGCAGGGGACATTACGTATTTCGATGAAAAAGTATTGGGTAATCCTTTAGAGCTTGCCTTAACGATTCTGCACGAATTAGGCGCCCGCCGCGGCCAGCCACACATAGAGAATCTTAAGTTAGAAGGTGAATTCCTTACCGGGATTAGACAGATAAGTCCCTTCGTATATTCTGCACCGTTGGTCTTCTATGACTGGGGTTCGGTGATTTTGGCGGCGCTGGGCTTGACCGCCCTGGCTGTCGCGTCTCCTGCCGCCTTTGGTGTTTTGGCCGCCGGGGCCGCCATCCTGTACGGCACCATTTTCTTCATTATTCGCTTGAGCAAAGTTCTTCAGAAGGTCCATAATCAAGTCAAATCCTCTGGGCCACCACCTCTGAATGAGTCATCCAGAGAAGTGCCCGGTACCACAAAAGTTTTTGATCAAGATCTCCGGGCCTCCTTGACAAAGGCATCAAGGACTAGGCCCGATTTATCCGGATTTGAACTGCAAGGTATCGGGCCGTCGCGCACAACCTCTGCCAAACCGTGGCTGGTCCCGTCTTCTCTTGAAACAAAATCAAGGAAGACGGGATCCCGACAATCTCTCTTTGAGAGGACAGTCGGGATGATGAGCGTTGTGAAGCAGCATCTTGCGGCGGCCCGGAGATTTTTCTCTCCTGCCCAGTCTCAGAACCCCGTCCGCGAACAAGAAACTGAAGGCGCCGTCCTTTCCCGCCGGGCGTTCCTCAAGGCCGTGGGCGCGGGCGCTGCCGCAGCTGTGCTGGCCGCGACACCTCTTGCCGCGCAGGCCGTGGACCGGCTGGCCCTCGGCGACGCGTCCAATTACGATCCGCAGTATAAAGTGAGATGGATCGATCTCCTGCCGTCGCGGGACATCTCGGCTTACGACGTCCTGGTCTTCCGGGCGCGAGGCAAGGGCAACCTGCTTGTCCGGTTATTGAATGAGAACATCCCCTATGACCAGCAGGGCGCTCTTCTGACCGAGCGCTTCGCCCTGACCGACACCGAGAGAGAGATCCGCATCGACCTGAGCCGGTTCGCCACCCTGGGCGCGAACTTGGCCGCCATCAAGCAGATCAGTTTCCATTTCGGCGCGATCGTCTGGCGCGAGAACACCGGCAACGGGACCGATTCAAACGCGATCATCACTCGTGTCGCTCTGGAGAAAGGCCCGATCGTCCAGCCGGAGAAGCCGCGTTATGACGGCCGCGACACGATCTATGTGGACGTGACCGGTGCGGGCCGCCATTATTTCAATGTTTTGACGACACAGACTCCCCGGGAGGAATCCGGCAACCTCGTGGACGATGCCACGGGGCTGGTCACCACCGGCCGCTATGCCTTCCACATTTTCAGCCAGTCGCACATCCTCGGCGACGCCGTGCTGAGGATAGATCTGACCGCCACCGGAAAAACGTATCTGTATATGGTGGACCCGACCCGCACGAGGTTCACCTACTTTACGGCGGTCAACTCGCCCCATCCGGCTCTTACGCAGATCGACACCACCGACATCAACTGGCAGGCGATCGGCGAGTTCTTCCATTTCCCGAAGCCGGTGGTTTCCGCGGAAGGCCGAACGGTCCTGAGCGGGTTTATCCGCGACCTCACCGGGACAACGTCGTCTTCCGGTTTCATCTATCGCTCGACGATTTTGGCCCAGCGAAAAGTCAATGAGTTCAAACAGGGCGCGTTGTCGGCCTCGCCGGCCTTTAACACGCTGATCGCGCTGACCATGAGCGGCCCCGGCCGCAGGGACGTCGAAGTCATTCACGCGAACGAGGCCCCGCTCACGTTGAAGCCGATCACGATCCGCGGCCGCGACATCTACCGCGGGGACGAGATTTATCTCATGCACGGCGCGACCCTCTCGGCCGGCCATCCGGGCCAGGCGCGCGAGCAGGTCCAGTTCACGCTGGCTTACATCGGCGGCGAAGCGGCGGTGGAGTTGATGGTGAGCGCCGGCATCAACACGGTGAGGACGTATTATCCGCCGGAGCAGGACCTCATGGACGCCTTTGCCCGCCATGGCATCATGGTCATCGCCGGGTTTACCAACCTGGATGACCGCTGGGGCGTCCCGGCCAACCAGAAATACGATATTCAGAGCGGCCGTTACCTGGACTGGATCCGGCAGTTCGCCAATCATCCGGCCCTGCTGGCCATCGAGCTCGGCAATGAATACAACTATCTTTTCCGTCTGAATCCGCAGTGGATCAGCGACGGCCAGGGCAACGGCGCGCCGGCCTGGTACCGTCAGGTCCGCCACGCGTCCGCCGCGATCCGGGAGCTCGCGGAATATCAGGCCAATCCGCTCCCAATCTCGGCCGCCCAGTGGCCGGAGAAGTTCGGCGAGGAGACGGTGAACGGCGTCGACGAGGTTGTCACGCTGGTTGAGGAAGGCGTCCTGGACATGGTCGGGTTTAACGTATTCCGTCACACAACGCTTGAGAATGCGGACGAGGGCCATCTGGCCGCCGAGTTCGCGCGCAAGACGCAAAACAATCCGGTGCCGATGTATTTGTCCGAATGGGGCGTGGACTGGACGGTCGATCCGCAGGAGCAGGCGGCGTCCGCCGAATTTCTCTGGAACAGGCACGTGGCCCCGGCGATGCGCGAAGGCCTGATGTCCGGCGGCACGTTCATGACCTGGCAGAACGAGGCATGGAAGCTCTCCACCAGCGAAGCCCAGGCCAACCTCGGCATGGTGATCGTGAACGTTGTGCAGGACGTGATCAGCTTTGTTCAGAAACCGGTGTTTGCGGTCTTCCAATACCTCTGGAAATTGACCCCGCTTATCATCGTCGGCATCGGCTTGCTTGGCGCCGTGAACGGCTGGAGCGCCGAAATGCCGATTGACGACGCAGGGATGGCCAATGATGCGGTTGCGACCGGCGTTTGGTCATCGATCGTTGGCCATGTTTCACAGGTCCTTCAGTTGTCCATGGATAGTCTCGGTCAGGTCCATAAAGCTTTGGCGTATTCACTTTTGGTTCTGGTGTTCTTCATCAACGTCGCGATTCACGAATTCGGTCACGCCGTTGTGATCAAATATTTCAGCGGCAAGATGCCCAGGCTGGTTTTTGTCAAGAGGTTGGGTATCGGTGTGAAATCTTTGGACATGGAGCCGAGGCTTTGGTACGGATGGCAGGGGCAAGTTGCCGTGATGTCCGGCGGGTATCTGATGCAGATCTCTGCGGGCTTGGCCGCCGGGATCATCCTGATCGCCTTTGGTTTCTCCTTGTCCGCATTTGCCGTCTTTGTGTTGACACTGTTCACCTGGATGAACATTATCCCAGGCGTGTTTGGGTTTATTCCAACAGGGATCAACAGTTCCAGCGTCAATATGCTTACGGCTCGCGACGGGACCCGGATCGCGCGCTGGTTCGTTAATCGCTCGCAGGACCGTAAGCTCGCCGCCCATGTCGCCGGCCTGGCCGGCGAAGGCCGGCTTAAGGGCGAAGCCATCGCCGATCTTCCGAAGATCCTCGAAGAGACCATCCGCAAAGTCCGGCAACAATTCCCGCAAGTCGGCAAAGCCCTGGACGCGTCCAAAAACAAGGTCCGCGCCTTTGTCGGAAACAGCCCGCCGGTTCAGGATATCTGGACGAGTTTTGAAACCGACTCCTTCCGCCACAAAGGGAACATCTATGTGGCTCCTCCGATGGCCGAAGACCGCGCTGCCTTGATGGAAGAAATCCTCTTCCAGTGGACCATGCAGCTGGGCTTCCCCGAGGAATTCAGTTACCACTTCGTTCTGGTGGTCAACGGCAAAGAGAAGGACGCGGACATGAAGGCCTACGCCCTCCGCTGGGCGGACCAGATTGCCGCGAAAGAGAAAAAACGGCCAGCGAATCCTAAGAAAGGTTCTTCCTCGTTGGCCAGGAAAGCGATCTGGAGCCTTGCCGTTGTCGGCATTGCGGCAGGGGTTGTCACGGCCTACCGCGTTTCCCGGCAGACCGAAAAAGCGGCAGAGACTCCCTCAGTCGTTCAGCCCGCGGATTCGAAAACGCTTTTAGCCGCGGCGCAGCGGGCTTTGCAGCGTCTCGGGTATGGCGCCCAGGATATCGCGGATCTCACGGGACAATTTCGCGCATTGTTCGAAGAAGTTAACCTGGCCGGATTCCAAGCCCGGCTGGTTGCCGCGGATACACAGACCCGGATCGCCGTCTTGCATGAGCTTGTCCAGGCGCTCGACGCCAAGGGTTACCGCGACATCAAGAATCCTAAGCCGCTCAACCAGGCCCTGATCAACCGCCTTCTGACGGTCGATGTCTATCAGTCGGTGGGCGGCGACATCTTTGCCTACATCGACAGTGAGCCCCGCCTGAACGCGGAACAAAAGCGTCAACTCAAAGAACGTGCCGTGGCCTGCACCTGTCTCACGACCCTGAATTATGTGATATTGAGTGCGATAGAAGTTCCAGGGTTGAGTGACCGGATCGTCATTGCGCAGGCGCCGGAGCATATTTTCAATCTCATTGATCTCGGCGGCGGAAAATATCTCTTCGCGGATCTGTCGTACGGGGTTGTCCGCATCGTGGATGTCGGCAGCCGTTACGAGGGCAACGCTTACTTGGGGTTGAAGAAAGAGAACCGGCTGGGGAAAGAACAGCTTCAGAACCTGACCCGGATGATTGAGCAGGGGCAGTTGAGCTTCGAAAAAATCGCCGCGCTCGACGAAAAAGAACTTCTGACCATGGTTTATACCTACCTGCGTCTGTCTCCGGACACGAAAACGGTTGTTGCCTCGATTCTGGGAGGTCTGGCAACCACTTGGACAGAGGCCGGGGATTGGCGGAAGGCCGATGAGATTGGCCGGGCGGTTCTGGCGATGAATCCAGGGGATGCCGCCATGTACGCTAACCTGGGCATCGCGGCCGGGCGGCGCGGGGATTTTGAAGAGGCCCGCGTCAATTTGGAAAAAGCCGTTCAGCTTAATCCGTACGCCGCCGGTTATCACCAGCAGTTGGGGGTGGCTTTGGGTCGCCTGGACCGTGTTTCAGAGGCCCGTACGGTGCTTGAGAAGGCCCTTGAGCTCGACGCCGACAATGCCAGGACGCATTATCTCTTGGGTGTGGCCAAATCCCGCTTAGGCCTGCGTGAACAAGCCATCGCCAATTACACGCGGGCGGTCATCCTTGAGCCGTCATGGACCAACAGTCTGGCCCCGGAAACACGGGAAGCCGTTCGGCAGAAGGTGGAGCAGATCAAGCGCAGCAACGATAAGGGGGGCGACAAGGGACGGAACCCGGCAGGCCCGAATCTTTCGGTGAGAATGATGTGGATTGCCGGTGAAACGTCGACTGACATGCGGCCGGAAGAACAACGCCTGTTTATGGTGACGATCACACCGCAGGGCGGGGTGACGGTTGAGGGAGATACGGAAGAAGGGAAGGAGGCGGTTGAATACATCTTCCGTCGCGGGGCTGAACAACACCGGCGGTTGGTCGCCCGCCTGCCCGGACCGCTCGTGTTCCTGGTGACCGTCAACGGGAATTTGGAGACCGCCGCCCGGACGATATCATTAAGAGAAGTCCATCTGCATCCGAAGACCCTGCGAGGCCCGCCCCAGGTCGGCGAAGAGCATCTCCGGGCCCTGCAGGAGATCGCCGGTTTTGACGAACTTCATCATCTTCTCGATCTCAATCTCGGGCTTAATAAGGGGAGAGATGTCGTTCATCAGGAGCTGGTCGGTCACATCGATGCCGCTGAAAATAATTTCTTAAAGTCCCGCCTCATCACCCTATTCCATACGTCTGCCGGATATCAGCCGGAAGAAGAATTGGCCTATTTGCTTGCTGTGCCGTCCGCAGCCGATGCCCCGGCCCATGAGGGTGATTCGTTGAAGAAGAGGCGTTCTTCCGGTCCGTTCTCCTTGACCGAGACTGAAGCGCAGCAGAGCAGGGACGGCCGTAAGCGCGCGCCGATCATGAGAGGTCATTCGAGCATTCCTTCCCGCCCGTGGACAGAATTGCAGGGAGAATGGGTGATCCAGGAATTGCGTTATTATCCGCAGAACATCCGTCATTCAGGCTTGAGGAATTCCCGCGGAAAGCCGGCGGATGAATTTGGCGACTATCCCGATTGGGTTTATGTCCTTTACAACACGACCAAACACGAAGGCCCGGCGTCTTTCCATCAACCGGTCTATGTCGGCCCGGACGACATTTGGTATTTGTTTGGCAGTCGCCCGGAGCGCGACCAGGCGATTCAGGACATGCGCGACAAAAAAGAAGCCGAGCTGACGGAAAACAGGAATCGGTTTGAGCGCTTGAAACGCCTGAATGAATGGCTGAAGTGGCCGGTGGCCCTGGATATCCAGGCCTTTGCCGGCCAGTTGCAAACAAACGGGAAACCTTTCCGGCCGGAGCAGAGAGAGGCCATTGAAAGGGAATATGCAAAGGCCGAACGGTCCTGGGCCACGGTGATGTCGCAGGTGCCGCTTGATGATTTCTTCGGCATCATCCACAGCCTTAAGAAGACCATCGGAAGAAAAATCGTCTATATTACGCCTGCGGAAGCCGACAGGCTGCGTCAATTGGTCGAGCGATTGGAACAGGCTCAAGTCTCGGAGCAAGACGCGCCACTGACGTCTGATGATCAGAAGTTCCTCCTGGAACTTTACCGGCGTTTGCGTGGCATCCAGAAGATCGTGGAGCACGCCGCCATCAAATGGGCCAAAAAGCAGGCGACACCCGTCACTCCCGAGCAGGAGGCGTTGACTCCCGCCTACCACGCGGTGATTTGGATTGCGGATTACATCAGGGAACATGTTTTGCCTTCTTGCCCAACGTGTCCGGCGATTTTGGATGTCGGTTCCAACATCGGTGAATTCAAGGCCCATTTCCGTCAGCGGCTTTCCGACGATCAGAAGCCGGCCGCAGATCGGGTGGTCGGCCTTGAACGCCATCCCGAGATTTATTCCTTGGACAAGAGTCTCAAACGCGTTCGCGCCGATATCGGCGTGCTGAACGACCTCCATTTGCCGAGGGTGGAAGAGGCCGCGGATTCCGATGCCCGCCGGATGGTTGAGGCCGCTCCACACCAGTTCGACATCATCATCGCCAGCTTTGTTTTGGATCAGGTGGAGACCTCTGACAAGGTCCGCCAGGCGTTGGTTGCGTTTGAACATCTCCTGGCCAAACCCGAGGCCGGCCGTGAACCGTTGTTGATGATCGCCATGCCCGAGCATGCGCCTTTGTTCAATTCTTCATTTGATCAGGCGCTACGCAAGATCGGTTACCGGCTGGTCGTCCATTATCCGTTTGAGGTCAACCGCGTCACAGATGAAGCGAAACAGCGTTGGATCGGGGACTTCGGCCCGGAAATTGCGCGTCGGATGGAACACGCCACAGCCAAACCTTTCCACGCGGCGGTTTACGCCAAAGAGAGGTCCGTTGCCGGCGATGAGATCAACAGGCTCCAGGAGCACGAGTTGATCCTGCGTCAGGCCCAGAAACGCCGGGTGAACCGGCAGGAAACGGACGGGACGGTAAATGGGCGCGGACAATTCTTGGACGTTGATCTTTTGGAGGTCATTTCTCATTTGAACGCTATTAGACTGAATGACTTTATGACACAGGCCGTCGGGAGTATCGTGCCTCGGTCGCGGCTCACTAACGAGGAACGGTATGAATGGTTCCGGACATCCATTGCTACCCTGGAGCTCTTTAGAGGTCAGCTGACCGGGCCGGAGCGAAGGAGACTGGATCAGGTCGTGGCCTTCTTTACGGAAGCCCTGGATACGTATCTGCCGGAGAGTGTCGTAACGTTTGTCGAGCAAAGGACCAGGGCCTTGGAAAACCGAAAAATGTATACCGTGACGGAAGTCAGGGCTGTGTTGTCGGAATATGCACCGGAATTCGATTATTTCGCCCGGCATGCGCAGGAGATTCTCGATGAAATGAGGCAAATCACGGGACAGGCCGGCCTTCAGATCCCTGCCCCGCTGGAAACCAAATTTACGATCGGGTCCATCAATTCCATCATTGCCCATTCCCAGCGCCGGATGAACAAGCGGCCCAGCATCGGGGAAACCAAGCTGCCTCCGGTGCTGGCCCGGCGGGTGAGCTTGCAGTATGCGATCGGCGATCTCCGTGCCGAAAATCGCAATCCGACGTCCGTTTGGGTCGCGTTCCTCGCCGGCATGAGTCATCAGGAGCTCCTGGCATGGGCCGAGGACAACGGCGTCAGTTTAGAGTTGCTTGGAGTCGAGGTCCGGCCTGCCTTGCCTGAAACGGAAGTCGGCATGGATACGGCCAGGGAATTCGAAAAACAGGTTGAGACGTTTCTGCGTAACCGTCCTCAATCCCAACTGGTTTCTGATGAGGAGATTCTTGAACGCGTCATGGCCGATTATCCGGAGTCCGGCTTTGCACAGATGACGGATGGCCGGAAGAAAGACCTGTTGGCGAATCTACGACGTCTCCTTTCTCCGAACAGGGCGCCGAGCGTGATTGAGCGCGAGGTGCGCAAACTCATTGAACGCACCTTCCCGGCGTTCGGCGGCCGCTCAAGTCTTGCGCTCAGATTGATCGCAGCCTTCAAGCCCGGTCAGGCGCAGGCCTTGGGTCGACCTGCGGAAATCGTCGCGATCTGCGAACCCAACATGTATGCGGAGACGGTCCACCGTTCACGCGGCATCTTGAGACGCATTATTGCCACCGCCAGGGAAACAAAGCGGCCCGTTGTCCTGGTCTTTGCAGATAACCGTGCCCCGGGCGCGACAGCGCAAAAGTTGAGAAGTGATTATCGAAATTTAAGTCTGCCCATGCGGGCCGACAGCGACAAGTTCAGGGCGGAAGTCCACGCGTTCCGCCGCCAGTTAGGGGACGACTTCAGCCCGGAGAATATCCGTCGAGTTGCCCAGCGCCTGCCCGCACATTCCACATTTGTCGAAGCTTACAGAAATTACAATGCCATGGCGGAAGAGAAGGCGGCCAGAGGTTCCATTATTTATACAACGCCGGAGGAAGAGAACAGCCCTGAATTAAAACACCGGCGCGCCTGGCAAACGGAATTGGACAGAGCGCGGGGCGAACATGTCCGGATCAGGCCCGCCCCCATGCCGTTTGAGGCCTGGTTGGCCGAGCTTCTCGTCATAGCCAACGTGATGGAGCTTGCCGAGCAGACAGGGGTGGGGAAGGAAACGCAAATCGACAGAACCGTTCTTAACGTCCAATTGCAAAATCCCTTTTTGATGGCGGTGAGTCAGCAATTGGCCTTTGATGCCCTTACCGGGATGATTGATGAAGAGAGGGCCAAGGGCCTTGGAGACGCTATTTTCGTCGTTATCTATCGAGATGCATATTATCCACTGTTTGAACAATTGGAACCGGCGGAATACCGGGTCTTGGCCGGTTTGCTGGGGACAATTTTGGAAGTCGCACAAGAGCGGCCGGACTATGTGCTCGCCCATGATCGCCTGAACCGGGATGATACGTCAAGACCGCTAAACCTGGACGAAGGTAAGTATTTGGGACACTTGATAACGTATGTTTTGGCTATGCAGCAAGAGAAACAAAGACAACAAACAATTTTACCCGAGGAGTACTGGGCGAGGATGCGAACCGCCATGACGCCGCATTATGGCGGGGAACTGCTGCAGGCGCTACGAGGACAGATTCATCCGGTCACACCAAGGGTCGTCGAACATGGGACTGTCTTAGGTCTGCGGCCGGAGAGATTTGCTGCCTTGCAGGAAGCCCAGCGGCAGGGACGGGACCGCGAATTTATTGCGCAAGAGGCCGATCAAGAAGAAGACGATCTGGAGGCCTTTGCCGCACAATTCCCCGACGGCCGCAACAATCCGGCCGTTTTGGCAGAATTCATAAGATGGCATCAAGAACAAGTCATTGTGTTTATCAATGGCAAATTCGAGCTGATCAAGACCGAGCCCATCCACTTGGAGCGGCTGGCGGAGCTGTTCCGGGCCGGCAGGGAAGCCCACCGACTGCATAACCTGGCAATATCTCGTCCGGTTTACACCTGGACCCTGGGAGATCAGATCGATGACGCCCGGGCCATGCTGGCCACGGCCCACCGGGCGCGGCCGGAACCCGCACGGGTGGCGCAATTGTCCGAACAATCCATCCAGATCGCCTCGGGGTTGACGGAACAACAATGGGGCCGGCTTACCGGCAGTATGACACTGACTGTCGAGCTGCCGAATATCCTCCGGGGTCTTCGGGAAGTTATCAAGGAGAACTTGACGAACCTTGCAGCTCTCCCGTTTGTCTGGATTGCCGGCCGCGATGCCGAGATAGTTTATGATGCCTTAAAAACGATATTCGCCGGAACGGAAATTGAGCAGAGGATTATCTTGCTCCCTGCCAGCATGTTGCTTTTGGATGAATTGAGCGCAAGGGCGGGAGTCAATCAATATAACCAAAGGGTGATTGACACGCTGCCGCAAGAATTTTTGGCGCGCTTCGGTATGACTGAAGAGTTTATCAAGACCAGAGGAAACAAGCGGATCCTCTTGTTGGACGCGGGATTCTTGGGGAACGTGCGGGGCCGGCTGTACGGCATTATTCACGGCGCCTTCCCGCATTTGAGAAATGAAATATCAGGAATCATCGATGACAAACTGGTCTCGCGGCTGGCAGAGAAGATTTTTTACGGATGGGATCGACCCGTCCTTGAGAAAATGTTCCCGAAGACAATCCGCTTTACGACAAGCCGCGACGGCGTGTATCTTTTGGCTGCGGCCATGCAGATGCTGCCGCATGCTCATGGGCATTATGCCTATGAACCGCGTCATCTGGTTGCGACTTTGGCGGAAGAAAGAGAAGAGGACCTCGACCTGACCGCACGTCGCGGCGGCGTGACCAACGTCAACGCCTCGGTTGTGAACCCCGCGGCTGCGATGCTGGTGCAAAAGCGAGTCGTGGAATATTTCAGGGGTGTTTATTCACCTCTGGCCGTGGCCCTGGCAGGAGAAACCCCCGATTCAAATTCGCATCAATTGATAACGCGTGAGGCATTCTTGGCGCAAGCCCAAGAGATCACCGCGTCATTGTCAACCCAGAAAGAGCCAACGGTGGCTATCCGGGGCGCCCAGAATGGGCGGGATGGCGTCGAAGAATTTTGGCGCGAGCAGATGGGCCGGCAGGGCAATGCTTTTGAGCACGGCGCGTTCAACGGGCATTATCCGGATGAAGCGGTCAGATTTGTTGCCGAGCACTTGAAGCGCGCGGCGCAGGCCGCCGGCAGGGTTCTGAACATCGTGGACGCCGGGGCCGGCCGGACGGCGTATCTGTTGACGCGGATCCAGGAAGAGCTGCCGGGGTTGATCGCCAAATTCACGGCGGTCGATCTGGACGCGACGGGCAGGAACGCCGCCGCCCTGGCGGCCCGGGGGATCAGTTTTGTCCGCGGCCATATCCAGGACCTGCCGCTGAGCGACAACTCGGTCGACATTCTGCTGTCCACGTTCACCCTGGATTATGTGGATCTGGACAAAGAGGGCTTCGGGGTGCTCAGTGAAATCGCCGGGGTGCTGGCGGAAAACGGCGTCGCAGTGCTCCTCCTGCATCATCCGCGGTCGCCATACATGGCGGATCTTTTGGACATCCAGCGTGGCATTGTGGAAGTAACCCTGGTGCAGTTAAAAACTTTGTTGGAGGAAATGCGTGGCGTTTCTGCAGAACGGCTTGTGGCACTGATCCAGGAATTCAATATGAACGCGGAGGCCCTGGAGGGATCTCTGGACATCCAGCATTCCGTCATCGACATGGTCGTGCGGTTCGGGGCCAGGCCGGAACATGCGGACGCCAGAGAGATGGCTTTGCGTACGGTCGAAGACCTGTTGAGAAAGCATAAAATCGAAGCCCTGCAGGAACGTCTCCGCCGGAACTTGGCGCGGTTTGAGGACGCCGGCAGGGTCCGAGAATTTTTCCGCCAGGGCGGATTTGACGCGGAGGTCTCGGAGTTGAGAAAAGGCGATACCGGACAGCTGTTCGCTTACGGAGTTGTGCTCAAAGCCGCCCGGACCGCTCCGGCCTACCGCGGCCGGCTGACCGATAATGAACCCAGCGGGCGGTTAGCAAAAGATTCGTTTGAAGTGCCGCCTTTCAGTGCCAGGCGATTGATCGCTGGGGCAGTCCAGGGCTTGTCGTCAAAGGACAGTCAAAAAATTGTGCAGTCTCTCCAATTCTTGGCCGCCATGCAGGTCAATATGGTTGTTCACCAAATCCATCCTTTTTTGACCCATCCAAGTTCGGAAGTCCGACGTGAAGCCATCAACGCGCTTGCTGCAATGGGCGTTTCCGATTCCCTGAGTCACCTTGCCAGGAGGGTGCGGGATATCGACGACGTTAAGCTTGCCGACTCCATCCCCGCAGACGAATCCATTGAGATCAGAATGCTGTTAAACGCTATGATGAGCGTGGACCATGCCAGGGCAACGGAAATGATATTGGATCTTTACTTTGATAAATCCGTTGGCGTTCCGGTTAAGCGATACGCGTATGCGGCCTTAAAGGCGCGATTGTCTGTCCTGGATGTATTCGCGCGAGCCATTGAGGAACACAGGGGCAACCCCTTGCAGGCTGGCCTTTACTTGCTTCTTGGTGAAAGCCGGTCGGCAGAAGTGCGGCAATGGCTCGAGGAAAGATATGCTCTCATTCATGACCCTGCTGAGAGACTGGCCGCTGAACTCGCGTTGGCCGACCTGGGTGTTGCAGAGAGGGAGAACCAGCTGGTTGGGATATTGGCGCGCGGGATTAATCCGTACCGGATATATTCAAAGCATGTCATTGTGGTTTTAGGCAGGATGGCCCTGCGAAATCAAGACCTCAAGAAGAAAATTATTCCAATCCTGTGGACTTTCGTCCGCGCCAGGGATTCAGGCCAGGAACAAACAGAAGCCATCGTGGCCTTGGGACGATTGGGAGACATCGCCGTGCTGCCGTTATTGCACAAGATTACAGAAAACAACATGACCAATCCTAAGCTCGTCCAGGAACTGTCCCTCTTGATTTTTGCGTTTCGAAATGAAAC
This sequence comes from Candidatus Omnitrophota bacterium, assembly GCA_030688425.1. Classification (NCBI taxonomy): domain Bacteria; kingdom Pseudomonadati; phylum Candidatus Omnitrophota; species Candidatus Omnitrophota bacterium. The sequence continues at coordinate 194,748 of JAUYIB010000010.1, read as the reverse complement.
AAGTGTCCCTGTATTTATTCGTCTGCTTTCAGATTTCACGCAGTCCCGCGAGACCTGGTTTATCGCGATGGCTTTCTTAAAGGAGGCGGCTAATGGGGCAGCGGTGACGGCGTTGGAAGAACTAACCCGCGATTCGATCCGTAACCTTAAGCAAACTGCTTATACGTTCCTTTATGAAATACGCGCCAGGAAAGCAGGAGTGCCTCAACGGAGAATGGAGGACATGCGTGACGCAGAAATTCCGGGAGGATTATGGGTCCCGGTTCGGATAAATTCGTCAAATTCAGCGACCACTCAGGAAATCGATGAGCTGGTGGCAAAAGGTGTTTTATTGGAATGGGAGGAAGGGATTAAGCGTGATCCTCTTTGGGTCAGGCGGATTTCGGACCTCGGCATTTCAGCGCAAGGGTTATACTTTGCGCCGGTACGGGACCCGTCTTATATTTTAATGAACGGCAATAAATTGCATTATTCGGAAATGAAACGGTCATTAATCTTTCCCAGGGGGCTCCAAAGCTATACCGTAAAATATTCTGGTTCCAGTGTGCCTTATGTCAAGGAAATCTCCGGGCTCGGGACTGTGGCCTTGCCATACCATTTTGATGAAGGCCAGTGGTTTTATGGCGGCGAACTTAACAAGAAATACCGGAGAGAAATGGTCAATGGACAGGCGATCCAGGGTATCGCCGACCCTGTTTTCAGGCGCGATCCTGCAGTCCAAATTGCTGGGAAGATGTTTGGAATAGGCAGGGAACTTTTCCTCCAGCCCATGTTGATCATTGAGCCCTTATTCATGCCCGTGGCGGTGCTAAAGGAAAATTCAATCAATTATTTACCTGTGCATCAAGGACTTGCTTTGGCAGAAACTCCCGCGGCCATGATCGAACAATTTCCGTTGACGATGTACATTTATAAAAATGAAACCGGTATCGATAATCGCTTAGGAACATTACGCCATATTCGCTTATCCGACCCAAGATGGGCGCCGTTTTTGAGTGTGTATGGATACGAAGCCAAAGATGTCCGGGGACAGGACCTCGTAACGAAGGACGGTCAGGAGATTCTGTACGACGAGGCCATAGAGAGCATTCTTAAGAACATGATGGCCAGGTATGCGGTCTTTCTGCGAACTATCCACGATCACCTTAAATTGTCTGGCGGGAACAAAGATTCGGACCTGTTTACCTGGCAGAATCTCAACCCGTTGGTAATTTTTGATTATCAGGATTTCGCGGAGGAGAATTATTCTGACATGAATATGCGGCGACAAATTCTGCTTTTAAACGACACCCTTTCTAAGTTCGGTGTCTCGCTTGGCGCTCCCGTTGAAAGTGTACGGGCTGCTCGGGAAATATTCCGTGATATCTTAACGGGAAGGATGGCGGTCAACGGTTCTTCAAAGCAAGTGGTCCGGGGAACCGCGGTGATTAAGACATTGCCGCGCCAGCCGCCGGCTTACCGCGGCCGGCTGACCGATGAAGAGACCGGACTTCTCGCCCGCGTCAGGTCCGGGGAGCCGGTCGGGGAAGCGTTGCCCGCCGGTGTTGTCAGTGAGGCGACGCGGTATTTGTCCGAACGGCCGATCAGGACCGACGCGCTCTCTGTGCTGGATGCCCGGCGACGCGCCCAGGAATTAAAAGTCGTCTATCTGCGCACCAGCGCGAACCGTATTCCCAACGCCACTATCGACAACGGCACCCTCTACGTCTTTGCTTCACGTCCGGAGCATATTTATCCCGTTCTGCTGGCGCGGATGTTCATCCATGAAATCGTTGAAGACGCCCTGACGGCCATCCCGTCATTGCCCCATGAGCAAAGACATGAAATGTCCCTCCGGGCGGAAAACAGCCTGAATTTGCCGGCTGAATGGATGTCCGTCGGCATCAGCCTCGGCGGCACCAAGATCGGCGCCGGGCTTCTGGACGCGCGGGGCAACGTTCTCCTCCGCGCCAAGGAGATCAAGTGGCAGGAAGTCTACGGGCTGGGCGCCACGCCGGAGCAGATCATCGAAGGCATTATCCGGCAGATCAAGAATCTTGTGGTCGGCCTGGGTCTGGGCGGCGCCAAAGTGGTCAAGCTCGGCGTGGCCGTGGCCGGTCCGGTGGACGAGGCGACCGGCATCGCCGGCAGCGATTTCAAGACGCCGAACCTGCCGTTTGACAAATATCCGATGGTGCAGGCCCTGCGCGAAAAGATGGGCGCTGACGCGGAATTGTCGGCCAACGCAGGCGTGGCGATCGATATTTATTCGATCTACAACGACGGCAAGGCCGCGGCGATCGGCGAGCTGGTGTACTGGGCCCAGCGCGGCGTCCGTTCGCTCATGGCCTTCATCATGGGCACGGGCAACAACGGGACCGCGGTCGAGGACGGCGCGGTGTATGACGACAACCGGGCCTTGTTGGAACTCGGGCATAACATCATGCGTAAGATGGTTGAGAGCGTGGCCTACGGGTTGTTGAGCGCGCGTTATTCCAGGGAAGAATTGAACCGGACGCCATGGCTGTATGCATGGAAGTTCCTCGGACACATTTACCGGGGAAAACATCCCTACCAGTCGTTTGAGACGGGCGAGAAAGACTTTGAGGACTTCTTCGCCGGCCGCAACATCGCCAAGGCGTTCGCGGAAATACCTGAAGCCGCTGATCTCATGGACCGTTACGCCGTCCTGCCGGAGAATATCCAGAATGTGGATCGTCTGCTGTGGCTGATCCGCCAGGAAACGCCGGCGGATGAGGAAACCAAAGAGCTCAAGGGGCTGGCTGTTGACGCCGTCCTGATCGGCATCACCCGGTCCCTGGCTGGTGGTGAGCGCGCGGCGGCCAAATTCGTCAGGACGATCGGCTTGGAGATCGGCCGGGCCTTTGCGGTCATGGTCATTCCGTATCAGAACAAGCAGTGGGTCGAACGGATCATCATGGTCAGCGGGGTCGGCGAGAATTTCGCCAAGGTCAACGGCAAAAAAGATATCTTCATCGCATCCATCCGCCGGGGCTTGAGAGAGGGCCTTAAGGGGCATGTCGAAGAATCCCGGATCCGCCGTATCCAGAGCGGGCTGATCCGTTCCGAGATCAGCTGGGAACGGGAACTTTTGGCCGCGGCCCTGACAGAGCAGGAGATCGCCGCCGGGTCCTCCCGCCAGGTAAGCATGCCGTATCCTGGACGTTCCGAGATGCCGGCCGGTGAACGCCGTAACAGCGATGCCGGCAAGGCGGAGGCCGCTCTGACGATCGCGTTGCGGGACATCAACCGCCATTATCAGGAGAATTATCAGAGGGCGCACATCGCCTGGAAGGACCGTGGCGGGAAAGAACTCGCCGAGTACGTGGGCGGGGCGGTCCCTGTGGAGGTCGATCTCGGCCTGTCCGCACGGGCGCCGCCCGGGACCGATCATTCACGGTTTCAGGAATTTGTCGCCCTCCTCACGGACGTCCTGCGTCATGAACTGATCGGGCATGGCTGGGGCGGCGGCACAGGGAGCGAAGCCCGCGCCGTTAAAGTCACCGTTGATTACTTCTCCAATATCCATCAAGATAATCTCAAGTCCCTTTATGAAGAATTGACGCTTCTGCTGAACGCCTTTGACACGTTTGCCGTGAACGTGAATCCGGCGTATCGCCGCACGCTGAGAACAATCCATGAGAAACTTTTTAACGAGTATTTGGCCGCCGGCCGCATCAGGGCCTTTGAGGCCTGGGTCGAACCCACGCCCCGCATCTCCGGCGATAATGAAGTCCGGCTCCCGAACGGGGCCGTTGTCTCGGGCGAAGGCCTGCGCCAGGCCGTTCATAAGCATGTCGGCGTCCTCCGGACATTGATGGGCGAAACGGAAATCGATGGGATCATCCACTATATTCCGGAATACCGTTTGTTCGCGATTTCTTACAACGGCGGGGACACCCCGGTTGTGTCCGGCTTCTCGGGCATCAGCATTGTCAACGGCGATGTGATGAAACCGCGGGGCAACGGATTCCAGGACACGGTGAGCCTGACCGAAGAAGGCATTGTGATCCGGTATTACACCGTTGAGACATTAGAAAATGCAGGAGACACGCTCCTGACTTACCGCGTCTATCACGGCGAGTACCTGATTCCGTATGCGGACGTTCCTGTTGAATTCATCCTCTCCGGGCAGAATAGGATGGCCCGGAAAGCGTGGGCGTTCAACAACGCCATAGGGGAGCTCCGGGATCCGGACTGGCAGGAAGCGGAGAGGGTGCTGACATCCGGCGAGGCGTATATCCGCGACGAGATCGCACAGTTGAGCGAAAGCGAAAACTATCAGCGCCTCAAGGCGGTCTTCATCCGTCTGCTGGACAAACCTGAAGCTGTTCATCGCGCGGTGTTCCTCGGGTTTGACGATCTGTACACCCTCGACCGTGAGGACCCGTCCTATATCAACGATTGGGCGGCACGTGTTCTGCTTCGCCTTTTGGCCGATGACAATCAGGGTGTTTCGGACCTGGCCAAGAAATTTCTGATCGAGCTGGCACCGCACAAACACAATATTCACGGCGTTCTCCGTCAGGCCTTTGTCCCGGCGGCGATCCCTCTGAAGGCCAGGATCCTTGAGGTCCTGGAAGGGGCGCGCAACAGGGCCAACAGGCATCTGATCCGTTACGCCCTGAAGAGCCCGCATCCGAAGGTCCGGGGCGCCGCTGTCCGGGCGGCCAGATTTTACAAAGATGTCGGCGAAGAAGACCTGCTGAAGATCCAGGACGATGAGAAAAGCCCTCGTCTTGCTTCCTTGGCGGCGTTAACGCTCGCCATCTGGGATTCTCCGGCCGCCAATTTAGAGAAACTGGTGGCCGCAGTCAAAGATGACGATGCCACGATCCGGGCCGAGGCCCTGTATGCCCTTATTACCTTGAACCGCGGCGTCCTGTCCCGGTCGCCGGAGCGCAGCAATGTGCCGTTGTATCTGAAGGACATTCTGCGGGACGAGCAATATGTGGAGATGGAGAAGCGCGTGGCCGCGGCCCTGGCGTTGATCTTGACGGACTCCGCGGACGTCATGGGGTCTTACATTGAAAGCGTGATGACGCCTTTGTCCGGAGTTTTGAACGAGATGTCTTTCACCGACGGGATCAACCGCATGTGGCTTGTGGACCGCCTGCCGCGCACGGCGGAAGAAGAACAGGCCTTGATGGGCCGCCCGGACATGGAAACCATGGTTGTGGTCATCAAGCGCGGCGGCCGGACCTATTATTGGGTCATCAACGGCCATGAGATGATCGATATCGGGCTGGTCATCCCCGAAGCCAAGGTCGTGACATCGCATGTCGGCCTGTTCTCGACCATGCTGGCTTCGGAGAGCGAAATTGATTTTGCCCGGAAGGCCGGGAAGATGGACAGCTCTCTCTATGTCTGGTTTGAAGGCGCGCTCTGGCAGGTGGCGGCCGAGCCGGGTGCCGGGTTGAAGACCCTGGGTCGGGATATCCGTCCGTTCGAAGTCCGGATCCGCGGCGACAGCCCGACTTACGCGCTCTTTACGGTGGGCTCGGCCTATGAAAGCATCAACAGCCATGTTCTTGACCTTGTCCGCGACGGTGAATCGGCCATCGCCGTTTCCTACACTTCGCCGCTGGATTCCTCGACGCCGGCCTATGTCCGATATTTCCGGGATCTGCAGCTGCGCTCGCTCAGCGACGGTGAACAGGACAACGATGATGAGGGAGGCGCCGGGCTTCTGGGCGGACTGACGGGAACGCTGGCTCTTCCGGACGTTTATCCCGGGCCAGATATGATGCAGGCCGGATTTTTCTCGCCGGTGTCAGAATTCCTGCGGCGGTTGGACGGCATGGATGATGGGATGGGCCTTGCTGGGAAATTGGTCCTGCTCGTGATCGGTCTCGCGGTCATTTATGTTTGGCGCCGGTATTCCAAAGAACAATATTTGAAAAACGTCCTTGCCGGATGGGAACGGAAGATCGAGACCGCCCGCGGTGGGCGGCCGACGTTCAACGAAAGAGACGTGGTCGACCTGGCCTATATCGCGCGGTTCAGCCGCGATGAGGACAACCGGGAATTTGCCAAATCCGTGCTGGCTTCCCTGGGATACGCGGCGGCCATTCCGGCCGCGGCCCAGTTCTTGCGGACCCGGCAGGGCAGAGACAGATACGCGGTTCTTCATGACATCTTGGACCGGTCCGGCCGCGGCCTGGTTCTTTATTTGATCCAGGAGCTGAACAAGCCATCGCTCTCCGCGCGCGACCGCCGCGCCGCCGTCCTGGCGCTCAAGGTGATCGGTTACAAAAATCCCAGGGCCCTGGTGGACGCTTTGCAGAGCTCGTTCACGCATAACGAACAGGCGGTCGACGACCTTGTCCATATCCTGTCGGTGATGAGCAGGAGCGCGGTCTATCCCAAATTGTTTCTTGAGCTTTTCCGGACCAGAGACATGGCCTCATTGCTGCCGGAGATCGTCCGCATCGTTGGTCTGAACAGGCACCCGAAAACCGTGGGCGTTGCCCTGGCAGAGGCTCTGGATGAGCAGCTGCTGGAGTCGGGCCTGCCCGGCGGGCAGGTTGAGGATCTCCGCGGCGAGATCGCCGAGGGCGTGTCCCGTCTGAATCTGGATGCGATCCTGCCTCAACACCTGAGCGCTATGGCGCGCGGGTTGCAATTGTTGCACGCGGCTTACATGAGTTTGAGGGACGAACGCGGCGAGCTGATCCGCAGGGTGTGGGAAGAAGTTTTGAAACTTAAGGAAGCCCGGCGCGCTTCGCTGTGGAAACGGCTTCAGGCGGCTTTTGCGTTCAGGGGACCGAAGTCGGACCGCGACTGGGCCCGGTCCTTCAAGCCGTTGACTGAGCAACAGCGGGAGATGGTCGAGGGTGTCATGGGCAGACCGGGCATCCGCGCAAAAATTCTGGAATACGCTTTGCAGGCCTATCGCGGGAATGATTACCGCGAACACAAGTTCTGGGTTTCCGAGGTCCTGGGGCGCGATCCGCAAAAGGCCGATCTGGTTCAGGCCGCCGAGCGTCTGCCCAACGCGGTCGTGATTCATGCCCCGCCGGAGTTTGAAGAGGCGCTGATGCCTTTGCAGAGGGAGAACCCGACCGCGGCCCTGAATACGACTGTTGAAATTGAAGGAAAAATGTTTGATGTCATCATCCTCCTGTCCGAAGGCAGGGCCACGGACCTGGAAGTCCTAAAGTCGATCGTCCATGAAGCGGCGGCCATCCACTTATTCCATCAAGGTGTCCCGGCTGCCGATGCTCACCGGATCGGAGGGATCGCCGAAGCGCTGGTCATGCGCGCCAACCGCGCGTCGCCGTTCGCCTCCCGTCAATCTCACCTGCCGTCCGCGGACTGGATCAAGCGGATGCGTGAAGAATATCAGTTCCGGCGCGGGGAGATTTGGGATAAAACATCCGGGTTGGCGTTTGCCGCCGCCATGGCCGCGGACACCACGCTCACCGATGAGTTTGCCGGACGAATTTATCAGGAAGCCAGGCGTGTCTTTCCCGAAGCCGCCACGGTGGCAGGGGAACTGCCGTTCGTCCTGGTCGCCGAAGGCAGTTATGCCCGAGGGGAATTGAACCGGGCCGCTGACCGCGACGGCCGGCTCTTCATGAGGAGCTGGGACGAAGCGCCGAAGGTCAGGGAGTTCCTGTCCGCAGCCATCCTGGAGATCCTCGGCGAGATCTGGTCTCAATCGCTGATCAATGATCCGGTCGTCATGGACACGATGGACGAGAAGGTCATCACCATGGCCACGGAACTGCTTGAGGCGCGGTTCCTGGCGGGCAGCCGGGAGATCTTTGATGAGCGGATGAGAACGTTCGATGAACAGCTGCTCACGGAGCGGGGCCCGTTCATCTGGTCGCAGATCGGGCGCTGGAACGCGCGCTATCAGAAATACGGCAGGATGAACGGGCTTTTTGACCGCGAACCGAACATCAAGGACGGTGTGGGCGGCCTTCGCGCCGTCCACTTCAGCTCCTGGATCGTCAAGGCGTTTTTGGCCAGAAGGGCCGCGTCCTGGCAGGATTTCCTGGCCCGGGAGTTCGCGACCTCCGACGAGATCAGAAAGATGACCGCCGCTTACGAGTTCTTGCTGCAAGTCCGCCATACCGTCAACGCGGTCAAGGGGCAGGAGGGAAAATTGAACGTCCTGTCGTTTGACGTCCAGGCCGACGTCGCGAAGGACCTGGATTACAGGGATGACGCGGCCAGCGGATCGACGGCGCAGGAGCAGCTCCTGCATGATTACTATGTTCATTCGCTGACCTTGTTCCGCTTTTTGTTGAAGATTTTCCGGCGCGTTTCCGAGCGGATGGAGCCGCCGCAGGAGGACGCGCTGGTGAACATTTCCCACTTGGGAGTGCGGGTCGTGAAGCGCTGGGGCAAGCTTTTGCGCGAGGATATCGGGTTCACGGAAGTGTCCCGGCCGCAGGGTGCCGGCTACCTGGCGCCGATGGAAAGGGTGCGCGTCCTGGAGCCGGACAACGTCATGCCCGTGTTCCTCTTGGCCGCGGAGGACCGCCTGCGTCTCCGCGGAGACCTTCTGGACGCGATCGAGGCGTCGCTTCCCGCGTTTGAGCAGAAGATCGACCATGACGTCGCCTTCGAGCGCGGTGTGGAGAACAGTTTCTTCCAGCTGATGGGCGTCCCGGCCGATAATTCCTATGTCCTGCGGCGGCTCGAGGTGCTGGGCCTCCGTCCCCTGGTCTTCGCGGAGTTTGAAGAGCTTCACTTGCAGGCCGCCGGAGACATTTATCACCGTTACACCCTGGACTTCGAGGGCTATCTGGCCGTGGAATTCCTCAACCAGTTGATGTTCAGCGACGAGTTGAAGGGCGATGAACAGGAAACGCAGCGGCACGTGCGGCCGCTGCTGGATTGGATCATCGGCCAGAATCTGCTGCGCGCGCTGCGGCTGGCGCTCTATTTGCATCCGCTGTATGAATCCCGTCCCGACCTTGTGGAATCGATCCTTTCCAGGCCCGGGATCCAGCCGGAGGAAGCGGACCTGATCATGTGGTTCTTCCGCCACGGCCAGGACCTGGTGGAATTGATGAGGTATCGCGGGCTTGAGGACAGCGCCAGGTTCGTTGAGTTCGCGCATGATGAAATCCGCGGGGATTTCCGCCGCTGGGCCTTGCTGGTTGTGGCCACTTTGACGGAAGGTCATGTTCTTCGTCCGGAAAGCCGGTGGCTGTATGAATGGGAATTTGAGGCGGCCCTTCGGGTCAATAAGGAAATTTTCGAGCATCGGGACCGTCTCGGACGCTGGGTCGAGGAACAGGGCAGAGACCGCGTGGCCGCCAGGGAAGCCCGTTTCGGCGGGCTGGCTGCGTCGGAAGGCCGGACGCATGTCTCCGTGACCCCCCTGGACATCCCCGGCATGGCCGAGGTCGTTGTTTACCATCGCCAGGCCGAGGACAAACCGGGCCGTTTTGCCAAGATCGCCGGTGTGTTCGGGGCGAACCGGTTGTCCATCCTGACCGCGCATGTCGGGCACATCGGACAGCCGGGCAACATCCTTGACATTTTCATCGTGAACAGTTCGAATCCGGCGGAAGCTTTCTCGATGTCCAGCGAAGACCTCTGGCAGAGTGTGCAGAGGGACCTCACCACAGATCTCCGATCGGTTCTTGAATTGGGCGCTCCCCTGGCCGCGGTCTTTGATACTCGTCACCGCATTTACAGCATCGAGCGGCCGAAGACGGTTTTTGCCATTCCGACAAAGGTGTCGTTCAGGCCGACTTCGGGGAGGACCTGGCTGCGTCTGGAAACGGTCAACCGTTCCTTATTGCGGCATACGCTCGGCACGATCATGAGCGCGCTTGATATCAACATCCTCTGGAGCTCTCTGGACCGGGAAGGGTATGACGAACGGGTCGGCCGTAAGGCGGTCGGGGTCTTCTCTCTGCAGCGGGGCGACCGGCCTTTGAACCGTGCGACACGGAATCTTCTGGAAAAGACATTGATGAAGGCGCTGGAGCAGGACAAGATCACCGGGAAAGATCTGGAAACATTCGCGGAAACCCGTATCTGGCCGGTGCAAGATCAGGGAACGCCGGCGAACCCTAACAGCGGTTCGGTTTCTTCCGGGAAACGGCCGATCCATTCTTTGGAATTGATCCTTTATGCCGATCGCATGGCGGACGGAGAAGCCAAGTCCCGGCTTCTGCGGTTTGCCGAGATGCTGGGGATCTTGGAGAACATGCTGTCCTTGAAGACGGCGAACGGCCCGCCGGCCGTGGCATACTTTGACGAAGAGACCGGCACGATCATCTACCAGATGTCCGTTGTTGAGATCATTTCGACCCTCCTGAAACATCATTATTCCTTCATCGAAGCTCTCCGGCTGCTTGCCTTCATCCGCCAGCATGAGGCCTTGCACCAGGACCTCCACCGCCGCGGGATCGAGCACACCGAAGCCGATATCTTCGACCACCAGCTGGGCGTGTCAGCCATGGCGGGCCATCTCATGGCCCGCCGTGAATTCCTTCGGGCAACGCTGGCGGCAGCGGCGGGGATCGCTGTGTCCGCCGTCATCCCTGGCCAGGCCGCGGAAGCCGCGGACGACGTCAAAACCCGGGCCAAGAAACTTGTCATCAGCTACATCCTGGATTTCCTGGAAAAGAAAATGCCCATGCACGAAGATTTTGTCAAGGACACCAAGGTTGACGCCGCGGAATTCCGGAAGATCCTTCCTCAGGTTTTGACGTATGAAAAAAGTCTGGAAGGGAAGAAATACACGGCTCTGCTGGATGACCAGGCCCTGCTTGCGGAGTTCATCAATATCTTACATGAGGTCAATGAACTGGCGAAGGTCAGGACAGGACAGTTCAAGCATACGGAAGCCCTGTCTCCCAAAATGCTGATCGGCCTGTTGTCTCTTCTGGACGACCCCAAGGAAAAACTCAGGGCCTTTTTGGCCTACGGGATCAGCAATCACAGCAAGGATGTTTCTTTCCGGCTTAAAACGAACGATGACACAATCAATAAAAATGCTCAAAAAATCACCCCGGAAATTCAAGTGAAGATCGTGGAGGCCCTGTCTCAGGACGTGCAGAATAGCGATCGTCAGCTGCTGGCCGCCGCCGCGATGCTGGAGGACAGGAATATCGAGCTCAAGTTGGGCGCCATGCTCATGGAATTCAACCGGTCGCGCTTCCAGATCCCGTACGTCTCGGAGCAGATGCTCCAGAGAATGCGTAACGGCATGAAGCTGGCCGCAGAGCTCAGCGAATATTTGCAGAAGGAGCATGGGTATACATTCTATGTCCAGCCGATGGTCTTCCAGTCGTTTCTCCGGTATCAGGCGCCCATGAAGGCGTACCGTTTGGAAACGTCGGAGGATTGGAGCCACGAGGGCCGGACCGTAAGGATCCTGTGGGTCCGGGACCTGAACCCCGATCACAGGATGGGAGGAGGTCATTTCTTAAAAGACACGGATTATGTCTCGGTCGTTCTGGACGAGGCTGAAAGTGCCCCGAAAGAAATGCGTCTGATGGCCGAGACGCGCGGCAAGCATATTCTGACCCGGCTTAGGTCCGCGATCCCGGCGGAACACGTGAAGATTTTTGAGAAGTATCTGGCGGAAGTCGCGCGTTTGGCGGATATCATCACAAAGCAAGCGAGAGATGAAGAATTGTCCAGCGTCGGCAAGGAACACGCCAAGGTCCACGAGATCCAGCATTGGCTGGACGATCACGCGATCGGAAAAGCCGTTTCGGACCGGAGAGCGAGCGAGGTCCGCGCTTACGCGGCCTCCTTGGCCACGGGACGGCACCCGCTGATGGTGATCTTTGATTTGTTGTTGCTACTTTATACCGACGGGTTTTATGGTTCTGTCGCCAGGCGTCTTTTTAATAACCTTCTGGATTTTGCCAAGGCCAAGGGCGTCAAGGGAGCTGACAGGCAGGTCAAAGATAGAATTACCGCCGCCACAGGGTTCGATCATCAGGAAATGACGGAATTCGTAAAATATTTTATTAAAGAATTTGTCCCGCGTCAGGACATTCTTGTCGAATACGCCAAGGCAGAGCTGGCCGGCCCGCTGCCGATCCACTCGCCGCAGTCTGTATACACGCCGGAACAAGCGATAATATCGCCGTCAGGTTTTAAGACCTTCATCGGCACGGCGGCCGGCCTGACCGCCGTTGTGTTCGCCGCGTCGCTGGGCATCGTTTTGTCGGCCAAGGCTGCGGCCATCCTGCTTTTGGCCGGCTTGGCGCTGGATATCTTCGGCGGACTGGGCTCGCGCTTCTTCTCTGCCCCGCGGGGACTTCCCGACACCCGGGGAGGAAGTTTCCCGTGGCTTTCGCCCGTTTATGCCGGCCCCAGGTCTCACCGCTTCCCGCGATGGTGGAGGGTGGTGGCCGGGCCGCTGACGCTCGAGTCTTTACCGATCGGATGGGGGCTCATTCAATACTGGGAGCATGTCCATCATTTCAGCTTTGCGCATCCGTTCCTGACATTTGCCTTCGCGTTATTGTTCATCTGGCACCTTCTGCATGTCATCAGGGCCCCGGGCTTAACGGCCGCGGAGAAAATGGCGTTCGCGTTCACCGATGTCCGGAAATACGCGGTGTCCGTGCCTTCTTTCCTGCTGATCGCAGGGGTGTATACCCTCGGCGTCACGGGCGCCGTGGGTTACGGAACATTCATGGCCCTTGTCCTTTTGGCGGTCCTCCTGCCGCACGCCGTAAGCCAGCTGGGATCGTATTTGCACAGGCTGTCGGTTCCCGAAGAGATCATCCTTCTCCAGATGAACCTTCCGGAGGGCGGGGAATTGCAGCAGGGCGTTGCCGATGCGAGCGTCCCGTCTCTGATCGATGTCCTGCAGGCGCTTCATTCCGCGGCGGAGACGTATTCCTGGGGAGATCCCGGGCCCCGGCGGATCGAGGAATATCTTTCCGGGCTGGGGTTGTACGCCGGCAGTTCCGAGAAGGAGATCGTGGTCCGCATGGCGCACCAGACATTGCTGGCTGACAGGGCCGTCCGCGAAAAAATCGCCCGGTGGCTTGTCGCAAGACAGCTGAGCATTCTCGAGGACATGGACAAAGCGGACGGGATTGCGGAAAGCGACCCGGTCTTGAACTTGATCGAGGCCGCGGCCAAGTTCCAGAGACTAACCTACTCCTGGGAGATCGATGATGCCTTCAGCCGCATGGGTCTGGAAAGGGCAGACAAGGCCTTCCTCAGCGCCCGGGCGGGTCAAATCGTGGAAAAACGGCTGAGGAGCGTGAAGTGGATTGACCGGTTGTTCTTCAGCGTCAGCAGGTTTGCGGACGGGATCGAGGGCCTCGGCGCGCGCATGGAAAAGTCCATGCGCTCGGTCAGAGACCGGATTTATCGCAAAGCCGCGGCGATCCGCAGCTCGCTCCTGAGGAAAAAGTTGAAAAAGCCGTTGGAAGAGTTCAAGAAAACGCAGAGGATCCCGGAAGCTGTCTTCCGGCGGGTCATGGAAAAGGAACGCGGCCGGGCGCCTGCGGCCGGGACCAGCGAAGTTCTTTTCGCGCATTTTGGTATTGCGATCACAAATCAGTGGGCACGTCTGCCGGCTCAGCCGGCGGCCTGGATGATGTCAGGCGTCCGGCCGCCGCGGCCAGGGCCTGTCGTTACTACTCTGCCGGAAATGCCGGTCGCCCGCCTGACAACGCCGCTGGACCGGATGCCGGTCCTTTCCGGCACCGGAAATTCTTCCGATGGTGTCTATGCGGCCATCGCCACGGTTGGCGGAAAGTCATGGCCGGTTGCCGTCAATAAATTTTTCACGTTCTGGGATCCGGAAGATCACCTGGATGAATTGATCATCGCGCAGATCTTTGATCTGCTCGGCGTGGGCCCGCGATTTTACGGCGTTGTCCGCGACGCGGACGGGAAAATAATCGGCTATGCGATGGAAATCGTCAATGGCCGGGAAGAGACCTGGCAGGAAACATTTGAGAAAGAAGCGGGCAACAAACCGGCGATACGGGCAGTTTTGGAAAGCGCCGGCCTGTCCGGCATCGGAGAGTTCCTGATAACGCCCCCGGGCGAGCGCGTAATCATCGACGCCGGCAGCATGGAGATCAAAAATGTGGCGGCCTTCCAGGCGTTTTTGAACGCGCATGCTCCCCAGGCAAGCCAAGGCGGAATTTTCAATGCGTCGGCGGTGCTGGTCGCTGCGCCGTTGGGGTCGGGCAAGGCCGCCCCGGCCGCGGCGGCGGTTACGCTGGTGGCCGCGATGAAGCTTCTTGGCGCGGCCGTGTTTGCGATCAGTCTTGTCGCGGCCGGGTTTGTTCTTTTCAATCGGGTTGTCCGCACCGCCGACGACGATCACCGGATGAAATTATTGGCGAAGCGCGCTGCCGTTTACGGAATCCTCGCGGCGCTGGGCTCGGCTCCGCTGTTCGTCCTGCTTTTGGGAGTGAACGGGATGATCGGGATCCTTCTCGGGCTGGCGGCGTTTGACGCAGGGGTCGCTCTGGCCGCGTTCGCCGAATGGTTTGCCAACCGTCCGGAAGAGCGCAATCCATTTGCCGCCCAGGAGGAGGCGGATAAGAATCGAAATTCTTCCGGTCGGATGGACAACAGCGATCCGGCGCGCACAGATAAGGAACTTTTGCCGGAAGAAGCGGAGCGCTTTGTCGGTCTGCTGGAAGAATATCGGCCTTCCCTTGAAGCGGCAGTAAAGGCGGGCGATCACGATTATCCTTATATCCATATACGGCTTGTGCGGAGAATTTTACATGAAAACGGACGATCCGATCTGGCCCGGATCCTCAAGGGCTCTTTGGTCATCCGCGCGCCGACAGCCTTGCAAGCCGCCATGCGGAATTTTGAGCTTTCTACTGGCAAACGTTTCGTTAAAGTCTTCGCCGCGAACCGGCTGGTTGTCGTCAACGGGAAGCCCCGCGATGTCATTATCCTTTTTGAGCGCTCGCTTGAAGGGCCCGTGGAGACAGCCGCGTCCCTGGCCCATGAATCCGAGGCGATCCGGCTGCGCGCCACGGGGAAGAGCTACGCAAGAATCCACGGCAAGGCCACGATGGTCCACAGTCTGGTGGCAAAAGCCATGTCTTATCAGCAATATCAGGAATATTTCGCCATCACCCTTTCTAAACTTAAGACGGTTCAGGCCGCGCTCAACGGGGGAGAATCGGCGCAGGCCAAGGCGGCCCTGGCGTACCTGGTTGATTGGGTTGAAAACCGTCAGGCAGATAACAAGCCGGTGCACATTTATGACCTGGAGCGCCAGGGCAAACATTGGAAGGCCAATCCGGTCAATCTGATCCTTGGTCATTTGAAGCGTGATGAAATCCATCGGAAATACCGGGCGGCGGTCGTCCATGCGCTTTTGTCCCTGCCGGCGGACATCCTGAAAAATGAAGTGGTCGACCTTCTGATGCATATCGGTTATGGACGGTTGAACAGGGTCTACCGTCATGCCCCGTGGTTGTTCGCGTTTCACGGTGCTCTGGCCGCGAAGATCTATCCGCCGTACGCCGATGCGCGGGATGATTCGGCCGACGCCGTGGCCCGCCGTTTGTACCGTGAATTGAAGGCCTCGGCGGCAAGGACGCCGGAGATGTATCCCGGCCGGCTGGCCGCGATCAAGTCTTACCGGTCCGTCCGGATGTCGTGGCCCGGCATCGCCGCTCACCTGGCGGGTGCCGCGGCTGTTTTCCTCATGGGGACGCATCTTATCAGCCTGGTTCCCATCGCGTCTGTTCTCCTTTTTGATCTTGTCACGCTGGTGTTCCTGACGCCTGTTCTGGAAGAAATCGTGTTTCGCGGCATTCTGCAGGATTATGCCTTGCGGCCGAAGACGGGGAAGGTCGCGGCGGCGCTGACAACGGCCGTGGTCTTTGCGGCGGCCCATTTCTTCTTCCACCCGTTGACGCTCGGCGCTGTGTTGGCCTATCTTTTGTCCGGCCTTGCCTTCAGCGGCTCTTACGCGATGACAGGCCGGTTGAGGGTCAACATCGGGTTCCATGTTTTCGCGAATGTTGTCGCATACGTGCAGCGCCATGGGGCGGCTTTGGGTGTTGCGGGCGCTGTCGTGCCGTTGGACGCCGTTAAATATTTTGTCTTTTTCGCCGTCCTGCATTATCTCTTGGCCAAAGCATTGAAAGTGGAATCGACCCGGCCTATCCCCGTTCGCAAGCTGAATAAAATAGACGCTGCGGCCCGCGCGTTAGGCCGCAAGCTTTATCCGTCCGTGTTCAAGCTGAAGTCCCGCCCGTTCGGCCCTCTGCCCGCCTTCGGCAGTCTGTTTGACGCGCTGGCAAAGGTTAATCTGGGATGGACCGCCGCGGTATTCGTGATTCCGCCGGTTGAGGAGGTTGTCGCCGTCGCCAGAGGATTGACTGCCTCTGATGTTGTCGCCGCCCATGCGGTCGTTTATGACGTCGCTCTCGGCAAATGGGTGCCGGTGACAGAAGGAGACGCGTATCATCAGGAGCTGATTCGTTTCCGTCAGCGGGTGGATTGGTGGTCCGACCGGTTTGGTCTCGCCGGCGGCGTCATTTACCATATGTTCTACAATTTGGGCGCGTATCTGCCTGTTCGCACGGTCCGCATCCTGGGAATGGCGGATCAGGCGCAGTTGTCCCGCTACGAGTTCAAGTTCCCGATCTCCGAGGAGACCGCGCTGAAAATACGCAGGGACATCCAGCCCTTTATGGAACTGGATGAATACGGCGTGGGGCGGCCGGACCTGTCCTACCCGATCCACAGCATTTATCTGGATTCCCCGGACATGGTGCTGTTCATGGACAAGATCGCGGAGAAGATGTCAAAGAGGTACAAGCTGCGCATCCGCTTTTACGACGATAACCCCGATAACCCCGTCTTTTTTGAGATCAAATACCGCACCAAGCGGAGGATCGGCAAAATGCGCGTCCCTGTCAATCGGTCGTCGGTGCCGGGCCTGCTGGCCGGTTTCATGCCCACTCCCGGTGACATTTATACCAAAACCGGCGTCGTGAGCCCCAAGCACTGGGCGGCGTTGAAAGAGTTTCACAGATTGATGATTGCGATTAAAGCCAGGCCGAAGAACCAGATCTCGTACGTTCGGGAAGCCTACCTCGGCAAGGGCGCGGATATCAGCACGCGGTTGACCGTCGACCGGCACGTCGTCGTCAAGGAACTTGACGATCCGATGAACCCCGACTTTTCGACCGACTTGCGGACAGCGAAGAGCTTGTGGGGCGATGTGGAAGTGGCGGAATTTAAGTGGACCGGGCGTGAAGACGAAATGCCCGAATTATTCAAACAGCTCATCCTTAATTACAATTTGCAGCAGCAAAGCTATCCCAAGTATTGCGACGGGGTCATGCGATTGAACGGGGAGTGGAACCTGCGCTTGTCGGAAGGATCGTCCAGCGAAGGCTTCAAGAGAGGCCTGCGGGACGATTACTGGGTGGAACAATTCGTCCATGTCGAACCGTCCCCGGCCGGCCCGATGCACAAAACCGACGCGGATGGAGTCAATGACAATGGGGCCAACGGCGACCAGACTGAGCCGCAAACGGTGCCGGAAGCGCGGGATACCGCAGTTCCCGTTTCGCCTCATGCCGCAGAAGCCAGCAACAGGTGGAACTTGATCCGAAGATTGAAGGCGCTGCTCAGGAACAAGGGCGGCGGGAAAGGGCCGGATGGCGGTTTTGGCCCGGCCATGCTCTTGGAACACCGGGAATGGTTTGAGCAGGAAGGCCTGGTCGTCCCTCTTTGGAAGGCCCCGGCCCGTGAGGAGAAAGGACGCCGCCGGCTCTTCCGGTATCGTCCCACGGCCAGGGAATTTATGGAAAGCCATCCGGAGGCCTTGAATTTCCGCGCGAATCAGTGGTCCAAGCCGGGGCCATTCCGTAAGGCGGCGCTGTGGCTGGCGGGGGCGTTGACCAACCTGGCCTATGACTTCTTCGTCCTGCCGACGTATCTCTTTCTGATTTTCTTCTTCCTCTATGACGAAGATTTGCGGAGGTTCAGCCGCGATTCCCGCGCAAAGGGGACACTGATGACGATGGAATTGCGGTTGTTCTGGCTCGGGAACGCCTCCCGACAGTTCCGGTCGCAGACCGCTGTCAATTATTACACGCGTCATAAACGGGGCATCTGGGCGGCCACGCAAGTCCATCGTCTGTTCAATATCATCATGTACCTTCTGGCCAAGATTGTCCGTCTCAACGCAGGACCGGCGATGGCGGGATCGGGCAAGCGTTCCGCGGAGGAGGTCACAGAGGCCAGGTCCGTCGAGTTCAAGCGCATGCACGCGGAGCTGGCGATGCTCTTTGATGAATATGTCAGCGCCAAGCGCCGTCCTGACCTGGAAAAAGCCAGGGCCCTGCGGGCGGCGATCCAGCGATACGGCGGACTTCTGGAAAGTTATCTCAAGGAAATTCGTGGGCGCACAAAGCGCGAAAAAACATTTTTGAAATCTCTCAACGGCCGGGCACCGCCACAGCTCAAGACCATTTCCGGCCGGCTTGCCCTGAAGATCCGGCGCTTCACGCCTCTCTTTATCGCCGCGTTTGAAAATAACGACACCGAAACCCTCAATTCCCTGAACACCCGCGTTGTTTCCCTTGTCAAGCAGCGGCTCAAGAGCCAGCTGCTCCGCCTCCGGCAGGAACTCCAGAGCGATAACCCCAACCAGGGAGTGGTGCTCGCATACGTCTGGCACATGAGCTCGCTTTACTGGCGCTTGTCGTATGAACACCGCTGGCGTCTGCGCCGGGCCCGGCAGGAGCAGAAGATCACGCATTTCAAGATGGGCGACGCCGCCGGGCATATGGTGTTCAACCTCTATTATGAGCGCGAGCCGGTGTTCCGCATTGAGAGTTCCCCCGAAGGCAAGGTGACCCTGTATCAGATCGTCTGGAAAAACGTGAAAGTGGAGGGCGGGCAGACGGCGCTCATGCCTGTCCTGACAGCGATGAAGTTTGAGGAATTGGACAAGGCCCTGCGCAGCCGCATCCACGCCCTTAAGAGCCAGGAGGCGGATTACGCGCAATTGGTGTATTACGACCTGATGATCGAGGACATCGAGGGCCTGCTGACACACTATCACGAGAACGGGATCGCTTTGCCCGGTTATCTGAAAAAGCAGATGGCCAATTCGCTCGTGGCCGCCCTGCGCGGTCCCAACGGCAGACGCGGCCTGTGGCGCAAGATCGCCTGGGTCCGGCTGCAGATGAACCAGGGCAAAGTCGTGCCGGTCCCGGGCACGTCCCTGGTGGCGGCCATTCGGATGATCAAGCGCAGCGAGCCGAAGATCGGCGCGGCCTTGTCGTTCATCAAGGATGCCCGTGAATATCTCAAGTACCGCATGGATTATATCCAGCTCACCAAGGAAGGCACGGTCCGCAAACGCGATTATATTTATCTGATGCTGCGCGACGACGTGGTTCGGCAGGCGCTGGAACGGTTGAAGGCCGCGCTGACCGCTTCTATCCCGGCCGCCGAAACCCTGAGCGAATCCGCGGCCGAACTGGAAGACATCCGCGCCACGTTCTTCCGTTTTATTCAGCGCGAACCGGATTACAAGCATCTGCAGGCCAAAGTCCAGGAATACGCCATGGCCGCCCGCACGATGCGCGACGCGCTGAAGCGCGTTTCGCAGGCCCAGCCCGCCGGCGTTGAACCGTTCCGAAGGCGTGTCGACAGCACGCTCAACTGGCTGCACGCCGTCACCGCCAGCCGCAAGGCGGCGATGATCAGCGCTCAGAAATCCGCGGTCCGCCGTCACCGGACCGCAGCGCGCACGCCGGCCCGGCAGGCGCCGGCCCCTGTTCCTGCTCCGTACGCGCCGCTCGCGGATTATTTGTCCGGCTTAGGGAACAGTTCCGGCGATATTCAGAAAGTCATCCGTATGCTTCAACAGCGGCAGGAAAGACCGTCCGCGAGGATCGCGCTGGAGATCGGAGCCGGTCTGGCCAATGCGGCATATGAAATTACCGGGAAGAATAAGGAGTTGTACGTTATCACAGCTGATCTTTATGGCGATACCCCTCAATACGCAAAATATAAAAGAAGCTTTGAATCCAGGCGGTTGAAGGGGCAGCGTGGAGCTTTACCAAACCTTGTCCACTTGCGCGCGGACAAGGAGATCCTCCGGCATCTGCAGGTCGTGGATTATGTTTACGTCATCAATCCGGAGTGGTCCGTGATGGTCGGGCTTGTGGAGCTGCTTGGCGGCAACAGATCGAAAACCGGCTACCGTTTTGAACGCAGGGCCGATGGAATTCTGTTTGGCGTCAATGTCCTATCCGTTGCCGATTCTTTCGGGACGCAAGGGTCTGGTCCGTTCCTGTGGGTCCGGCAGAACACGTCCGAGCCGGCCATGCTGAAGCCGTCTCTGAAACGCTATTGGGCCGCGGAAGGCCGGCATGAACGCCGCCGGATCGCGGTTTTTGAGGTGCCGCCCACGGAGGAAAGACTGATCTGGAGCGGGCGCATGACCGAAGCCGAATTCCTGGCCGGTCACGACAACAATCCGCATATATACCTTTTGTTGGCGTTGATGCGGGAGCACAAGCTCGGGCTTGCCGACCGGATCGCGATCCATCAGCTCAACAACCTGATCTGGCATGAAGCCCAATATGGGTATAACGTGCCGGTCGAGAAGACCTTCATTTATAAATATTATCCGCATCTTCGGGCGATCATCCTGTTGAATCAGGATCTGTTCGGGCATGCGCCGGCCATGACGGGAGATGCGGAGCCGCGCATCATGAACGGCCGGCTGCAGCCGGGGATCACGGTCGGCTGGTATTCAACTGTGAAGGCCATGCTGGGTGAATTTGCGGATTCCGCCGAGCAACCGGTGAGCCGGAGTGAAGGGGCTGAAAGAATTCAGTCGCTGGAGGTGGCGGGCCGTTCCCCGGAGATCGCGTCGGCCGTGGACGTCCTTTATCAATATCTTGCTGACAATATGAGGATGTGGAAGGAAAAAAGCAATCAAAGGATTTTTGACACCTGGATGAGGCTCAGCGGGTATTTGGATGAATGGGAAGCCACGGTGACGGTGTGGTTCGTTTACGCGGTGGCGAACAATATCACCGCGGCTCCAAAGGCCCCCGAACCCACGCCGGCGGTTGCAACGCCGGTGGAAGCCGTCCCTGAAGCCCCGGCAGTCCCGCCGGACGATGAAGATGAGGACGCCCAATATCTCGGGCTCACCATCGACCTTGAGGAAATGGGTCCTGTCCGGTTGACCCAGCGCATCGCCCGCCACAGCCGCACGGCGCTGTTCCGCACCGACCAGCCAACCATTCTGGTCAAGCTTTTTGATCTTAACCACATGGCCGCGGCCGGCGCGATCAACAAAGTCATCCTGCAGGATTTTGAACTGGAGCGCGGCAACTTCAAAGAGATTTCCGGCATCGCCGAACTGCAGCCGTACGTGCCCCAGTTCATCAGGGCCGGGGGCATCGAGGACAAAAAATTTGCCTTCATCGCCATGGAATTCATCGAGGGCCAGGATCTCAAATCCTGGCGCGACCAGATGGTTGAGGGGCGCGAGGACAGAAGCCTGACCCCGGCCGAATTCTGGCAGGTCATGCCGCCTGTTCTTGCGATCCTGAGGTTGTTCCACAAACACGGCCTGATTTTTTCGGATTACAAACTTGAGAACATCATCCGCCTGAAAGACGGCGGCTTCAAATTCGTGGACCTGGGGAGCATCTTCTCCTCCCGGCACGTCCGGCAGGCCAAAGACTTCCCGTATTCCGCCACGCTGGAATACGCGGAGGTGTTTGAGAACGCGAGCCAGCTGAAAAACGGCCGCGCCCTGGAGAGGGCCTCGGACATCTTCGCGGCCGGTGTCGGCCTGTTCGAATTGGCCACGGGGGAAACGCACCTGACCATCAATCCGGAATACGCCCAGATCCTTTTGAGCAATCCCTCCGCCATCAATCCGCGGATGGCGCAAAGCAAACTGTATTTCCATTATTATCCGCATCTCAAGAACGTTTTTCCGAACCTCGAAGAGCAATTGCGCGAAGGATACGTTTATTTCGCGGACTTCTGGCATTTGCTGCATGAGATCCTCAAGCTTTCCGTGGAGGGTTACGAATCCATGCCCGGGACGGAGCGCAACCAATATCTGTTCGAGCGCGGGACGGAATTCATCGCCGTCCAGATCCCGGTTTCTCTGCGGTGGCTGGCGCACCCGATCGCCGCGGCAACGACCCTGCGGCGCATGCGCGTTGAGACCATCCGCGATCTGGCGGCATTGTTCCATGCCCCGGTCAACCCCGAGATACGCGACAATCTCCGCTGTGAGAATTGTTTTGTGGATTTTGTCCGGGACCTGACGGGCAGCGATGATTTTGTCGCGGAACTGGACGCCTGGGACGTGCGGAAAAATCCGAAGACGCGGAATTGGGCCGTCGCGGCGCCCAGGGCGTTCGCCCTGCAGGAAGGCAATGCCGTCAGCACGTATTTGACCCAGACGTTTTCGGATGAAGAAGGCCATAGGTATTATCATATCGTGCCGGAAATGGACGCCGATGACTTGAACGGCCGAAAGCTTTCGCTGGCGGACCTGCGGGATGATCCCTACGCCTGGATCGGCGCCCGCAGGCACGAGCAGGTTTTGATGTCCAAGGAAACCTATCATCGGAAACATGGCGGCGAGATTCTCAAACTGGCCGACCGCTGGGGACGGGAGACCGAAATCCTCTTTAGAGAAGTCGCGGAGTTCAGCCGGGGCCGCGACAGAGCGAGCGGCGTTGTGGAATACCTGCCGTCCGGCAAGTTTGTGTTGATGGAACAGGACGACGGTGAAGGCCGCATTCCGGTCTACATTTATGAAGGGCCGGCCCTGGCGGTCCACGGCGCAACGGCGAACGGTCGTCTGATGGCCGTCCAGGTGCCGGTCAAAAACATCGTCAAGGCTATTGCGGAGCGTTGGCATGTGGACGGACTTCTGGTCATTGCCTGCAACAGAGGCAGCGGCGGCTTCGGTTGCGCCGCTGTCCCGAGCGTTTATGCCACACACCGCATCCACCGGACTGAGACATTCTTGGCAAAGGTCATAACCGGGAAAAATCATCACCGGCGCGCGGTCCGCTTGGACAACAACTGGACCGCGTGCGTCTGCGAATACCCCGGACGGTGGACATTCACCCCCGGCGGGGATCGTTTTGTGACGCGGGTGGCGGCTTCGGAAACGCTTTATGACTACCGACAGCGGATTGAGAAGCGGCAAGCCGTTCGCCCGGACGGCGCGTTCCTGGCGACCACGGCCGGCATGCTGGCGTTGCGTTCAGCCGGGGAAACGGACGGAGAAGCGGGATTGAGGATCGCCGGCGTTCAGCTTGAGCCGCGTTCTTTTGAGAAAAATACCTGGCTGGCGCGGGAGATCGTCTGGGCACTGAAGGGCCGGGTATCCGCCGGTCAGCGGATCGACCTGGTCCTGTTCCCCGAATGGCTTGATCAGAGAAACGGACATGAGCCGGCTCAACTGTCCCGGTTGATCGGGGAGCGCGAAGCCGTGTTGTCCCGGCTCTCGAGTCTGTCCGGAGTTTCTGTGGGCTATTCATTGCTTAATGACGGCGACGTCATTTATGTTCTCATCGACGCTGTGTCCGGGAACGTTTACAAGGTCCACAAATACCAGTTCTATGCCGAAGAAATTCCGGAGCAGAGGGTCTTCCGGATCCATGGGAGAGCGGCCGGCGTCTTGGTCGGAGACGAGATGCGCTTTCTGGCCGATGGCATCGGTGAGGGAAATCCGCGCGCCGTGGCGTTGGCGGAACAATTTAAAGCCGCGGACGTGATCATCGTGCCGAGCGCCGTTGATGTGGATGGAGCCGAGGCCTTGGTTTCCCGCACGGCGCGGTTATTGCGAAAACCGGTGTTGTTCCTCAACCGCGTCAATTCCGGCAATCGGATGAAGGGGCATTCCCAGTTCTACAACCATGCGGAGGACGTCCTCCGGCTTGGCGATGGAGAAGAAATCCTTTTGGCCGGCGTTAAGGCGCCCGCGAAGGCCCTCTTCAAGGCTTCGGGCCAGACTGGGGCAGATATCCCCGCGGCCATGACCCGTCCGTTGCGCTGGGTGTTCGAGGCGCTGTGGTGGGGAGGGGTCGCGGCGGCCGGGTTGGGGCTGCTGGTTTTGGCCGGCGCCCTCGGTTCGTTCAATACGGCGATCATTTTCAAGACCGGCCAATGGCTGTTCTTGCTGGCCGCGTTCCTGGCGGTGATTGTGGCCGCGGCATATGAAGAGCCGAAGTATTTTTACCGGAATGGAAAATTGCTGGAAGGGGAAGAATACGCGAAGGCCCTGGAGGCCTGGTATTCCCGCCATTCCCCGGCGGCACGGGAGAAACTGGAGACCCTGCGGTTACGTATCGCACTCAACGCCCGTAACAGCGTCTGGACGGCGATGGCGCTCCACGGCTGGAATAATCTCCTGTTCCTCCTCGCCCGCATCCTGAAGCTCCTTGTTCTTCCGGCGATATACGACCAGATGATTGTCAAGTCTCACGGCACCCATGTCCTTCCGCAAGTGGCGCTGGCCATGGCCAGCCGGAAAACTCGCGAGAAGCAGAAACACACGGCCACCTTGCAGGACCGCATTCATCAGATCCGGCAGGAAAAGATCAAAGATCTGGATCACCAGCTGTATCTCCTTTCCAACCATCGGCGGCGGATTTTCCGGGAGGTCTTTATCGGTTTGTATGAGAAGCGCTTCACCCTGGCCGAGATGCGGGCGCGGTTGAACGCCCGAAGTCTTGAGATTTTTGAACTGGTCCGCCAGAGCCGTGACCTGGGCATCCAGCGCACGCTGCTCATGAACAGCCTTCCCCGGTATTATGCTTTTACCCGGACCACGTCCGTTGACGCGACGCAATGCGTGGACCTTTCCAACGATCTTCTCATCGCCCTGACGTTCCCTGAAGAATTCTTTGACGCGCAGCTGGACGTCCGCAGATTTCCCGGCGGAAACATCGCCCACGCCCATGTTGTCGTTGACACCTATTTGGGGAAGGTGGCGGTGGATGCCGCGGCCGGACAGTTCTTCCCGGAATACGAGGGGCACATTGTTGTCGAAAAAGAATCCTCTTACCTGCACCGGCTCCATGGGTTCCTCGATGAGTTCACATCGGCGGCGGCCATTGCTCAGCGCAAGGAACAGCGTGAACAGTTGCGGCCCTTCTTTAACGAAGAACGCGACCGGTTGATGGCAGATGTTGTTCGGTCGTCGGTGAAGGACCGGTCCCGGAGCGCGGTATTGAAGGCTGCCATGGCGAAGATGTGGGAAGCAGGCAAAAAACGGCACTCCCGCCAGCAGCAATCTCAGCCTCCGGCCATGCTGCCTGCGGAGCGGGCGATGTTCGAGGCGCTTCTTACGGAAATTCGCGATCTGCCTCCGGAAGAACAGGATCGCCGCGTCCGGCAGTTCATGAAGGAATCCGCCGACCGCGAAGAACTCTTGCGCACCCTGGCGGAGGGCCGCATGTCTGTGGAGGCCTTCGTGGCCCTGCACAATCCGCAGTCGGACTGGGAGCGCAAAATTCTGACACGCTTTGCCCTGGTGACCAACCAGCAATTCGAACGCAAAAAATCCGAAACCTTCCGGCTGCGTCCGAACGACGAGGCCGGGGCGAACGCGGCCGCGCTGGAATATGTCCAGAGACTGCACTTCGAATACAACTGGGCTGTATACAAGAAAGACTGGACCCTGATGCCGGTCTCTCTGCGACGGGCTCTGCAGGTCCTGACCCCAGAGATCCCCGATGTCCTGGCCATGTCCGGCTCGAAGCGTTTTGATGAAATGAGGGCATTGGGAGATGACCGATCCCCGCCGGTCCGGTTCGCCAACGGAAGTTTCTCCGAAAAGCTGGTCTGGGAACCCGCCGGGATGTATATGATCATGCACACCAACCTTGTTTTTGTCATCGAGGATGTGGCGGGACGGCGGTTTATCGCCCCGGATTCCGAAGAAGGCCGGAAGCACATCCGCGCCTTCATGCGGCGGCTGCATCATGGCCCTGCCGACCCGGCGGTATGGGCTTTTGTTGAAAGTGTCCGCAAGGTCTTTCCTGTTGAGTGGAAAAGGCTGTTTGACATGGTTTCTCCGACCGCCGAGGAATCCTGGAAGTCCTTTGCCGGGAAATTGGAGAGGGACGCGGCAGGTTATGAAGTGATTGAGGACCGCGGTCTTTTGCGCATCCGCAGAGAGGTCTGGGGGCAGCTGACCGCCGGCGACCGCGTTTTGGTGAAGGCGATCGTGGACGGCGGGGCGGTCACGCAAGGACAGGTCCGGACGCTCGGCGCGCTCAGCAACGGGCGGGTGTATATTGCGGCCCATGAAAGGAACGATCAAGAGAACGGCCGCAAGGTCTATCTGCATTTGGAGCGGCCGGTCATGACGGACGGAAAAGTGATCCCGACGTTGTGGTTCAAAGGCGTCCGGCCGGCGCGGGAAACCGGCGAACTGCCGCCGCACGCAGGGCATGGCTACGGCGGCATCAAATTATTTGTCCAGCGGGACGGGGCGGTCGAAATCGCCGTGGGGACGCATGATGTCCAGGGCGGCATGCGGGCGGATTTGGCTGCGGTCGAACATGAAACCCTGCAAACGGCCTCGCAAAAAGGCCTTCCCGTGGATATCGCGATCGGGGACGGGGACTACCGGCAGATCAGTTTCGAAGGGAAGCCGGTTCGTTTTGTCGTTGGAGGCATGACCGACGCGGTTGACATCCGGCTGGCGGGTTTTGCCCATTTGCGCAATTATCAGACTGGCGAGCGCCGGGAACTCGATGCGGTTGAGGCGGACCACATGTATCGAGCCATCGGTCGGGCCCTGCGCGGCTATCATGATGCCGGGTATTTCCACACGGCGCCATACGTGACCCAACTTGGAGTTTATCTGGAACCGGGCGACCGGGTCCGCGTCGTGATCCGCGATCTGGAAACCACGGTCCGGGCCTCAGGGTTCCAGGGAGTCAACGGTGAGGTCTATCAGCAGATAATCAGCCATCGCGTGATTGACCTGGCGTATTTTATGGATTCGGTGATCACTGAAAACGGGACAGATACGTCATGGGACACCATCGACCTGTCCGATGCCATGGACGCCTTCCTGCAGGGATACTTTTATGGGGCGGATCCCCGGGCCCCATCGTTCCGCCGCCTGGTCGAGCAGCACAGCCAGCGGCGCAATTTTTCTTTCCTTATTGAGAAGTTATCGGAGTCCGATCCCGTGCTGGGCGGTCTGGTCGGTTTTGTTCACCGGGCCGCTGGGGATGGGAACGCCGCGGTCAGGAACATCGCGAGGGCCGGCGAATTCTTGAAGATCCCGGCCATGCTTCCCGCGGAGCGGGCGCTGTTCGAAGCTCTCCTGATCGAAATCCTAGATCTGCCGCCGGAGGAGCAGGACCGGCGGGTCTGGGAGTTCCTGCAAAATTCCTCCGACCGCGAAGAAGACCTGCGCACTCCTGACGGCCGGCGCATGTCCGTTCCGGAGTTTGTCGGCCAGCACGGCCCCTTGACGGAGGCCCAGGAAAGGATCCTGAACGTTTTTGCCGGCGTCACAAATCATGAATATGCGACGTCGATCGAGACGTCTTTCGCAAATCTCACCCGGCTTGGGTTTGACGCATCCATGTATGCCATCGTGATCGAGAACCGCGCACGCCAGTATGTCAAAGAATTGCACGCGGCTTACAATTGGGCGGTTTATAAGAAGAGCTGGGACCTGATGCCGGAAGTCTTGCGCCGGGAGCTGCAGAAGATTTCCCCAGTTGTGCCGGATGTGATGGCCATGGCCAATGGCGGGCCGATGGGGGATATGGGAGCACCGCAGGATGAGGATAATCCGCATAAAACTCCTATCCCTGTTTACGGCATCATCCGTCCTGCCGGGCGGGTGAGCCAGCAGGGGTTGACCATTACCGATGTGAATCAATTGGGGCGGCTGGATATGTTCCCGGTCCTGACCCACTATATTAAGTTGCGAAGGAATCCTCACCCAGAGGAAGATGGGCAGTATCTGGAGGTCGGCTATTATAACAATGCGGCCGGGCTGGTGCTTGACATGACCCTGATTCGGATTAATAAAGACCGCGTTCATCTCGGCATCGGCGGATATCGCGGCATTATTTACCATTTTTATCCTGACGAAGAACAGCGCGGGGCGATGTTGAGGCGTTGGTTGACGGAAACCCTGGTGTCGTTCCTGGCGGAACGGGGCTTCAGCGAGTTGAGCGTGACCCCTCGCGACACCACGCGCAAGGAGATGTTTGAGCGGTTTGGATTTGTCAAAGAAGCCGGTTCGGAAGACCTGGTCTTTCACTTTGGCAAAGTGTCTCGTCCCCGCGCCACGACAGCCATGCTGCCGATCTGGCGCTGGCTGGGCTTCCGGCACTGGTCGTCGGACTGGCAGGAAAGGGTCGGGACCAACGTCATCCCGCCGCTGGAAGAGCTTTACCGCATCCTCTTCAAGCGCGGGCCGCCGGCGTTCGCCGCCGAGCATGGAAAAGTCTTTGAAGTCAAATTCAGCCGCCTGATGAATGATGTCTACGTTGTTCGCCGTGCCTCCACGCCTGAAGAACGGGCCAAGATCGAGAACATGGCCCGCCGCGCCGACCGCGCCCGCCGTTACGTCCGTCACGTTTACCAGCAGAAACACCCGAACCCGTCCTGGTTCCGCCGTGCCGTGGCCTGGTGGCGAGGGTTCTACGCCGCGTCCTCCATCCACGCCAACTTCAACGCCGGCGCCTTTGAAAGCGACAAAGGCGGCATCCTGGCCGCGACCGATGATGAACAGTCCGGAGAGATTGAATTTACGCCGGTCCATAAGAACCGCCCTCATCGGATTGTTGAGAAGAGTGCCTCGGAAGTTGCAGCAATGGGTGCAGAGCAAAGGCGTAATTATGAGCATGAATTACGAACAGTTGGATCAGCACAAAACGTATTCCTTACCAAAGACGTGAAAAATATTCTTATTCTGGATCGTAAGTTGGCTCAGTGGGGTGGGGCCATAATCCTTTTACCTCTATTGGTTCGTTCTTTATTAAAAACATGGCCGCGTCTGCAGAGGATTGTTGTGGTGAGCGCTTTTACTGAAACGTTGAATGGAATTGATCAGAGGATCGAAGCGATTCATTATGGCCCGGGCATATCTGTCGATACCACTCTTATGTTTGATATCGGAATCAATCTTGGTGGGGAAGATCTTGCCGAAATATTGCCATCCAGAATGTTAAAAAAGGTGGTTAATGATTTCTTTATGTTGCTTCCCCGAATGAATAGTTTGTCTAACGATCTCCCGACTTATTTTGAAGTGTATCAGAGATCCTTAGAAGAGCTTGGATTAATTGTTCCTAGCCATTATGAGATTCGGATTCCAAGACATAGAGTAGGCAAAGACCTTATTTTTGTTAACATGCACGCGGTGGCATCCATGGTGCCTTTATTTGTCGCTTATCGGCCAATCTTTGAACAACTGCCGGCAGCGTGGACGGAGGTTTTGAAACAATTGTTAAGGGGGCATGTTGATTTTATGATGAATGGCGGCCGTGGTGAGGATCATGAGAAAACCAAAGAAATTTTGGCCAAGGTTGGCCAGCCGGAGCGCCTGGGACAGTTTACTTCCAGAGCCGACGTGCTTGAATTTATGGATCAGAATGTCCAAGGCGTTATCACTATGGATACGGGTATTTTCCATGCGGCTTATCGACTTTTAGGCATTCCGGTCGTTGTAATTACGCATCCGTTCTCGGGTGAGTGGGTGCCAAAATCAGGGAAAAATTTTCAACGTGTTGAAATCGATCAGTTTATTCAAAGGCCATCATCCACAATAAAATTACTAAATAAATTATTGCAGGACAACAGGGATCCTCCGGCCATGATGAGGCGCCATGCCGGCGGGCGCGTGCGCAAAGGAATGGATCCTGCGGAACTGGTGAAGATTTCCAATGAGGTGACGGAGACGGAAGAGCGCGCCCGCTGGCGCTGGCCGGGCCGGAACGTGCCGGAGTTTTTCCGCAAGCTCTCAGCTGCCTGGTTCGCGCTCCAGCATCTTTTTGTTTATGACGTGAAAAAAGAGGCGTGGCGGTTAACGATATTAGAGAAGGGCGCTTACCGCCGGCTGTATGATCTGGCCCGCGCCACGGACCGGGCATTCTTCGCCCAGGGGCACCATTATCATTTCCTGTATCAGGCCAACTTGCGCGCGCTGGAAGCCGCCGGCACGCCCGCGGCCGATCTGGCGCGGAAGGCCAAGGACATGACGAACACGGAGATCGAAGAGATGTCGGTCCAGGCGGCGATCCGCGTCCATTGGGAATACAACTTTTTTGTCATCCACGGTAGGATATCCAAGTCCCTGTTCCTTAAAGAATTTTTCAGCGGCAGCCAGCCCACGATCCTCGCCATGGCCGGGAAGAAACGCCGCGGCTCCGGCGTCAAGAGAACGGCGTACAAGGCCGCTTCTGAGATGTCCCGCCGCCGCGCGCTGAAGATCATGGCCGGTTTGGCCGGCGCGTTCGGGTTGGGCGGCACGGCGTACTGGTTCACGCAAATGGCGCGTCCCGTTGAATTGAAACCCGAGGAGAAATGGCAGAATTACACGGTTGTGGAAAATCCGCAGATCGCGCACGTTCTCGACATGCTCAAACGCACGGCCAAATGGCTGGAAGTCAACGGTTATCCGCACATGGACGTCGTGAACGCGTATCTGGAGATGTGGAACGATCCGAACAACATCATTCTGGGCGGCGGGGCCCTGGGCAAGTCACACGTCAGCGGAAAGGATTTGAAAATCATCGTCAATCCTTCCGGGGTCCAGTCGCGGATGGCCCTGACACAAGAGGCGCAGAACAACCTGTCGGTTTTCATCGAGTTCTTTGCCGTCCTGCTGGTGCGCGAGGCGTGGGGCGTGAAGCTCGTCCGGACGTTCCCAGACCTCAACGACCAGACGACCAAGGATTTCCTGCAGTTGCAGGAGGATTTCTTCAAAGGAAGAACGGCCACCGAGCAGGACCAGATCCTTTTGTCCCGCGAGACAACGATTGAAGGCATGATGTCCCAGGTCCTGGCGCCGGAATTCTTTGAGCTGCGGATGCAGATGGACTTTATGGACTGGGCCGTTGAGAAAGGCCTGTATTCCTCGGAAGAGGCCCGCAGATACATCACCGTATACAGCCGTTTCGGCTATGACAATGTCTTTGAGATCTCCCAGGCGTTTTTCGCCCGCCGGCAGCTTTATTCCAAGCTGTTCTGGGTCCAGCTCACCCGGCTCATCCTGACCTTCCTCAACGGCCAGCGCGCGAAAGCGCAGAGCGCGGAGATCCTGATCTGGGACAAATACTTTAAGGTCCAACAGCTGCGGTATCAATACCGCGAACCCGGCGTCGGCATCTCGCCGCAGTTGGCCCGCGAGCTGACGGAAGGGACGGCGCCGGTCCAGGACGTCTATTTCACGGTCCAGGCCGACGAACTGTATCCGTTGGTCAGAGAGATCGTCAACCGCTGGCTGCGGATGCTCAAGCCGTCGATCGTCGTTCCGAATTCCAAGGACGATCTTCCGTCCAAACCCGTGCGGAGGGCTGAAGTCAACCGGGAAGGCGCGAAAGCGGGAGTCCTGGCGGCGGGCCTGGCCGTCCTGGAAAGCATGGCGTCCGGATTCAGCGAAGACGAACGGCGTATCTTTGAGCGGGCCAAGCAAATCAAAGGACTGACGGTCGGATTCGACCTGGAAGAAACGATGACCACGCAGATTGAAACGGCTGCTCGGATGCCGATTGACATGGCGACAGGGAGACTGAAGCCGGAGGAAGATGCTTATCGCGATGAATATGTGCCCGGCATCGACACGCTCAAGGACCGGCTGATGCGGCCCGGCATGAAGGCGCTGCTCCTGGGCCTGCTGGTGAACAACACGGTCAAGATCGTCACCGCCCAGTCGAGAGAGTGGGTTCTGAACTGGATCGAGAGCATCCCGGTTCTCAAGAAATTGATAGTGGAATTGAACGCCATGGAACTTGTCACCGGCGATCAGGTGGAAGAGGCCGCGCGAAAGGTGATCGAATTCCGGGAAGAAAAGGCCGGAAGAGTCTACAAATACTTTTTGAACGCTGTTGAGCTGACAGAGGAAGAAGGGGTAGGAAGCCGTGGAATGATATCATCGGACGCGGTCCCGCCCACGCCGTTCTGGCGCGCGCTGAAGGTGCCCGTGGCGCTTGGGATGGATGTGATCGTGGATGACCGTGAGTCGCTGGCAACGATCATGGGTCGCCTGGGATTGGGCATGGCCATTCCGGCGCCGAGGTATTTCCTGAGCGTCTCCGATGGCGCGATCATGCTGCAAAACGACGGTGAGGCAGGTTCGTTCAAAATTGTGGATATGGCTTCGTATCAGGCCGCGGTCTCGCAAATAACGCCGTTGCTCGAGCAATTGGAAACGATAGCCCCTCGCAGGGCGCCTCCGGCCATGATGGCGCGCTGGAAGAAGCTCCATAGCCGCTGGGGCGGGATTGTTTCCTGGATCATCGCGCCGGCGTATGAAACCTATCTCAGGCACCGGAGCTTGAATCCGATGAGCATCGAAGACATCGTCGCGGCCCACGAAGAAGTTTTTGATACAGCCCTGAACGAATGGCGGCCGGCCACGGATAAGGACCGTGCGGAATTGAGGAATATTTTTGCCGGGTTTGACGCGGCTTACCGCAACGCCCGCGTGTTCAAGGGGTTTGCAGAATGGTGGGCGCATGCCAAGCACAACGCGTTCGGGCACGGGATTTTGGCCATGGCGCGGAAATCGAAATCATGGCCTTTCAGAAAGGCCGGTTGGGCTTCCGCCGGTCCCGGGGCAGATAGAGCCAAAACGGCCCGTGGGGCAAACCGGAAAGCGGATATGACCTGGCGCAAGAGTTATACAGTCCATATCCCGGTGATGAGAATGCATCTCGGGATTTCTAACGCCAATGAACTGGCGGAGCATTTCCGGAGATTCGACGTTGCCGCGGAGGCTGTGACGCCGGAAGATGTCCGTGTCTGGGTGGACGGCACTGTCAGATACTATCACGTCAGCGAGGTCAACAATATTCTCGCGGTGTTCAACCTTTTGACGGATCGCCATCTTCGCCGGCATTCATCGGTGTTCGACCAGGGCGAGCAGGGCAAGATCATTTATGCCCTTTTGTTCGCGCTCGCGGTGCCGGCGATCTTCATCGGCGCTTTGGCGTTGATTTCCAGCAAAATCGTCGCGATATCAGTGGCTTCCGGTGCCGTGATTGTTCTGTTGTTTATTTTTTCGGACGCGGCGTATGTTATTCACAACGCGTTCAAGCGGCGCCGGGACCGGAAGGCCGCTGCGGCAGAGAAGCAGCGTGCCGAAGGGCTGTCGAAGGTTCAGCGAGCCTACCGCGGTATCGAGCCGGAATTGAAGCGCGGCGGGTTCGCAAATATTGGGGAATTTACGAAAGCTTTGGATCAGGCCCTCCCGTCCGAAATCCGGGCCGTGCCGATCGTGAAAACCAAACGCGCGGAATTCATTGAGAGGGCCGGGAAGCTCGTCGCCGATCAGCAGGAGAGCAAACGCCGTGAATCCGAGAAGGCCGCGCAGCAGCGCCGGGTGTCCGATCTGAAATTCCGGTTAGGACAAATCACGGACGAAGAAATCCTTGGTTTCGCTGATAAAGCTTCCTTGGAACGGTTTGTGGACGGTCTTGTCCCTGCCGAGATCGCGGCGTTTCCGGAAACGCAGGCGCTGGCCGCGGGATTGAAAAAACGCGGCAAGGAATTGATCGAAGCCAGGATCGAGGAAGCCCGGCGGATCGAGCGGCAGCAGCGCCGCACTCTGGAATGGGTCCAGCGCGTCCTGGCCGAGAGCCGGCAGGGCATTGAGGCGGTCCGCTGGGAAGATTTCGTCGACGCGGAGGCATTTGAGGCCGCTGTGCGGAATGCCGTAACGACGGATCTCCAGACGTATGCCGCGTTGGATGAGGTGAAAACGTTTGTCGAGTGGCTGGAGGAAACGGTCCGGCAGGGCCGGGAGGACATTGCCCGCCGGATCGTCGATGAAGAGGAAGCCGTGGAGCGGGAACGCATCCGCGAAGAAGAAGAGTTAATGGAAGAGCATGAAATCGAACGGGCCTGGGAAACCCGCGAACTGCGTGAACGCAAATCCGGTCGCTGGGCCTTTGTCCCGGGAACGCGGAGGGCTTACTCTTCGAAAGTCCGGGGCGGAACGTTCCGGCTGTCCAGCGGTCCTGCGGAGAATGAGGAGCTGGGATGGGAAGAAGAGCCGGAAACACCATGGACAGCCATGACAGATGTCGACATGGCCGGGATCCGGGAAGAGATCCGCCGTCGGGCCGAAGAGCGTCAGAGCGCTGATGAAGAAGAGGCGATGTGGCGGGAGCATGAAGCGGAACAGGAATGGGACAACCACACGATGAGCCAGCGCAAGTCCGGCCGCTGGGTCTTTGGTCCGGCAGGCAAGGGGGCCCATTTTTCGAAAATCCGCGGTGGAACGTTCAAGCCGTCCCCAGGTCCGGCCGAGCATGAGGAATTGCTTTGGGTCGAAGAGCCGGAAGTTGTCCGGCGCGGCGGGGTGCAGGGCATGAATCAGGACGAGATCCGCGAATGGCTCAAACGCCGGGCGGTGCAGCGCCGCGCCGAGGAAGCGGCGGCGGAAGCCCGGAAGAAAGCCGAAGCCGCGCAGGCGGAGGCGGACCGCAAAGCGGGGCAGGACCGTCTGGTCAAAGAACAGGAACTTCAGGAACAACTGGCGGCGTTGAACGACAAGGTGCGAATGCTGCTGGAAGAGAAGGGGGCCCAGGACAAGGCCACTCTGCTGGCCCGATTGGATCTTTATTTCAATACCGCGCGTTTGCGCTTGCGTTATGGCTGGACTGACGAGGAAACCGCCACGGCCGTCCGGATGGGCTTGGAAACCGTGGAGACTTTGGTGTCGAGGCGGATGGTCAGACCGGTCCATGTATCCAGCCAGGTCGAGGCCTTGAAGCGGATGAAGGCCCGTCTGCCAGAAACAGTGGTTGCGCCGGAGCGGACAGCGGCAACGGAAGTCGCTTCTTTCGTCAAAGAAGTTACCGTAGAGACCGTTGAGAAAAAGAAGATCGCCCTGCCCGCAAGGCCGGGCGCCCCGCGGTCCGTGGCTGTGGCTCAGCCGGTTCCCGAGAAACATCCTGCGATGGAACAGATTGAAGACCTTCTTGCGGCCCTGGAAAAGGAAGGGGAAACGTTGAATTTCACGGAAGTCCAGATCAGGGAAGTCCTGGATTTGATCCGCGGCCTGGCTTCCCAGGGCCGACAACTACGCCGTCATCCCGATGTGGCTGTGAGGCTGGCCTCGGCCATCAACAGACTGGATCAGTTCAATATGACTGCGTTGCAGGATGACGATGTCAGCGAGGCCGTGCATCAGATCCTGACCGAGGGCAACCTGCCACAGGCGGAAATCCTTGTTGTCACGGCCAATTTCTGGCTGCGCCGTCAGCAAGACCAGGCCGCGCGAATGGTCGTTTCGTATGCCATCGCGCAGAATGCTTCCCTGCAGAATCGTCCTGCCGTTGCCCGGTTGATGGGGCAATTGGGAATATTGGGTCAACACGGGAAGGACGCCGGGATTCTTCCGCCGGGCGGTCCGGCCGGTCTGTCACCGGCGGAACGGGATGCACTGCAGGAAGCTATCCGCGAAGGCCGGGAGGACGAGTTCTGGTATGAACAATCCCTGCGCGAGGAGACCCTCTGGCGCAAGGGCTACGAAGGCCAGGCCCCGCCGGAAGAGAACTTCCCGGGCATCCACGTCGAAGATGGTGAAGAAAGAGTCGTTGACTTGAAAACACTGGAATCCCGCCCAATGACCGCGGCCGACCGGCGCGCGCTGATCGCGCTGGCCCGGAACAAAACCACGCCGGCGTATCTGAAGCAATTCGATATCTCCCGAGAATATTATGAAACCAAATTGAGACGCGAGCATCCGTTCTGGGCGCATGAGCGGATCGAGGGCATCGCCCGGTCTCTGGCCCACACCGACGCCGTTATCGCGGCCGCCCGGGTCCACGCGGCGCACAACCGCGGCGTCTGGGCCCGCCATCTGCGCGGGGTCAAAAAGTCAGGCACTTTGGCGATGGCGAACGGTGGATCGTTTGCCGATCCAGCCGTAATTCATGTCGAAACATCGATGACTGTTTTGGAAAAATTGGGGAACAAAGACGGGAACCTGGAAACAGAAGAAACCGTGAGCCGGGTTGAATTCGCGGAATCTTCTCCGATCGCTTCCATGGAGTTCTTCTATGATGATAACGCCCAGATCGTAAGGATGGACGTGAACCGGCGCTTCCCGGGTGAGCTTCCCGAGCAGGCGATCGTCCTGACCGGTGAACGGCGGCTGCACGTCCACTATACCGCCGCGTCGGTGCCTTATATCCGGCTGGAGCAGCCGGAACACGCGGATTGGCTTTACAGCGGGTATGATTTGGTCGAGAGGACCCTGGAAAACGAAAGAATGTCGTCCCCGGTCTACAGGTATGTCACCATCGACCATTACGCCGGTGAAGCTGGACGAAAGACCTGGGCCAGCGAGTCGTTCGATCATGATGAAGTGATCGCAGCCTTGAGGCAGGCGGGAGCCGGGCCAGGCACCGCCGTTGTCAATTTTGACTATCATCATGATGATTATCCGGATTACGGCATGCTTAACATTGGGAATTGGGTCTTTTACGCTAAAAACGAGATTGGTGTCAGCCGGGTGGTCTGGGCCCATCCGTACCGCCTGGTGAACAGGAGTCACGAAGGGCATATCGATCAGGAAGTCATTAACCTGGATGAGATCGATCCGGGCCATTCTAAAATCTTTGTCACTTACGATGCGGATTATTTCTCCATCCTCGAGCATCCTTCCTCTCGCGGGGAGATCCTGGAGCAGATCCGGCAGATCATCGCGCTTTACCAGCGCAGGCCGTGGGAGGTATTCGGCGTCAATTTCACCCGCTCCGTCTTCAGTAAAAAAGGCCAGCGGGCCTTCACGCCGAAATCGCAAAGCAATCTGATTCTGAATGCCGGCATCAACGCTCATCGGCCATTGTTCGGCCGGGTCGTGCTCCGGACGGTCCCTGATTTCTCGCGGCAGCGGATTTCTGTCCGTATCCCCTGTCTGGACCAGACGTTCATCGGGCGCGATACAAGACATCTCGCGGAATTGCTGAACGAGGGTGGATTGAGGAGGAAAGGGTTCGAGGTTGAGGCTGTTGATGATGACCGGATGGCGCTATGGTCGGTCCGCCAAGGAACCCGGGAACGCATGGAAGAGATGCTGGTCGAGAAATCCGAAAAGTTAAGCATGACCCTGAATCTGTTCTTCAGAAGCGACGATATCGATCAGACGCGGCCCCTGGGGATGACGCCGACGGAAGCCGCTGCGTTGAAAGCCGCTGTCCGGGAAGGATGGGAGGACGAGTTCTGGTATGGGCAGGCCCTCCGCGAGGAAACCCTCTGGCGCAAGGGCTACGAAGGCCAGGCCCCGCCGGAACAGGACTTTGTGGGGATCCACGTTGAAAACGGCGAAGAGAAAGTCGTTGATCTGGAAACCCTCGAATCCCGCCCGATGACCGCCTTCGACCGGCGCGCGCTGATCGCGCTGGCCCGGAACAGGACCACGCCGGCGTATCTGAAGCAATTCGATATCTCCCGAGAATATTATGAAACCAAATTGAGACGCGAGCATCCGTTCTGGGCGCATGAGCGGATCGAGAGCATCGCCCGGTCCTTGGCCCACACCGACGCTGTTGCCGCGGCCGCCCGTGTCCACGCGGCGCACAACCGCGGCGTCTGGGCCCGCCATCTGCGCGGGGTCAAGAAGCCGGGGACCTTGGCCATGGGGCTGCTTCCAGTTCTTGGCATTGGAGGCGTGTTGGCTGCCGGCGCACTTTATTCGCTCCTTAAGGCAGAATCGCTTCAATTCGGGGATCGGTATTCCCGGATGATCCGCCGTCCTTCTGCCCAAAGGACGCTGGAGCCGCTCACGGAACGGATCAACCAGCAGAAACTGACCGTCACCATCGAGATGGTGCCGCCGCGTTTGAACGATGAGCGCGCCTGGATGGAGTACATCGAACAGTTGAACACGTTCCAGGAGTTGTATCACCGGGACATGGTCGACGGGATTACGATGCGCGACGCGCCCGACATTCCCATCGTGGCCGAGGACATCGTGCATATGATGCGCGGACGGCCGGTCAGAAAAGGGGCTCCGGACTACCCCGCCGGAATCAAATCTGTTCTGCGCAAATTGGGACAGCAGGTCGAACGTTCCGGTAACCCCTTAGCGCAACGGCTGCGCAGGCTGTGGATTGAGATCGCCAAATTTGAGAATATCACCAAACTCCCTGTCCCGCCGTCCTATATCGCCACCATTGGGATCCACATGAGAACCCGCTCACAGCTCGAGGAACGGGTATTGGCTGCGGTCCATCAACAGAATGCCCGGGCGCTCTTCCTTGTCCGCGGCGGCGGCCGTAAAATCGAGGCCCTGGAACCGTTGATGCCGGTCAAGTCCACGGTCGAAATGATCAACATCGTGCAGGAGATGAAGCAGCAGGGGAGGATCCCGCAGGATATCCAGATTTGGACGGCCTGGAACCCGTACGAGGAACCTCTGAAGGCGGACGGCGAACCGGATCTGGCGAGAGGTTTGAAAAAATTGGAGGAAAAAATCAACGCGGGAGCCACGGTGATTTTGACCCAGCCGCCGTTCTTGAGGATTCTCTTCATGAAATGGTTTTCAGAAGCTCACCGCAGGGGGCTCACCCAAAAAGCGCAGTTCAAGATCGGCATGCCGCTCCTGACCAATCCGCGCATGCTGGAATTCTGGTTCGGTCTGGTTGACGGCATCAATTTGGACAATAATCCGGAAGCCAAAGCGCTCCTTGCGGAATGGCAGAAGGAAGAGAAAGCGGGGCGGCTCGTGCGCTTCAGCGAACTGTGGAATCTGAATCTGTTGACTTGGATCAAAAATCTCCCTGTCCCCACGGGTATTCACTTCATGCCGGCCCACGAGTGGCAGAGGAGCGAGAGTTACCTGCGGGAAGCCGGAATCACGTCGGCCCAGAGGGCGGAAGACGACCGTTCTGTCCCGGGACGGAAAATGGTCTCCGAATTTGTTGCCAGAATGCTTAAATTGGACGTCATCATCAGCATCTCGCGCGGATTGCTGAGGCCGGATCTGCCCAAGGAGCCGGGCGTAAAGAAATCATTTATGGAAGAGACCCGTTTTGTCGCCAATGTCCTGGATGAGGAACTCAACCGTCTGAAATCTTTTGAGCAGGTCAGGCCGTTCTTCCATCGTGTACACGTTTATCTCTTCCGGACGCCGTTCTCAAAGGTGGGCTTCAGGACATTTCATCCTCCCATCGCGTATCGTGCGGCTTATAACAGTTGGAGGGAATTGGCGATTGACGTCCGGATGTTCAACGACCCATCGAAATCGGAGGATGAAAACCGAAAGGCCCTTGTTCTGGCCTTGGACCACTTAATTCGCGACAACGCTCCGACCATCCCGTTCCCGCAGGCGTGCTGCCTGTCTCGGCAGGAATCCCGATCTCCCAATCCGGTCCTGACGCCTTTGACTCCTAAAGTTTATCTGGACAGGGACCCCGTGCCGTATATGGAGAGCAAAGCCGGCGCCTTCTCTTACGCCGGTTGGATCCGTTATGAAGAAACACAAGCGTACAGCGGCGCGACCGGGAAAGTGAGCACGACTCTTAACGATGAACAATTCCGAGGGTTTGCCAAGGACGACCTCATCCGGCTTTTGGACAGTGACATCCAGGAACCCGTTTTCATTGAATTCTCCGTTGCCGGTATCGAGCGGGCGGCCAAGTATCTGTCCCTGCTTTATGACGAAGCCAGAGCGATCGGCAAAGTCAAAGAATTGGCCCGGCGGCGGATCACGTACGTTTTTGCCGATATTTCTCGGGAGTCTCTCCGGAAGGTGAGCCAGGACCGCCGCAAGCTTAAGGCGCGGGACACGGAGCTTCTTGAGAGGATTGACAGGCATTACGCCGACGCATATCTGAAAGCCGAATTTTTCGAGCTTGACCGGAAGTTCAGGGAATTGAACGTAAGATTCCATTACCGGGAGATGGATGTGACCACCCCTGAAACCGTGTTGGAAAAATACCGGGGCAGAATATTCAACGGGGATGCGATGAATCTCTTTGACGCCCTTCCGACGAATTATTTTGCCCAGCATGAAAACCGCCGCTATGAGGTTCACGTCCAGTTTTACTGGCCGGGGGAAACGATCGATGAGATCCATGCGAAACATCTTCAGGGCCGCTCTTTTGAAGGGTGTCTGTTGACACGGGAACGGTTCATGGGGGATCTTCTCAAGGTCGGGGGCGGCCGGGATGCGGCGCTGGTATTCCTGAATGATTACGAGACAAAGTATTTCACGGCGCCAGAGACAGCCGGTGAGGATGAGAGAACCGCGGCGAGGAGGAAATTCTTCGCGCTCTGGCAGGATCTCCTTAACGGGCTTCAGGCCGATCATTTTTATGTGGGGTGGGATCCGGACGACGGCCAGTCATGGCCGCAGGTCCCCGGCGTGGACAATCTGGGCCGGGTCGTTCATGACGTTCTGGCGGGCCATGTCGGCAATATCTGGGTTCCGGATTCCCTGTTGGCGGTCCAGAGCGTATTCAGGATCATGCCGTATCTGCACGGTGACGGCGTTTTGAGGATGACGCAGTTTTCGTCGCCGATGCACAAGATTGTCCGCGATTACGCCGGCCTGCGCTATCTGGGGTACACGCTGATCTATCCGTTGAACAGAGACTTGATGGCAGAGATCGCTTACCGCACAGGGCGGGGATTCCATAGCGATCCTTATGGGAAATCCGGCAATATCGAAACATACACGATTTCCGCCACGCCCCCATTCTTCATTTATGATCAAAAGGTTTATAGTCAACTGGGCGGTTTTGCAGAAGGCCTGGAATCAGGATTAAGGCAATTGCGCGCAGAGGCAGCCGAGGTCCTGCGGCAGAGACACCGTTTAACCTTGCGCGCTGAAGAGACGCGATTCGTCCAGCCGGCGGGCACGCGCTATAAGGACGAGCAGACACATTGGGGCGAACTCAAACCCCGGCGCCTGGCTTATACAGGCGGGCTACCGCATGAGGCCTGGGATTTTGTTCTGGCCGCCTGGGATGGGTTGGTTTACGATCTCGAGGGGCTTAAGGTTCCGGCCCTGTTCCCGCACAACGGGAAAGTGAAATTCATTTTTGACGATGATATGCAGAAAACGGCCATCCTGTCTCATGACATTGAAATCGAGGTCGGCGGCCGCAAATATCAGCTGATCTCTGTATATACGCATATTCAGCTGGATCCGGCGGTGAGAATCGGGGACAAGATCATGCCGGGCAGCTTGTTGGGAACAACGGCCCGCTCGCGCAATGAGTATTCACCGGTAGCGCCACATCTCCATTTTGCCGTCGGGTTTATGGAAAAGGAACGATTCAAATACACCAAACGGATGAATTACCCTCTCATGAACGAACTGGCGCGGCTGGGGGCCGTCCGGTTCGTCGATCCGTTAAAGATCGTTTCTGCCGAGCTGCGGGCGGAGTTGTTTATTGAAGGGAAAGCGGCGCAACCAAAGCTTTCGAAGTTGATTTTCCGTGGTGCCGACAAAGAAAGCCGCAAAATCATGCGAGCGGCGATTGCCCCTTCATTTGCCGGTGTCAAGGCGTTGATGAGTTCAGAAGAAGGCGCCGTAGAAACAGTTTTGGCAAGGGGACTGGCGGTTGTCATCGAAGGGAAATCGGATGACCGCACGGTTGCGGTTTATCGGGACAGGGACATCGTCGCCCATCCAGGACCTATGACGGATCGCCAACTCATTGAATATTTGCGTTATCTTTCAGCAGGACGTCAGCCATCGGATACGGTTGATCCGCCAGGCAGCGAACTCGCTCTGGTGCCAACGGAAGGCGACGGATTAAAACAGGCACTCCGCGAAGGCTGGGAGGATGAGTTCTGGTACGAACAATCCCTGACCGAGGAAACACTCTGGCGCAAGGGTTACGAAGGCCAGGCCCCGCCGGAAGAGAACTTTCCGGGCATCCACGTCGAAGACGGTGAAGAAAGAGTCGTTGACTTGAAAACACTGGAATCCCGCCCGATGACCGCCGCCGACCGCCGGGCCCTGATCGCGCTGGCCCGGAATAAAACCACGCCGGCGTATCTGAAGCAATTCGAGATTTCCCGAAAATATTATGAAGCCAAACTGAGACGCGAGCATCCGTCCTGGAACCGGGAACGGATCGAGGGCATCGCCCGGTCCCTGGCGCACACCGACGCCGTTGCCGCGGCCGCCCGTGTTCATGCGGCGCACAACCGTCGTGTCTGGGCCCGCCATCTGCGCGGAGTCAAGAAGCCGGGGACACTGGCCATGGCGAACGCCGTGAAAGAAGATCCTGTTGCGGTTGAGCGAAAAGTTTTGGCCCAGTCCCTTGCGGCCGTTCCAGGGCTTTCTGCGGGAAAGATCAGGGGAGAGTTAGAGGCCCTCAGGACAACGGGTGAATATGAAGCTGTGCTTCATCAAGCGTTCGTCCGCCGTTTTAATCTGGAATCCGGTCCTTACCGCCGCAGAATCGCGCGCCTCTGGCAGGAACGTAGCGGAGCGGATGCCGTTCGCGAATTGGCGCAGGGATTTTTGACGACGCATCACCGGTTGGACGAGCAGGGACGGCTTGTCCTGTCTCTGGATCAGGAGGACAGAAAAATCATCGATTCCGCTCCCGTGGGCCTGTTGGGGCGGACCATCGTGTTTGGAAAGAGATCGGCTGGGCGTCCGGCGCAAGTCGAATGGATTTGGGCCCGGGATCTGAAGGCATGGCTCCCCGTCGATATTTATAAATTCGGCAAAGAGCACCATCGCGTCACGGTCGTTTTGGACCGCGGCCGGAACGTGATCTATGCGGACGTGGAATTCACCCGTAATTCTTTGGAAAATATTGAAAAGCGTGGCCGCGAGGTGACGGTCTATTCCCGCGCGACATCCGGCGGGTCGGTTTGGCTGGCGCTTCAACCGCTGGACGAAGAAAAGGGGCCGTTGGGCAACTATATGTTCTCAGACCGGACAGATGAAGTGTTTGCCGCGCGCCTTTCCGCGTCGCATGCCGTCATGGACGAGATCAGGTTCCAGGGCCGCGACGATGCGGAACCTCTGCAAATCGCCGAGAACGGCAACGGTGCGGTGATCGAATCTCACACCAAATGGGATGTGAGCCGTTTGAAGGAGTTGGCGAAAATCAGCGGCGGGTTCTGGCTGAAGGGTGTTCCTGTCGTGTCTGTGCTCGATTCCAAATCCTACCGGATCGGCCGTAAGGTCCGCAAGGCGCTGATCTTCTCCGAAAAGGCCAAGCACGGTATCCATAGCATGGAAGTTCCCCTGCGTTTCGCCGGGCGGCGCGCCCAGGTTTATTTTGACAATTTCGGCATGCCCCTGCGGCTCCGGATCCCGTCCCAAACTAAACCT
This sequence comes from Candidatus Omnitrophota bacterium, assembly GCA_030688425.1. NCBI lineage: Bacteria > Pseudomonadati > Candidatus Omnitrophota > Candidatus Omnitrophota bacterium. Next base: position 151,274 of record JAUYIB010000010.1, on the reverse strand, counting down.
GGCGTAATTGATCACGAACAGTGGCTGCGCCGCATTGAGATCCGTGACCGTAAAACCGGGAAAACCGTGGCCGTAACCAGCGTTTCATCAGACGCGGTCAGCCGCAGTGACATCGAACGCGCCGGGGTATATATTGTGGAGCATAAACAGGAGGGAGTCGACCTTCAAGCCGTTGCGACCCGCCAGAATGTCCGTCCTCCGCAGGCGCGCGTCGCGTTGGCCCACCAGTTCATTTACATCCCTTCCAAATTGATCGATTTGCGTTTTACAAAAACCAAGACCAAAATCCCCGGTGGCGCCGAGGTTATCTATCGCGCCAACGGCGGCAACGGGGCTGTCCTTGTTCCTGCTGAAATATCTCTCGGGAGTTACCAGACCGATGGGACATTCCGGCAGCAAAACGTATTTCCTTTGAAGGCGGTCACCAAAGGCCGGTATTACGAGGCCCTGGACCGTGGCCTGGACCGCAATGACCGCACGCTGGCTGAAAGATTCAGGGAACTGAGGCAGACGAAATCCGTTGTCGAGAGCGCCGGAGAATTGGTTGGGTCCACGAAGACGCCGGCGCATCGCCGGACTCCCGAAGGCGTGGCAGCCGCCCTTGTTGAGGAGGGAACGAGGGTTCCTCTCCTGGCCGCGCAATACCGGCGCGCCAAAGAGCTGGAGGAAGCCGGCGTTTCCGGGCGCGACATCGTTGTCCGGTATGCGAGAGAGCCCTTCAGTCCGGTCAAGGCCGTGATGGAATACCTGGAACAGCAGTTGAAGGCCAAGGGCCGGGTCCTGGACATCGGGGAGGAAATGGTCTTTGACCTGGTCCGCAAACTGATTCCGCCATATCTCGACGATTTCAACAGGCAGATGGACGCTTTGGCGAAGGCGATCCAGCAACACCAGGCGCCCGAGGAGCAGCAGGGTCTCCTGGCGGTTAAAATTTTCTTGGCAGATACCGTGCAGGATATCCCTCTGGTGGTCGAGATTCTCGCGGGCCGCTTGGAACGGTTGAATCCTCACCGCCGCCAGGTGCCGCAGATGATCGCCGTGCTTCGGGTTCTCGCGCTGGTGCCGCCGGCGTTCATGACGGATGATGCCGTCAGAATCGTCGAGAGAGCCGGGGCGCTGGAAGGGCCGTATCGTCATAACGAAATCCGTGAAGCGGCCGGACGTTTGATCAAGAATCTCCGCCTGAAGAAGACCCCGGCCGAACAAAGATTCGGGCTGGCGTTCAACGGCGAGCCCAGGGCCATGACGCCGCCCCAGGTCCTGAGCGCGCTCCGTTCGCTGAAGATGGACCGGGCGCGGTTCGAAAGCCGCAAGGACGATCTCTGGAACGTCAGTATTTCCATCCTGATGGAAGAGCAGTGGCCTTCTCTGTATGACGTTTATCTGGCCCTGAACATACTGAATTCCATCCCAGGCGAGGATCAATTGTCCCGGGCTCCGCAGATCCAGGCCGTCGTCCCGCGGATCATGCTGGCGGCGCGCAGCAATGCGCCGGGGGTTTTGGCGGTGCGCGTCAGGGCGAGAGAGTTCTTGCAATCCCTGCCGAAAGGGCTCCTGTGGATCACGGAAACGGACGCAACTGAATTGGGGCAGTTGGTGTTCAGCGCTCTGAACGAGTTGGAGCAGCTTCCCGGCAATGGATCTCAAGGTGCGATCCGTCCCGACATCGCGCGCAGCAGCCGCGTGTTGTCCGACAAGGAATACCGTGAGATTCAGGGCTTCCTGGAGGAATTGCGGCCGGAGATCGTGAAGGTCGCCAAGCGCGCCATGCACAAAGATCCGTACAAGGATGTCCGCGATCTGCTGGCGCGCATTCTCATGGGCAACGACGAAGTCGTCATTGCCAGCGCCGTGCAGGGCCGCAAGATCGTCATCATCGACGCGCCGGAGGAGCTGGAAAAGAAAGTGTCAGCCTTGCAAAACGCCGCTGGCGATCCCCTCGTCGTGCACGCCCTGAAAATACCGTTGCACCAGGACCACGGGGCTTCGGTGGTCATCCTTCTCGCCCCAGGCCGCGCGAATATGGTCCAGAAAATCCGCTCGGTGGGGCACGAGGCCTTTTCTATCGTTCATGAGAAAATCTTGGACTATAAAGTAGTCCACGAAATGGCGGCTGATTTTGACGAAAGCCTGCCTGCCATGCTGGTGGAGGATGCGTATCGCCGCCATCCGTCCATGAACGTCAGGGATCTGGCCAACGAATTGAACATGGACCTCAAGGATCCGGACCTATACGATACCATGCTGGGATTTGTTCGCAAACAGCCCAAACATATCCTTCATCAGCATACGTCCGGTTTGATTTATCCCGAACACCTTTTGCCGTATCTGCTGGGTCATACGGCCAGCGCCAAGGCGGCCCGCCGCCGCTTTGCCTGGGCGCTGGCGCAATATCAGGATCAGCGGGACCCTCTTTGGGTGCAGAGCCATCTCATGGATCCCGGCGATGAATTCCAGCATGATGCGGATCAGAAATTCTTGGAACACATCGGGAGTTCCCCGGAACCGTTTGTTTTGAGGGGATCACGCCACGGGGGTTCTGAAGCGGTTGATTTGCGCCTGGATCATTTGCGGAAACTTGTTGTTTATAATGACCCATTGCGGAAAGATTACAACGCGTTTGAATGGACGTTCGCCTTTATCAAGGCCGTGACTGACGAAGAGCCGTCCCGGCCCTACCTGCGGGAGGTCGACCGGTTCCGCAGGCCCCGGCTGGTCAAGCAGGGGATCCTCAAGCAGGTGCGGGAGGACAACCTGAAATATATCGAGATCACCGATTACCACAGTCCGTCCCTGGAAGAACTGATGGAGCAGGTGCTGGAGGTTGAACCGGAGACAAGAGGGCATGTGACCGTGGCTTTTCTCAAAGGGTTCCGCAAGGATCATTTGTACCGTATCCAGCGCGACGCGGCAGCCCGGCGGGCGGTCAGCGAAGTCATGGCCCAGGTGCGGACAGGCCGGATCAGCGCGGAGGCCGTGAGGAAACGGATCCTTGATCGCGTCATTTCTTCGGAAAAAAATTGGTTCGGCCTGCCGGAGCGGAAGATCCGGGAAGAGTTTGCTGAAGCCATGGACGAGATTCTTGGACAGATCCGCCGGGAGAATATCGGGCAGGTTTTTCCCGCGGGATTGGAAGAGGAATTGGTGACGGAGCGGCTGATCGAAGCGTATCTGGCGCGGGAAACGGCCTTTAGCGAGATCCTCGCCTTTGAAAAACAGATGGACGACCTTGAACTCCGCAAGCCGCTCTTGCGCAAGCGCATCGTGGGTGTGAGCAGCATCGGTGACGAATCCGAATTCATCAACTGGGTGGAGGCCCCGATCCTGCGCCGGGCCCGGCAGATCGGGCTCAAGGTTACATCGCACGTCGGCGAGCGGTGGAAGAGCGGGGAATACCTTTTGTCCCTGCGCCGTGTCCGCCGGGAGATGGCCATCGGCGTCAACCGGCTGGCCCACCTCACGGCAGTCGGTCTCCATTCATCGTTGCTCCCCGCCGAATTGTCCGCCGATGAGCGCGACGAAGCGGTCGCCCTTCAGCAGGAAATTTTGGCCCAGATTTTTGACGGATATGTCCATGTGGAGACAAACCCGACGGCCCAGGTGATTTTCTCTCCGGCCTACAGCCATTATAAAAATCACGCGGCCGAGGCGCTCCTGCGGGCCAGGGTCCACTTCTCGATCAACACGGATGACGCGAGCATTTATGGTACGAGCCCGTCTGAGGAATTCGCCCGGGTTTGGTTCCATAATCCCAAGTTAAAGCTGGCCGCCATGATGAGGATCAGGCAGGCCGCTGCGGAAGCCAGGTTCTATGAGCCCACAGAGGACGTCAAGTCCCGGCTGGCCGCGGAGCGGGAGCGGATCCTGGAGATGCAGGGCCTTCCTCCGGCCGCGGCCGGGTTCGGCAGCGCGCGTTTGAAGCCGCCGCATATTACGTATTATGTGGCGTTCGCCTTCGGGTATTACATGTTCCATCACGGCGCCGCTCCGATGGTCCCGCGGACCGGCGCCGGGCCGGGCATCATGGAGGCGGTCCTGCGCGGATATCTTTTCGCCCGCACTCAGGCCGGAGTTGAGCCCAACATCGGCAACATGACCCAGGGCGTGAAGATCCTTTTGGACCGTTTTGAGCACCCCAATGATTACAACGAGATCCTCAAGGAATTCGACCACTTCATCCCCCGCAAGCTGGCGCTGCATTACAACAGCCGCGGGATCCTGGTGTTCACCGGCGGCATCGGCACGGAAGACGAGGTTTTTGAGGTCATCCGCCGGCGGCGGCCCGTCGAGATCATCGGGAAGTTCTGGGAACCGATCTGGAGGGCTTTTGCGCAAAGCTGGGCCATGGCCGGTATATCAAAACGCATTTGGGCCAAACCGCATTTTACGGATCTGGATGAGAAGTTCATGGCGGCCTTGCAGGCCCATGTTGAGGAAAATATCCGGGGGCTGGATCCTGACAAAATTCCTGCGCCGGAAGAGATTTTTGCTGATTTTGATTTCCTCAAATACCCCGAGCCCGAAGCCCTGTCTTATATGCTCGATTCTTATCAGGCCAAGCGTTACACCCAGCAGGAGTCCCGGGAAAACGTAGACCGGGCCAACCGTGAGATGGCGGCGGGGATCGACATGCTGAGCGGCCTGCCCAGGCCGGTGGTGATCGCCGGCCATCCCGAAATGAACCGGTTTGGGTTGCATGTCCTCGAGCAGCTCAAGCCCATCGTGGAAGAACTCCTGCTCCGCGGGGTCCCGGTGCGTGTGGTGAGCCGCGGGCCTGTTTACGATGCCGTGATGGAAGTGGCGGAACGCCTCGGGAGGATGGACCTGGTGCAGGTCGTCCTTTACCGGAATTCCAGAGACCCGAACAAAGACTGGTCCAAGGAAGACGCGCACTCAGGGCGGTACCACAACCAGGCACTTATTGTTGAACACGATTCCAATCACCGCCTCCTGTTGTCTTACGACGCCCGCGGTTTCATCTTCCTGCCCGGCGGCCTGGGCACGATGAACAAGCTGTTCGACGTGATCGTTCCGATGCAGACGAGCACGATCCGCCAAAGGCCTGTCGTTCTTCTGGGGCGATCTTTCTGGGAAAGGATTTTGGAGACGATGAAGCGGGAGATGGAGGCTGAGCACCCTCCGGTGATCACGCCCGGCGACACGAACCTGATGCGCGTGGTTAACACGAAAGACGGGGCGCTGGTCCGGCTGGGGATCGACGGCGACAACGGCAACCACAGGACCATGTCCGAGCGGCTCACCTTCCTGATGCCGGCCCAGGAAGGCAGGACAGAGGCACCCCCGCGTTCTAAGCATAAATCGAAGACATCCCGGTCCCCGGCAAAATTATCCGTCCGGGGCCCTCAAAAGCATCCCCGGAGAGGACTCGGGTTGTTCCCGGAATCCCTCAAGGACCTCAAGAAAGCCAAGGAGGACGGCCAGGTCTTCCGGCTCCTCTGGGACACCGCGCTGGAGGAAGAGGACTGGAGGACCGAGGGCTATCTGCGCGGCCCGCCGCAAGGATTCGCGGACAGGCACGAAGAGATCATCGTTGTTGTTGAAGGGAAATTCTACAAAATCCATCCTTTCGCGTCCCACAAGGAAACCCTTCGCAAGCTCGCCGGCGTCACCGATAAAATATATTACACAGTTTATTATCCGCTGTATTGGTCCCTGCGGTTTTTCGCCGGGAAGTCCGCCGCCCGGGAAACGGCCCGCCGGTGGGGGGTGCGGGCCGCGGCCGTTGTTCACCTGGCTTACAACCTCTGGGTGCTCTTGATGGACGGTGTTCTCGCCATCGCCGGCCGGCTTGATCGCGAGAAGCACCTCAAACGGTACGATCCCCAGCGCATGCCAGTCCGTTCTCCCCTGGAAACGGCGGAATTGATCAAAGATCTGCGCATCGACCGCGAGATTCTGCAGGCCTTGAGGATCCGCCTCTCGGAGGAAGCGGTGGAATACAAATTCGACCACCGCCAGCCGATGGGGGTCCGGGTGCGCATTACGGCTGATAATGGCGTCAATTTCAGGATGGGCGACAAGGTCGTGCTGGACAAGACCAACCAGATCATGCTCATCACGTACATTGACCATTCCTATGTCACGCTGTCCCCGATGAGCGCCGAAACTGACAGCGACCGGTATCTGGTCACGCGTTCCGGGGCGGTCGTCGACAGCTGGGCCGTCCCCGCAGTCGGTTCTTTCCGCGTGGCGAAATCCGATTCTCAGATTCAAGACCAATTGGGGGAGGTGGAATCCTTGCTTTCGAAGATATCGAGGCAGGAGGTCAGGTTGCCGGCGGCGACTTTTTACCGCGCGTTGCGGCTGTTGCCTCTGACGGCCGATGCCGAGACCCGGCGGCTTGCCGCCGAAGATTTCTTTAATCCGTCGATCCCGTTCCGGCAACTTTCCCCGGACGTTTTTGAGGGCGATGAATCCCAGGAGGAAGCCGTGAACCTGGCGTTTAACCGTACCGAGGTCTTGCTGATCGAAGGCCCGGCCGGGACCGGCAAGACCCACACCATCGTGGAGATCATCCTTCAGGCGGTCAAGAGGGGCAAAAGCGTCCTGCTGGTGTCCCAGATGCACCAGGCCGTGGACAACGCGCTGCGGGACCTGCTGGCCGCCCATCCGGAAATACCGGCGCTGCGCTTGGGCAACGATCCTGACAAATTTGAATACGGCACCGAGGAGGTCTGGGCAGGACGGGAAGCGGCTTTACAGAACTTCCTCGCCAGAAAGGACCAGACGGGAGGTTTTGTGCTGGCCGGGACCAACAGCGGGTTCGCTCTGGATGCCGTGGCCAGGGAAAATCCGGCGCTCAAGGCCATCCTTTCTTCCGGATTTGACATGATGATCATGGACGAGTCCAGCCGTGAAACATTGCCCGGCGCCCTGATCCCGTTGGGTTACCTCAAGAATAAGGGAAAAGCGATCTTTGTCGGCGATCACAAACAGCTGGCGCCGTTCGGGCTTGACGGTGACGAGGAGCGCAAATTGCTGGGGCTGGGCATTCCGCAATCGCGCATCGACGTGTTCAAACGCAGCATCTTTGAGATCCTGATCCGGCAGTCCTATGCCGACCGCGTGATGTTGTCCACCAACCGCCGCCAGCATCCGATGCTGGCCCGGCTGGTGTCGGAGCTTTTCTACGATGGGGACGTGCACACCTTTGGCGCCGAAGATTACGACCCGGCCAATCCGCCTCTGCGGATTGTTGATCTGGATTCCGATACGGATGAATTCTATCAGGACACGAATCGCGAGATCAAATACCGCAATGTTTACTCAGCCAGGAATTCCTTAAGATTTGTCAGGGAGTATGAACGGCGCGGCATCCCGGTCAATAAAATAACGATTCTGACCCCTTACAAGATCCAGATGGAGTACCTGGAGGAGATGATTGAGCAAAGATATCCCGACCCCGCCAACCGGCCGCTGGTGCGGACCATCGACAGCTATCAGGGCGGACAGAACGACGTCATCATTTATGATTTTGTCCGCAGCAACCGTCTGCGGAAGATCGGCTTTGTCAACGATCCGCGCCGGTTGGACGTCGGCCTGTCGCGCGCGCGCAGACACCTGGTGATGATCTGGGATTCCCGGACATTCCTGAACGGCCGGACAAAGGAAGAGTCGCCGGAGGACAGGGTGGCGCGGGAGCTGTTTGAAAAGGTCGCCGCGTATTACCGGCGTGTTTACCAGAAAGAAGAATTCGAGAAAGCTGATCTGTCCCTGCGGCCGTCTTCCGGGGAAAGCGTGATGTATTCCCGCCGGGACCGCTGGAGCGTTCTGGAGGCCGGGGTCGAGCAGGTGGAGTGGGCCAAGCAGTATCTGGGCCTGTTCATGCAGGCCCAGGTCGGCGAGGCGGCCGCTCTGAAGGGACGCATGCTCGATCTTTTGGGCCGGGCCCGCGGGCCGTTCAATTTCGTTAACGGGATCGACAAGAATTCGCCGGAGGCGGCCTATGCCCGTTTGGGGCTGGCGATGATCGACGCCCTGCGCAGCGAGATCATCGTGGAATTCATGAGAAAATCCCAGAGGCCCAATGAGCCGCGGCGTGACGAATTATCGGATTTGAAATATGCCGTAGAGGCTGTGGCGAACGCCCTGTCCGCCGCCGGTCTGACCAACGGGCGCAAACTCCTCTTTGAGGAGCCGGACGCGGTCTTGAACAATGCGCTCAAGGCCCTGCTCGGTTCAATGAAATCTATCTTGGAAGGCGGGGTCAGCGATAAATCCGTCGATTACCTGCAAAAGCACATGGAAGGACTGGCCGCGCTTATGCCCGATGAAGTCGAGGTGCCGCAGCCGGCCGGGGCGCATGCCGTTTTGCTCAACGACGAGCGGCAACGGATGACCGCCGCGATCCAGGAGGAAAGGAACAACATCCTTTACCTGATCCGGCGGGTGTTCAGCGAGCGCGGCAAGATCCGCACGCCGGAGGATTTTGACCAGTATGTGGGAGGGCTCATCGCCCAGGTCATCAATGATGTCGCGGGGCGCAACTCTTACACGGCCATGGAGTTGTTCCAGGAGGACGTTTTCAGGGCGGTCCGTCAAGCGGTGGCCAGCCATGAAAAGATCGACGAAAAATTGAAGGCGGACACGGAGATCAGGGCCGCGATCGGCCGGCACTACGCCCGCAATAAATTTTCTTTGGACGTGATCGATCTGGCTGTCCTGTATTGGTACCACGATCTCAGCCGGGGCGGCGTTGCGGCGGACACCGAGAAAATTCTGAACGGTGTCAAGCTGAGCCTTGACGGACTTGATATCACCGTCACGGAAAGGGATGTCCATCACCGCTCTTTGAAGGGGGAATATCAGCTCCTGGGGATCGGCGAAATCCCGTTGTCCCAGGAGGAGGCGCGCCGCGTGGCGGCGGAAGTGGAGCAGACGCGGGAGGTCCGCAAGGACCGGCGCACCTTGAGGGACACGCGGGACAAATACAGGCCGGTTGTCGCCGGCATTGTGCGCAATATGGCGGTTGTCCTGCCATGGCTTGAAAAGGAGAATCCCACGCGCAAGGCGCTCATCGAAGATCTGTACCAGCGTTCCCACCCGAAATACGAAAATTTCGTCAGGGGACTGAAGGCCGATACGCTGGATTTGACCGGCTTGACCGTCCTGTGGCTGGGCAACAGCGGGGAGGAAGGGTTCGGCGACCTGATGGACCAGCTGGAGGAGGTGCTTCTGCAGGACATCCAGAGGATCAGCCGGTTCATTAAAGATGAGATCTCGGGGGTTGAAAAATCCCTCGCGACGATCCGTGATCTTTCGGCGAAGCTCCGGTTCGGATTTTTGCCGGAGACCGGACGGCTGCTGGAGGAGGTCCGGCAGTCCATGGCGGAGCTGACCAGCAGAGAACAGAGCGAAGACGATTACCTGTCCAGGCAGATTTTTGAGGGCCCGGATGGCAATGAAGGGTTGAAGGGGCAGGCCAGGGACATTGTGACACAGGTGGAATTCCTGGACAGGGAGTTCCGGGCCCATGAGCAGGAGATGATGAACCTGCGCCGCCTGATCGATGAATTGAACCACAACGCCGAACGGCTGTCTTCCCTGGCCGTCTCTCATCCGGCGCTCGCCGGTCTCGTGCGGCTTGAGATCCAGAAGATCGAACAGAAATTTGAAACGGACATCCTCCGCGGACGGTTCGAGCAGAGTCTGGCGTCGCTGGCCAGAAAGATCCGCGTCCTTCATGACAGGATCGACGCCCTGGTCAGGTTCTTTGAACGCCGGAAGGCCCTGGAGGCGGACGTCGACGCGAAAGCGCGGGCCCTCTATGCGGACAAGGCCGTGCCGCAGAACGTCAAGAAAGCCGTTACGGGAATGGTCCGGGCTCTCCGTCATGAATTTGCCGCGCGCAAGATCCCGCTGGCGATGAACGGCCATCAGGCGGAATACCTGAATGACCTGACCGGGCTTCAGCAGCGGCTGACGGTGTTGGCCGGGATGATGGCCCGCCGGCAGGCGGTGGCAGAAAAGATATCGTCCCTGTCCTTGCGGTTGGACGGGATCAAAGTCTCGTCCGGCAGCGGAATATTCATCCGGATCCAGCCGGATGTCAGCGTCGCGGAAGCCGAAAGGGCGCGGATCGCCGGCGAGCTGGCCGATCTGGACGCTCACACGGGCCTGAACACCGAGGAATCCGTTTATGCAACCCGTCTGGCGGCGATCGAGACGTCTATCCAGGAGTGGGAGTCCGCATTCACCGTTCGGTTCGGCGCCGCGGAAAAACGGATGGAACGCGTGAAAGCCCTGAAAGACGGGCTTGAGACACTTGTCAAGGAGCTGGCCTTGTATCAGCGGGCCTTGAAGCTGCAGACGGTCGTGGATACGAATCTCTGGGACGCCATTGAGGCAGGGCCGTTGGCCGAGGTCCGCCGGACGGTCACGGCCGTGGAAGAGGAGCCGTCGGCGCAGGTGGACGAGCAGTTCAATTCCCCCGGATTGGTTCTCGCAGAGGAAACCCTGCGGACCAGGGGTGCGGAGATCAGGAGTTATTTGAGCGCCGCGGCTTCGTTGAAGCGTCGGGCGATCCATAGCGGGGTCCTGGCCCTCCAGGAGATCTTTGGGCACTTGAGAAAATGGATCGAGCAGGATATTTTCCGCGCCCAGGACCGGCGCCCGCCGGATATCCAGCCGGAGTATGACGCCCTGATGGCCAGATTCGACGAGGCCGAGAGGATCTTTTTGAGAGCCCGGGAGAACCTTGATCCCGACCGGCCGTTCTCTTTGATCCCGCCCGAGCTGGCCCAGCAGCTGGACGACGCGTTCACCGCCATCATCCCGGCGTTCATGGCCGTGGTCGATAAAGACGATAATTTCGTCATGGACAAAGTGGTCCATGAGATGACGGAATACGCCGCCCGTTACCGCGACCGCCTTGACCGGGGGCGGGCCATGCGGCTGCGGCTCCGGCAGAACACCAACGGGTACGGCTACACGACGGGCTTCCAGGTGGTCTTCCTCGACCGGCGGGAAAGGGACCTGGATGAGGGCAAGAGCCCCGAAGATTCTTTGTCCGGGAAATTGAAGGTCATGATGCTGGCCGACGCGCGGGAGCCGAGCAATTATTTCAAGAACAATCCTTTCGTCAAATGGGACCATTACCAGGACCTGGACATCCCGGTGCCGTTCGTGGACATGATCGTTTCCGTTTCCAACGCCGTGCGCTATTTCATGATGTTCCATAACCAGGCGGGAGACCTGCCCCGCTTGACCGGGGCGCAGGTCTTTATCACGTCTTATCTGGACCTGGTCTTTGACAAGGAAGAGCGGAAGAGGGGCTTCACGTTCATCCTCCCCGAGAACGGAGCGGTGCGGGAAGAAGAGGACCCGCAGAACCTTGATGAGCAGATCAACGCCATGAAATACATCCTGGGCCGGGTCATGTCCGTGTGGGCCCCCGGCCAGTCGGATGACGCGGCGTTGGCCAAGCAGGGAGAATACGCGTATGCCTACCCGATGTTCGAGCGGATGCGCAAGGAGGACGAGGCCCGGTTGGAAACCCAGAAGCCCGCGGCCCAGCCCATGGGTTCGCGCGAGACAGAGGCGACCGCCGGCTGGACGATCTCTCTGAGCGCGGTGTTTGCCGTGGGCGGGGGACTGCTGGGGTGGGGAGCGCTGGGCTTGTTGCTGGCCCTGGCAACGGCCTTGACGGGGTTGGTCCTTCTGCGGCTGGCGAGGAATCTGAAGTCGCTGGAAGAGCTCAAGGCCGGTGAGATCCGCGACGGCCCGGTCTATGAATTGAACGCCGCCCTTCAGCGTGCGGCCGTTTCCCCGGGCCTGCGTTCCGCGATCGCCTGGGATCCGGAAGCCCGCGCTCTTGTGGTCCGCAGCGCGGACATCAAAGCGGCTTTGCCCCGGTTGCATCCCGTCCATCAGCAACTGATCGTGCTCCATGAATATATGCACAAGCGCGGGTTCGGCGAACTGGTTGCCTATGTTGTCACGGCCCTGGCCGTCCTGCCTGTTGTGACCCTGCATTTCGGCTATAAGCGCGATCTCTGGGACGCGGTGCGGGAGCTGATGAGCAAGGAACTCATCGCCGCCAACCGCGACCGCGCGCGTCTGCGCAGGATGTGGTCGCACATCTTTTCCGATGATCTCGGTTTTTACGCGGAAGCGGCGACGGCCTGGCGCAGAAAAGAAGTGGCCCGTCTCTTTTTTGAGGCGCTCGTTGATGATTTTGAATTTTCCGGAGAAGATCTGGCGGTGATCAGAGATGCCAGGAGAAAAATTATTCGCGGCCGTGATCAGGAGGATGTCCTGAGGAATTTCGAATCGGGATTGAGGGCCCTGGGACTTGACCGCCGTCCGCTGGTTAAAAAACAGCTCCGGGGAACCGTGATCATGGAAAAATACATCGTGGCCCTGGGCTTTCTCTTTGACGCCGGCGAAGGGGAGGCGAGGGAGGCCCAGCCTTTCATCGAAAATATTTTTGACGGCGCGTTCACGAGCGCCGAGGGCATGCGGACGACCAGCGCCGACCGGTCGTATCACATTTGGGCGGACAGCGCGGTCCGTTTCTGGCCGAAGTTTTATATCCACAAACCGGCCGGCCGGGAACTGCGCCTGATGCCCGGGGAGAAACCGTTGAGGGGCACGGCGCCGGCCGAGATCGTGGAAAGGGTTGAATCCGCCCTGGAAGTCCTTAAAGGGCGCATCGGCCCCGCGGAAGTCGAGAAGATCAAGGAAGAAATATTTTTTGTCGGGGTGAGATCGCCGCTGCCGGTCTTTGTGGTCGATTCGCCGAACCGCGTAGCCCGTCCCGTTCATTCAGGCCGCCACCGGCCGCTGTTCTACCTGCCGGTCATGTTTTTGTACAGTTTTGACCGCAATGATCCCGCGCAGATACGGGAACTGGCCGCCTTTCTGCTTTACATGTGGGAATGGGTGTCCACCGTGAGGGTGTACGAGAAGACGGTCCGGCCGGAAAAACTGTACGAAAAATTGAATGCCGTGACCGAATCCTTTACCCGGGAAGACCCCCACGGCCTGGCTTCGCCGGAGGTGAGGAAACAGCGGCTGTTTCGTCTGATGAGGGAATCCATTATTAAGGAAACGATCATCCAGATCCCTCATTTGCTGTTCCGTTACCGGGCCACATATAAGGAAGCTTATGATCTGGAGCGGCAATATCCCCGCGGATATGTTCAGGCCTACATCCAGCGGGTCGGGGGATATCAGGCCATCCGCGACCAATTCAAGCAAGTGGCCGACCGCTTCGGCGCCCTGGGCGTTTATCTGGAGCAACTCGGCGATGTTCAGAAAGCGAAGCTGGCGTTCGCCAGGATGGAAAAATATTACCGCGTTATTCAGAAAAGTGAAACAGGCGCGGAGCCCGCCAGTCTTCAGATGGAGCTGGTCACGTTTTACCTGCGCCGCGGCGATACGAAGCGTTTCCTGGCCAACCTGGCCATGCTTCTTGGGCGGATTCCCTGGCGGGAAAATGTGACCGTGCTTTTGTCCGGGAAGAGCCTCTGGGACGTCCTGGTCCGGATCGTCCGCGGCCGGAACGTGATGGCCAACCTCCGGATCCTGTGGGGGGCGAATTATCTGTTCTCCCAGCAGATGTTCACCCGCGCTGATCACCGGAACTATTTGACCTACACATTGCTTATGCCTGTCGCCGCTTATTTGGAGTCCTTCCTGGTGCGGGAAATTGATTACATTTTCAAATCCATGCTGTCGCTGGAAACCAATGCCCAGCGGAAACTCGCTCTTCAACTGGCCCTGGATCAGGCCCAGGAGATGATCGTGGAGTTTCGCCGCATGACAAGCCTTCTGTCGGGGGATGCCGAAACGGAAAGGCATCTGTTCCGGGAAACCCGGCGGTATCCGGCGCCGCTCATCCGGACAGCGTTCTTCTTCCTGGTGTTGATCACCCAGAATGTGTTTGTTTATGCGGCTGCCATTGCTTTTGTGCTGGCCTGGCTTGTTCCGGCGCTGGTTGTGGGAGGCCAATTGAGCCTGCTGCTGTTCGTCTTCGGACTGATGATTTTGGGGGCCAGCTATTTGATGTATTTTTATCAATCTTCGATCGGGTTGACGCCGCGGCCGGTCCCGGCCGGGGAGAGGGAGGCGTATGCGCGCGGGGTCAAAGATATTGACGCGCGGTTCCAGGCGGAAAGCGCGCGTGATCCGCTATTGTTGCAGGCGCGGCAAAGAGCGCAGGGAATCCGGATGACCGAAGATTTTGAGGAGTTCCGCAGCGTCCGCGCCGGATCCGGACGGAACGAAATCATCGTTTATCCTCTGCGGGTGTTCACGCCGGGAACACGTTTGTTCCAGCACGCGTGGCGTTATGTCCTGGCCCGGAGATCGCTGGAGTTCTATTTCGATGAGCTCGCCGCACGCCATATACCGTTTACCAATCCTTATGCCACATTGATATTAAGGAAGGTCTGGGTTGAATTTGAACTGCTCAAGCGCGGCCGCAGATACGGCATGGTTGTCCCGTACCTTTTGTTCCTGCTGAGCTATCATTCCTCGATCCTGATGATGGTCACGCTGATGGGGTCGCTGGTTTCTATTCGGCGGATGGTTCTGTGGCGGACGTGGCGGAAATTCGTTCAACGGTTTGTCTGGGGCGAGCCGCTCCCGCCATTCGGGCTTGTCGAACCCGCAGGGACCCCGCAGCCGCAGACGGACCCGGCCCGCACGGTCGGCTGGATGTCTGTCGAGGCGGAAAGGGAATTACGGGCCATCGTCGGCCGTTTTGAAAAGCGGCCGTTTGGGCTGCATGAGATCGAAGCCGACATCCAGGCCAAGCACCAGGCCTACGGCCTGTTCCATGAGGGAGCCCATGAGCCGGGCGAAATCCTTTTGGACGCCCTGGTTGTCCGGGCTCCGCCGGGATCGCAGTTGCAAAGGGACATCGACGCGTTTGAGAGAAAATACCCTGTGATGGTTCTGGCGATCAACACCCGCATCAACGGCCGCAACGTGATCGTCCTGTTCCCGAAGCACCACCGGTCCCGTCTGGAAATCCTTCGCACATTGATCCATGAAACCATGGCGATCGAATTCCGCGGCGGGCGCTTGAGTTACGTCGCTTTGCATATCAAAGCGGAGGCCATGGCCATGGACCTCACGCATCATTTGGATTTGAGCGGCCTGCCCCATCGGGATGGCTCGCGCAGATACTTCGGCCCGCGGGAATGGATGGCGTATCCGTCCTTGACATTTTATGAGAGGGTAGCCCGTGAGGCCAGGGAGTTCATTCAGGATTACGCCGCGCAGTTACGGGCGCATGGTGCGGCGATGCACAACTGTGAAGGGCATGCTTATGAAATCAAGCGCCGCTGGGACCGTTACGCCCGGGCTCACGGCATTGCCGAGAGGTTTGAAATTACCTGGAAGGTGGTGACGCCGAAGATTTATCACGTCTGGATCGAGACGTCGGAAGGGTTTGTGATCGACGCTTTTCCGCTGGATGAAGATGAGGAAGTGATTGTGATGGGGAAGGATTGGGCGGGGGCCGAGCTGTACCGGGACGGCCGTCCCATTTCCGAGATGCCGCGCTCGGCGGAGAGCATCCGCCAGTGGAACCGGGCGGCGGAGGCTGCAGACCGCGGGATAGAGGGGATTCAAGATAGTCCTTCAGGCTTTTTCGGCAATCTCGCGCCGGCGGAGCTGAAGGCCCGCATGAGGACCCTTCGCGAAGGGCGCATGGAGGCTGAGCTGATCCCGGCATTCGAGCGGACCGGCATCCATGAAGCAGGCCGGCGGATGCACTTCTATCGGGTGGTCACGCAGGGCCGGGCCCCACCGCTGGGCGTGGAGATCTGGATGGACGACGACCGCATCTACCTTTCCGAATCCGCTGAGAAGATCCTCAGGGACCATTTCTCGGACATTGAGCTTCTCATTGTTCTGAGGGCCGTCGCCCGGCATGAGGCCGTCGAAACGATGACCCGGTCACACGACCAGGCCGTCGAGGCCCAGCGCGCGGTCAGCGGCTATCAGCGCGTTCGCGACCGTCTCGAGCTGATCCAGACCCTTGGTTATCTGGGATATCCTTATGAAAAATTTGGGATCTTGATCTATGAGTTTCAACGGTTGTTCGCACTGCTGGGCGTGAGGGGCATCCGTTCGCGCATGAACGCGCTGACCCTCCATCATCCGCAGGTTTTGAAGAAGTTCCTGCAGGAATTGAACCGGCAGGTTCTCAACGCTGGGTATCTGGACGGAGATCATCCGCGCCGACTGGTGCGGTTATTGGTGGAATGCCTGTGTCCAGGGCCGTCGATCTTCCATCTACTCTCCAACGGAGAAACTTTGGCCAAGGCTTGGACCGGGTTGTCAAAGGAAATGGTTTCCTGCACGGCTGTTTCCCAGATGACGTATGTCCTTTTGCGGGTCTTGGGCCTGGAGGTCCTGGCTGTTGAAGGGGATAAACATGTTGCAGTCCTGATCCCGGACCGGGCGGGTCACAAGGCCACGATCGTCGATTTCATCAACCAGAGAATTGAGAGCGTCCATCTGGGCGTTTCATATGAAAAGCGCGGCAGTTATGGGGCGCTCAAGGAGACCGGCAGTACCTGGCTGTGGCTTTTGTTCCCGTATCTCCAGATCATGGACGGCCGTGGACTGACGGCGCTGATTCACAGCAACATCGCGTATGCGTTGCTGGCCCTTCTCGAGGGAGATGCCGCTTGGGACAACACCAGCGAGGCCATTAAGCTGAATCCGAGGAATTCCGCCGTATGGACAGCGCACGGATTTGCTGCTTTTCGGGTGCATCGTGACAGGGACGCCAAAACGGCATTCCAGCACGCCGTTCGGTTGAATCCGTCCAATTATGAAGCCCACAACGGGCTCGGACTTGTTTTCGGAGCGATGGGTGATGTGGCAAAATCTTTCAACGCGCTTGCGCGTTCCAGGGAGATCAGGGCCGCCATTGCCGCAAGGGCTTACAAGACGGCGTTTGAATTGAGAAAAACCGGCCGATGGACCAGAGCCAGGGCGACATTGAGGACCATTTATTGGTTGAGGCCGGAGTGGTTCGACAATCTTTCGGGACAGATGAGAACTCGGGTCTCGGCGCTGGAGACGGAGCTTTGGCAATCCTTATACAACCTCAGCCACGGCTTGCCGTCATCCGAATTGCGTGCCGGGAACGGCCGGAGACGTTTGCCCCGCCTGCCCATCATTGCAACGCGCATTGCCGGAGAACAGGGAACATCCCTGGAAGAGACTGGCCGGGAGGTGGCGGACCTGACTCCGAGAGCAGTTCAGCATCTCTTGAAGTTGTATTTCGGAACCGACTTCCCGTGGTGGATGCTGAACTCCCGGCGGGGACGCAATATTTCCGTCGGCCCCGGGAACCCGTCCGAGGACGGGGTGGAGATCCTGATGGCCAGGCAGGGACTCAAATTTGAAATTTTTGAGCCGGGGATCGAGGCCAATCGTCAATGGCGGGATGTGATCCGCAGGCACCGGTTGGCCAACCGCATTCAACTGCATCCCGTGGCTGGGGGCAACTTCGCAGATGCCGGCATCCGGCCGGACTCCGTCAGCAATATTGTGGCGTTGAGCGTTTTCTCGTATCCGAACATTCCGCACGAGGCCAAACGGAGGATGGCCGTTCAAATCGCCCGCGCCATGCAGTGGGGGGGATACATCGCCCTCGGGTGGTATAACCACTTGCATCAGGATCCGGAAACCTCGGGCGAGCTGTATCCCGGGCGCTTCCGGGAAGAGGAACGGGACAGGAGCGTCCGCTATATCCGGATCATCCGCCGGGAGTTGAAAAAGCGCGGCCTTGTCCTGGAAAAACGCCGGAAGATCGAAGAGTTCCATGAGTTCGTCAATCCGAGCCATGACTGGATCGTTTATCAGGTCTTGCCATTCGCCAAGTCCAAAAAGAAGCAATTTGAGCTCCGTTGTCAGAAGGCCGCGCAGGACGCGCTGGGGATGTTGCGCCAGAGGAAAGCCGACGGCCGGAGGGCGCGCAGCAACCGGACGGCCGTCCGCGTCACGGAAGCCCTTCAGCGGATTGCCGGCGGCAGATACACGGCCAAGGAGATCGAGATCGACACGGGAATTCCTTCAGGGACCCTGTATCGTTACCATTTCCTCCTCAGGATCGGCCAGATGAACCGCCACCGCCGTCCGGCTGACAGGATTGTTATCATTGGCTCCGATGAGGAAGGTTTTGCCTGCGACCATGAAACGATCCGGCGGTTCGTGGCCGGGCATCCGGGGGGCCTTTTAAATTTCAACGACATGGCCCGCGGCGTTCATATGTCCAAATCCAGGGCGCGGCTGCACAAACCCGCGGCCATTGTCTGGGCGGACAACCGCGTGCGGAAACGGGAGGGCCGGCCTGAAATCCTTTACGGAGGCTATCACGCCCGCCGGGCCAGAAGCCGGGAGAAGATCCGCGGCAAGCTGCCTTTGCATCCGGGCGGCCGGACCACGGTGGCGGAGTTGGTCCGCTTTCTGGGGGTGAGCGCCAAGACGTGGAGAGAATATGGGCCGGCGGAACTCGGGGTGGACACCGATCGGCGGCTTACAAAAGGACTGACGGTCATTGAAATTTTGGAACCTGACCAGGTCTTGCCTGCCCGCAACAGGAGGACATATGAGGACGCCGCTCGCCGGATCGAAGCGGCGGTCCGCGGGTTCCGCGGCAAGACCTTAAGCCGGGCCACATTGGCGGTCAAAGCTGGGGTTTCGGAAATCACCCTGACCCGCCATAAGTGGTGGGAGATTGTCGACCGCGTCAAAGCCGAACGCCGCGCCCAGAAGCGCCGGACGATGGACATCCCGCAGCCGTGGAAAAAGCGGGGAGCCGTTCGGGCAGGGGCTCCGAAGTCCGTCGCCCTCACCATCGACCTCGGCATTTGCGTCTTGGGATTGATCGCGCTGACCGTCGGGATGTCCAGCGGGTGGCTGGGGGCACTGCTGGCAACCGCGGCCGCGTTGAATGCGGTCAACGTGATTCTGCTGGTGACGGGGCGGGTCGCCGTCCGGTATGGCTGGTGGGAACTGGCGGAAGTGATCCCGGAACTTGACGGCGCTCTCCCCGGTCCCCAGCTGGCCTCTTTGGGAGTCATTGCGCTGAATCAGCGGGGCCGCATCACTCATTCCGATCCGTCCTGGTTGGTGGGGATTCCCAAGGAATGGCAGTACTGGCTGGTTTATAAAAGGGAAACGCATGTTCTCCAAAGAATCAATATCCCGGAAATCGCCCTGGGCGATATTTTGGTTTACCTGCTTGTCGATCCGTTATACACCTTGATCGGTGTATTGGCGTTGTCGCGGCGTTTGCCGGAGAGCATCGGCCGCGCCTGGGCCAGGTTCCATTCCGGAGTTGACGGCGTCAAGGTTACAACGATTCATGTTATTGATTCCGGTCGTGGCGGCGAGACCGCGGCGCAAGACATCCGGCGGGAGCTGTCCCGGCGCGTTTCCGGTCTTTCGGGACAGGTCCGGATCCGGTTACATGTTTATGGAAAGACGATCGGCGGGCTGGATGACGGCCAGATCGAGGATATTTTCCGTGGCCTTGTCCGGCGGGTGGTCTGGGCCGGCATTACCGAGCGGGACGTTGTCTGTTTGGCCTGCAACACGTTCGCCGCCATGGGGGGAGAGCGCATTGTTCGGGAAATGGCCAAGGCGGCAGGAATCAGTGACGAGAAGATCATCGTTATTACCCCGGTCAGTCTTGTTGTCGAGCGGTTATCCGGAATCTCGGCATCACGAAAGTCCGTTCTTCCCATTCTGCTCATGACCAATGCCAGCGCCCGGTCCCGGACAGCCCATTCCTATTGGTTTCTGCTGCGCGCCGCCGGTTTTTCGCCGCGGGAGCCTGCGTCCTCGGATGTCAATTTCGGTAAGCGGGACGCCTTGATCGTGCCGAGCCAGCGGCTGGTGGACGCCATTCAGAGCCGCTCCCGGCACATGGAGAAAATGCTCCGGCTGCTGGCAAGGCAGTTCCGGGGCATGTCTCTGCGGGCGGGAAAAAGCCTCAATGTGATCTGTTTGAGCTGCACCCACTACCGTTTGATCGAGGACCGGTTGAATCGCATCCTCCGCAAGAACAACATGGGCAATTATGTCATCGTTGACAGCAACAGGGAGGCGGTTGCCGCCACCGTTGAAAGAGTTGAAGGAATTTTGTCGCAGGACGACCGGGAGATCCGCCCCTTGACGTTGACAGGCACCTATCAGGCCGGGCACCGGTTCTTTAAGCATTTCGGGATCACGATGATGCCGGATTGGGGCATCGAGATCGGATTCTCACCGTTCTATGAAATCGCAGGGCCGTTCCGGCCCATCCGCTGGTTCCGGGCCCATGACAACTTCACCAATCGCCAGCGGGTCTGGCGGGCCGTGGGGATCATTTTCATCTGGCTGGCGATGGCCGTGGCTCCGCAGTTCATGCTCGGCTGGTTCCTGTTCGCCGGCCACTGGTTGGCGGCGTATGCCTTGAGCGTCCTCGCCGCCAATGTCCTCGCCCATATGCTCTTCAACCTCATCGCCGTGTTAACGCATTGGTTCCTCCTCCCCTTATATGTCCTTGTCCTCGATGTGCTCGGTCTGCGCGCTATCGGGAACAGACATCCGTATCAGCCGCCGTACCAAGCGCCGGAGTTGCGCTGGCTGATTGACCGTATTTTTGCCATTTTGTCGATCCCGGCGTTGACCGCCGGCGACGGAAATGCTCAGGACGAGGAACTGCGCCGGAAACTCGCGGCCGCCGCGGAGGCCCTGTCCCAACAGCTCCCGCTGGAAAATTACGGATATTTCCGCTATCACCAGCGCGGCGTGAAAGATCCGGCCGGGACGCTGGCCACGACCGGCGATCCGATCGCCGAGGGTTGCGGGGATTGCCAGTTGTTCGCCTATCGGACCGTCAAGGAAATCGAGCGGCAAGGGATTGATTTGAAAGAGGTGAAAGTCTTGATCGTGGATTTGCCGGTCCTTTACGAGAATTCCCAGCGCAAAGGGCTGGGCCACGTTCTTGTAGAGGTCGGGCGGGGATACAAAACGTATATCCTGGGAGTCACGCCCTTCGAGCAGACGATCTTCGGCCGCACCGGATATTTCCTTCGCCGCGATTATGAGAAGGCCATCCCGTTTGTCGTGCGTAAGGAAGATTTGCAGCCGCTGGAATACCCGGCCAAGGATTATCTGGCCAAGGTCGAGCGGGATTATGGAAGGAAGAAAGTCGTCGTTCCTCCGGCAAACGCCGGGCCGGAAGCCGCGGCAAAGACCCTCCGGTTCCTGGACCTCGGGCCGATCGTCCCGCAACTGTATTCAGTAGAGGACAAGGCGTTTGTCGCCATCGGCGTCGAACGCGCCCGCGGCGGCAGTCTGGAGTTGACCTACAGTGTGATGCAGCGGCTCTACGATCCCCGCCAGCGTCTCCTGGCCACGCCGATGGGTGAGAATTTTTTGGTCAAGCTGCGGTTCCCGGCGGACAAACTCGGGGACCTCCAATCCTGGCTCAGGGACCGCGATCCCGCCGCTCTCTCCGGGTTGTGGCTGGGCCAGCCGTTGCCGTTCGTGCAAAGAGATATCCGGAATCACGGCAACGATCATATCCGGGGGCTGGCGATAAAATTTGCCGGAATGCTCGTCCCCATCGTCATGAACACGGCGATGCTGGTCCGGGAAGAGGATGCCGCGCAGATCATGGCGCGGATTGAGCGGGGACATGCCATGGGCAGCGAGAATACGGCCTCTGGTCCTGCCGAAAGGATCATCCCGGCGAGGGAGCGGGATATCGACCGGGTTTACGAATTGTCGAAGAGAGTGCCTATGGCTTCCCCTGTCCCTCGGGAAACCATTGCCCGGATCGTGAGATCGTCATCGGAGATTTATAACGGAACCCCGGAGGTTTATGTTTATGTGAAAGGCGACGACGTCCTTGGCTATATTTACGCCTCGGTCTACCCGGCGCGAAATGTTGTTTATATTGTGCAGATGGCGGTGGATGAGCGGCATGAGAGGCGGGGCATCGGCCGCAATCTTTTGCGGCATGTGGTTGTCGAAACCGGGAAGCGAGGGTATCAAAAATTATTCGCCTGCGCGAATGCCGACGCCGCCCGCCTTCTTGTCCGGGGGGGGTTTCAGCCGGTTGCCGGGGCGCAGCGTCTGCCGTTCATCGGGAGAGATCTGCGGGAGGGCGAAACTATCCTGACCAGGGACGCGTCCGTCGAAGACATCCTGTACGTGGGGATGGAGAGGGTCCTGTTAGCGACCAACATCATCGCGGTTGATCAGGCGCTGGTCCGCGGCGACCTGGCGGCGGTGACGGAGATGGTCCGGACGAATTTCATCTTCAATTGGCTGCGGGTGAGCGGGGTCGAACCATCCGGGCAATTCCGCCGGGCCATCATCGAGGGATTCGAACAGGCGGGATCGGGCGCGGCCATGCGGCGGAACGAAGATGTTCTGGTCGTGGCCTGCGCCGTGGGCAACTCGCAGAGCAGCGAAGGTCCGAAGGGGATGCCGTTTTGGCAGAGGGCTGGCCAAGCCATGCCCATCACTTTCGATCCTCTTAAAGAATTTATTCAGCATTGCCTCGATGTCATGTTCAGGCCGGAGGAATATTCCCAAAGGTATCAGAGCGCTCCGGCGCAGGATCAGCTGCGGCTGCTGGAACAGTCCCTTATGGTCCGGGACGTCCTGCGCCAATCCGGCATCGAGACCGAGTCTCCGGCCCCGCCGGCCGATAGGCCGACGAGGTTTGTCGCCGGAGTGGACGGGGTCAGTGATGCCCAGGCTCAGTCCGCTGCCAGCGGGGCAGCCCAAGCCTCCCCCAGAACGGAAATCCTTGTTGACATCCCCGCCCTGATATCCCGCTTGCGGACCCTGATCCCGGCGCTGCCGGCCCAGAGCGCCTTGAGCGAATCTATGGTCGAGGATTGGTTATCGCTGGCGGTGTCCGGTCGCTCGCTGAGATCCGGTATCGAGGAATTTTTATACAGTTACATGGCTTTTGGCATTGAAGCCGTGGCGGAGAAATTGGAACAGGAGATTGCGACTGCTGTTGCTCAAACCGTCACGCAAGCGCCGGCGGCAGAGCCGGGTCCTCAGCCCGTCCCAACCGCGGAATTGAACCTCAACGCCGGGGACAGGAAAAAAGCGGAGGACTGGAGCCACATGTACAGCCTGGGCCGGCAGTTCCAGGCGCAGGAGGTCATTGACGCGCTGGCCTGGGTCTGGCGGGAATTTGCCGGCATGCTTCCGCCGGACGCGCGGATCATTGATATCGGCACCGGAGAAGGCGTGGCCGCCGGCATCCTTAGAGCGGCTGGCCCCGGCTTTACGGTCCATTCCCTGGATTTGGCGGATATCCCGGCGGCATTGATCCCGGCCGGGGTCACGTTCCACCGCATGCGCGCGGAAGACCTCGGGTCCGACCGCCAACCGGCCGGCATGCTCGCCAATCCGTCGGCGGTCGTGTCCCATTACGGCTGGGAATATACCAACCGCGAACAGACCCTGGCGGCGATCAACCGCGTCCTGCCCGTGGGCGGAAAGGTCAGGTTCCTGGTCCATCACAAAAATTCCGCCATCGTGGTCAGCGCGACCGTCCGCGTGGAGGAAGAGAAAATTATCCGGCAGACGCATCTTCGTGAAGCCACGCTGACGTTTTTACAGACGCCGTCCGCCACAGAAATCCGGGGGGTTCTGCAAAGCATGCGTTCTGTCCGGGAATTCCTCACATCTGCCATCCGCGAGGCCGGATGGTCCACGGACCGCCGGGCGTTTGAGGAGGTCAAACGCCACCTGGATATTTGGGAGAAATTGGAGCGGGGGACCCCGATCGACCGGGCCGCTGAGATCCGTGATCTTATGGGATTTTTCGAGCTCTGCGATGTCCGTTATGAAATATCCCGGGTGTTGTTAGGCCAGGCCGCGGTCTATGGGGATGAGGACCGTCAGGCCTTGATCGATCTGATGGAACGCCACGGGTTCCGCGTGAACCAGTTGCGTCATGCCAAGGACCCGTTGGGCCGGATCCTCGCCGGCTGGCTGTTGGATATGGAGAAGGTGAGAGGCCTTGAGCCCCAGGCCGCACCGGCCGCAAAGGACGCGAAGAAAGATCCTCCGGCCCGCACGGCTCCTCCCTCCGGGCAAACGAAATCCCCCGCATCCGGCGTTCTTCAGGCCCGGCGGCTTGACGCGCCCTGGCAGGAGGCGCGGGAAGAGTTCAACAGGATGCTGGATGATCTCCGCGGGATCTTGCGGGCGGCCTTCGAGCCCCTGGCCGGCACGGCGATCAGCGAAGAGCGTATCCAGGAGCGGCTGGAGCCCAGGGCACAGGAATTGCTCGCGCTGTTCGGCAGGATGAAGGCATTGCGGTCCCGCATGCTGGTCATGGAAGAGCGGGACGGGACCAGTCATTATCTTTGGCTCAACCGCGTGGACTCGCCGGTCAGCGGGCTGGCGCACTTTATTTCCCAGACGTTGGGCGAAGCGCTGGATGAATTGAAGATCGCTCACGACGTCTGGATTCATGAAGACCAGCTCCATGAGTTCATCATTCTGAAAGGGCCCGGGCGCGATATCGCTGTGGACCTGGCCGCCGGGCCGTACCTGGAAGGCAGGGCGCCGTTCGCCGTTTTTGAATTCCGGCAATATGTGTCCGCGCTCGTCCCCGCGCTCGATGCTCATTATTCCGTTGGGGCCAGGGCGGACCGGCAGAACAGGATGGCGGCCTTCGAACGGACGTATCAACAGGAGCGCCGGGCCTATCTTCGCCAGCAGGATGAGATCAAGTCGCAGAGCCTGATGCTGATCGCGCCGGATTCCGCCCTGGCCGCATTGGGCGAGGGATTGCACGTCGCGTTTACAGAATTTTATGTTTCCCAGCAGGACGTCCGCGAAGGATATTGGGAAACCGAACTCCCGTTGACGCAGCAGGAAACACAACGTATTGAGAGGCGGGAGACGTTTCCCATCAGCAACGAGGACGGCCGTCCGCTTCCCGTGCGCCTGGTGATGCACGGCCGCAGGGCGGTGGTGCTGGCCATCTACGGGATCAAGTTCAAATACTTGCCGGACCATATCCGCAAAGAGAGCGAGCCGATGATCCTGGATTCGATCCTCCGCGCGGCCGCCGAAGGAGTTCCGCAGATCGAAGAGGTCCTCCGCCGCAATCCGAGGGCGATGGACAGGGCCCGCGCGCAGATGCGGAACGAGGCCGTGTCGTTGCTATTCCCTGCGTTTCCGGTCACTTCGGGGCAGGAGCTGGAAGTTTTTAAATCGGCCACCGACTGGGTCAACGCCACGCACCGCAAGAATTCGGTGTCCGGCAAATTGTTTTTGGATTTCACGACCGGCATTCCTTCTCTTCCGCCGATCATTGATTGCGAAGGCGTTTGCGCACCGACCACGCCGAGCAGCCTGATGTTTTACGAAGGCATCCGCCCCAAACCCGGCGAGCGGATCCTGATTCTCGGGACCGGTTCCGGGGCCGACGCCCTCATCACGGCGGCGCGGGCGGAAGGGCGGGTCGAGATCGTCGCCGTTGAAAACGATCTGGTGTCCTACGCTTTTGCCAAATATAACGTCGGTCGTTCGCCGTATGCGTCCGTCATCCGGGTCGTGCAAGCGGACTTGTTCGACTTGCCGGACGATCTCCCGGACATGAAATTCGACCGCATCTATTTCAACATGCCGTATCCGGTCACGGGCGCAGTGGAGCCCCACATGAAGGTCTTTATGGACCAGGATATGAAGCTTCTGCACCGGGTCCTGTCGCAGGCAGGCCGGTTCCTGAAACCGGGGGGGACGCTGGAGCTGACCTATAACAAGATGCCGGCCTTTTTTGTTGAAGCCCTGGAGCGTGGCTGGGATGTCGCCGTTGTGGAAGGCGTCCAGACGGGCCGCCGGATCATGGGAGACAAGCATGAAGATGTCATGCGCGTGATTTTAAAGCCCGCCAAAAACCAGGACGACCGGCCGGCGTATCTCGCCCAGTGGAAACATCTTGCCGGGCTGTATGACAAACGCATAAAGAAAACGCGCCGGGGCCCGGAGACGGGTTCCTCGGAACAGTGGACCCCGGCCGACGAGAGCATGGCGCGCGGGATCCTGGATTACAACCGCGGCAAGCCCGGATTGGACGAGCAGCTGTTGTATGAATCCGCCTATGACATTTTGACGCAGTTTGCTCCGTCCCGGAGAATGGACATCCCCAACCGCCGCGTGCACGAATCCTATCGGGAAGAATTCCCGGTGGAGGTCTCCCCGTGGACAGATGCCTTTATGCCCGGTGCCGGCCGGGCCGGCACCGGGAATCCCGCCGCTTTCCCCAATGCGGCGACCGATCCGAAAACATTGAAGGAACGGCTTGACGCGGCCCGCGACGCCTTGTTGCAGAGGTTCCCGCTCGGGAATTATGGAGAAATGCTGATCGGCCGCCGGGCCTGGTCTGATCCGTCCATCCGCGAGATCCGGCTGGAATATTTCGGCGAGAACAATTGCGGGGACTGCGCGGTGACGGGCTATTACGCGATCGATGAATTGGTCCGCCAGGGCGTCCCGTTGTCGGCCATTTCTGTCTCGCCGTGTGAGATCACGCAAATCCATCGCGGCCATGTTTCCAAGAAGGCCCATCAGGTGTTGCGGGTCCATGTGGGCAACGAACGGTATGTCTTCGGGATCTCGGTCTTCGACCATCTGATTTTCGGCGGCGGCGCGGTTTCCGAGGATGAGTTCATGGCCTTGATCGAGTTTGACCCGGCGGATTTCAACCGCAGACAAACAGCCGAGGACTTTAAGAGGAATTTCCCGCGGACATTCCCGCACAAGCTGGCGTCGTTCGGCATGCCTTTGCAGGAATTCTGGACCGAACACGGGGTTTTCATCTCAAGCCAGGCCGTTGATATGAGGAATCAGGGGGCGGTGCTCCTGGTTTATCAGGTCGGCATTTTGCGGCTGAACCGCGAAAGGAGGGCGCTGGAGTCCGGAGACTTTTATGAAGTGAAATTTGCTGTCAGTCCCACGAAATGGGCGGAACTGCAGGCCTTTGTCAGAAGACATGATCCCAAGACGATCGTCGGCATTTTGATGGACCCGGCGAACCGCGGGTTTTTCATCGACATGGGGCAATCGCAAACCGGTCCCAATCCTCACTTGCCGGAAGCCGTACGGACACGGGGGGAAACGCTGGCGTATGTGATTGCGAACCTTTCGCTGGAAAGCCCTTCCGGCGGGCGGATGGTCGAGGAGGCCATGGCTGCTCTCAATGCCTTGAACCCCCAGGCCCGGACCGTTCAGCCGGCGACGGGAGATTTCGGAAGATGGTCGTTGAACTGCTTTATCCGGTCTTTGGTGCGGTTGGGGGCCGCGGATGCGGAGATCCATGACGTGATCCGCGCCATCGAGCAGGAAGGCGCGGTCCGGGACGGGGTTGACGGTTTTGACGGCCCGCTGATCCGGGGCGATGTCGCCTGGCGATGGCTGGAGCGGCTGGCCAAGGCGCACGGCGCGAACGTCCGCGATTGGGCCGAGCGGATCTATGTTGTCCCGCAGCGTGCGCCGAAAGGCGATACGGAATTTTATTATCATCTGACCGACGAACAAACGGACATGACCCTCTGGGACGTGCACGCCAAGGGCTTTAAGCACAAGCAGAAGTCCTGGTGGGGAGGGGAACGGACAACAGAACAGAGGAGAGAACGGCAGATGGTTTCGCTCTCCCAGGGGGCCGCCCGCCATGCCCGCCGGAGCTCCATCGGCGAATATGTTTTATCTTATCGTCTCTTCCTCTCGCTGTTACGGACAGCGGGCATTCTTCCGTTTCCCCGGGAAGGGATTGTGATCGCCCCGTTGAACGGCCTGAATCTCCTGCTCTTTGAGTGCACGAAGGGGATCGCGTTGACTCAGGAAGGATCGGGTGTGGTCCATTTTGCTTTGGTGGACGGGCACTTAGGGCATTACGGGTTGTCGTTAAAGGAAAAGTCCGTCTTTGGGAATTTGTTGGCGGCTCCCCGTGTCGCGTTTGAAGACATCGGGGCCATCAGCGAGGCTTTGGCCGGCTTGCCTGACGGCGGACGAACAGTCATCTGGCTTCAGCACGTCGAGGCCTATTTCCTCGCTTACAAGAAAACCCAGTTAAGGGCGGAGGGTTTGGATGAGGACAAGATCGCGCAGGAAGCCGATGGTCAATACCGAAGCGCGCTGAAGGCGTTTCTTCTGCAATTGACCCGCCGGAATCCCGAAATCGTTATTTTTGACCATCGTGCGATTTCTGCGACCGAAGAGGTACTGGTCGAGCTGGGTTTTGCCGACGTGACGCGCCAGGTGCTTCCCGACAATGTGCTGGCCAACCTCGCTTCCTTGAATTCGGAAAGTCTCCAGTTGAACATTCAGGGGACATTCCTGGAACTGGGCGGACGGGTGCGGATTTTCAGGCGCTCTGCGATTCAACAGCAATACGAGATCGTCATGGACACCATGACCGGGCGTCCGATCGCACGGCCTAGGAAGAACGGCCCGTCCTCGCTGAATGGCGAACAGACAGAACTGCGTTCCTACATTCCGCGTTTGAGCGATGAACCGTTGAAGAGCCGTGAAATCATACATCTGAACGTCCATGCTCCGCAGATTGGGATCTCAGAGCTGACGAAATCCCGGCTGGAACGGGCCGGTTTGAAGGTCGTTGAATGGGATATTTCCGGGACAAAATCCAAGGATGAGGTCGCCGAGAAAGTTGAGGGGCTCATACGTGCTTATCCCGGGGAGACGCTCACGGTTGTCATCACCGGCAAGTTTTGGGACCTGTGTATCAATGAGGCGATTCTGACCATCGCGTCTTCAGGCCGCGGGGCGGAAATCCTTCTGCCGGCTGATAACATCGAAGGCTTTGTGCCAAGCTCATTATACATGTCGGCGCGGAATCCTCTGGAGGAAGACACGAGGACGGGATCCGGGCCCGAACGGCAGCCGTTGTCGAGAATTTTGTCCTTCCGCCGAGCTTTGAAGTATCCTCTGGAACGCGATCTTTCCGACGCCTTTCTCGGCAGCGGTCGTCCGTATCGTTTGTTCATTCATGATTTTCAGTTCAAGGATCGCGAGGGACGGGCGTTGACCGAAACGCAGGCCATCCTGACAGCCCGGGTTTACAGCGGGGAACGGGATTTGACGGAGGCAGTGATTCACAGGCAAGAGTTGAACGCCGGCAATTCAACAATCAAATGGTGGGATATTGGGGTGGAAGGAGCGCTGTCTCTCAATTGCCTGCTGAAGGCGATCATCCGGAGAGATGCGCTGGACCAATCCGCCCGGGAAAGTTTGGTGCAGGCCTTTCTGCAGAGACTGGAATCCAGCGGAATCGACATGGCATCCGGAGAGATCAATTTCAGAGCGGCCCGGCAGATCATGCGGACGTTAGGTATTCCCGAACATGGCCTTTATGCTGTCAAGACCCGTCCGGGGCACTGGCACGTCGAGGCCGAACCGCTGCCGGGATATCGGCCGTTGGAGGAGATCGGAGACGAGGAGATAGCTCCCGAAGACATGGTCGGCGCCAGACATCCTGAAAAGGATATCCGCGAATTCCTGGCCCGCGTCCCGTCTGCGGAGCCGATGCTTTTACCGATCCGTCAGGATTTGGAAAGGGAGATCCTGCAGAACGTCTATGAGGCCATGAAGCGCCGCGACCGGGGCGCGTCCGTTTGGCAGGACCGGGTGACGCGGCAGATGGCGACAACGAATGACCGTGTTGCGGCTTTTGCCACACAGGCGCAGGGCCGGTCCTTTATGGTCCTCACCGGTCAGCGGAGTTTCAGCAACGAGCCGTCGTTCGGCAGCGTGTTGCCTTCGGAAATGCAGTCGCTTCTTAACAGTGATAATGCCTCGCAAGGCCGGGCGGAGCAATTCCGGGTCATGAACGTTGGACGCGGCTGGGAACATCAGGTGCATGCCCGGGGGAGTCTCATCGCAAACGGCTTGCCGTTTATCTTGGGAGCCGGTGAAGTCCAGATCCTTGAGCTTGCGGACAGCGCGGAATTCGAGCAAGCGAAAGAAACAGCTCGGCAGCAGGGCGGGATTGAGCGGATTGCCGGGGATTCGCGCATTTACGAAGGCGAAGCCCTGCGCTATTTTGTCAGGCAGCGCGGGGACCTGGTGATTCTGGCGGCAAGGCAGGACACATTATCAAAGATTCAGCAGCAAGTTCTGCAGAGCCCGCAGGAGGAGCCCGCCGTGGAAGTGACGGCTGAACTCTTGGCGCGCGCCCATGCGGAAGGGGCCACATGGCCGGTCGCCGTGAACAACGGCCAGGTGAGGGCTTTTGTTACCACGGTCAACGGCAAATCGTTTGTCGTGCTGAAAGCGCGGGAAGACGGGGAAGACCACACCCGGGGCGTTGTGACTCCAGCGGGAGTCCAGATGGTCCTTGGACAAAAGGACGCCCGCCATGTCCCGGCCCGGACGATGTCCGTGGTCGACGCCGGACAGGGCGTTGTTTATGGAGAGCATGAAACCGGGAAGCTTTTTGCCGAAGGCCTGCCGTTTGAGCTGCGCAAAGGGCAGGAGCAGGTCCTTGTTCTCCAGGATCATCTTGTCGTCGCCCTGGAAGGCGCCGTGGCCCTGCTGGAGCATCAAGATTCCAACGAGATGCTTCGCTACGGCGTTCTGGTTCTTGCGGAGAAAATCCGCGACTGGAAGGTCAGGCCGGATCAGCCCAATCTCGAGGACGGTCTCCAGCTCTACCAGGAGTTGTATTCCAAACGGCGGGATTACGTTGAAAAAGATAAATACCGTTTCTCCCGGCCGGTGCACCGGGAAGACCGGGAAATTCCTCTGGGGGTGTTTACCGTCGGGGGGCCGGGCGACGTCATCCAAGAGAGCGGCGCCATCGATTGCGTTTATTGCGTGTTGTGGGATCAGTCCCGTAAAGAGGCGGCGGTTTATTACGTCATGCCTTTGGTCATGCCGGATCCCAAAGCCGCGGCCACGATTTTGGCCGGGGCGCTTTCGGATGTGTTCATCGGCATGGGGGTGGATCCTTTTAACCGGCAAAAGATCGGCGAAAACATCCGGGCGGCGATTCTTC
The DNA here is from genome assembly GCA_030688425.1 of Candidatus Omnitrophota bacterium. Taxonomy (NCBI): domain Bacteria; kingdom Pseudomonadati; phylum Candidatus Omnitrophota; species Candidatus Omnitrophota bacterium. The sequence goes on along the minus strand of JAUYIB010000010.1, from coordinate 120,235 downwards.
ACGGGAACCAGAATTATAATGGTTTCATCCCTTCGACTGAAACGGCAAAGGTCTTATTCCTCGCTTTGAAGGCTGTGGGCGTTGAGCATATCCTCAAGGATATGGACGAGGCCTGGCTGGCCCGTCCCATTTATATGTTTGCCGATCATGGCGTGGTCGTGAGCGCTGAAGGGGAACAGGTTTTGAGGGCCGCCGATTTGAACCAGGTTCCCGGCAGGATCGTGGGCCGTGAACCCGCCCCGGGTGCCGGGGCGGCCATGATCCCGGCGCTGACGCGGTGGCTACGCAAGGCCGAGCAGAAACCCGCCTGGCGGAGGCTGGGCTTCACGGTGCGCAACCAGGGGATCATCGAGCAGGTGATGTTCTGGGCATTGAGTTTGGCCGGCGTGGTGGTGCTTGGAGGGTTGTTGGCCGGCCATATCATCGGCTGGCCGGTGTTCACGGCTGGATATGCAGTCTGGAGCGCAATCGTCTGGGGCGCGTTTATTCCCTTGCACGTAGACATGAACAAAGGGCCGCCGGCGGCCGTGGCGGGGATGAATTTTGCCGCGATCGTCCTGCTGGCTTTTCTGAAATTTTCCCTCCCCGTGTTGTTGCTTGTCGGTCTCGGATTATTCCTGTTCACGACATTTGTCCATCAAGAATATTTCACGGCCCCCGGCCGCTCGCTGTCCATCCCGGAACCCGTTAAGAAGTATTTCTGGGTCCTGGCGGCGTTTGTCATGGCCAACCTCGTCGGGCTTTCCTCGCCGATCGCCAGCCAGGTCCTGCACGTCCAGCAGGCCAATCCGATCGGCTATCTGATCACCTTTTTCCCGATGGCCACGATCTTCATGTTCGGACTTCTGGTTCTGCAGGTGGCCCTCGGTCACAGGTTCGGCAAAAAGCAGACCTGGAGCCGGGTCGGGTCCCTGACAACCAGCGAATGGCAGACCCTGCGCGCTTCAAGCCGGCTGGAGATATTCCTGATTGTCATCAACGCGCTGATCAGCCAGTTCATCAACACGATCTTTTTCGTCTACACCCTCGGCGTCGTTCTTCCGCAAGTTTATGCCGCGATTAACACCACCGGTTTCATCGTTGGACTGGCGATCGGGGCGCTGTTGTTCGGCACCTGGGGGAAGATCGCCAGGGAGAAATTTAACCGGCACCACCTGTTCGGTATGCTGATCGGAGGGGCGGTCGTGGTGTTGACCCTGCTGGATATGGGGCTCGCGATGGGGACAGGATCCGGCCTTTTGTCCGCCGTCATGGCCGGATTCCATAGTCCGCGGATTTCCCTGGCGTTGTTCCTGGCCGGGCTCGTGATCGTTCAGAGCATTATCCAGAAAACGGTCATTGATGTTTTGAACACTGACGCCCAGCGCAAGGACGACTTGTCCCTGATCATGACGAAATACGGTTATATTTTCGGCGTGGCGGCGCACTGGGTCGTCTTTTTGACCCTGCGCGGAGTGGACCAGGCGGGGGCGTCGCAAGTTCTCCCCGGGTTTCTCGCGGTCATGGCGCATGACGCCGGACGGCTGCCCTGGACGGAGATCGGACAGAACCTTTTGAACCCCTGGCTGTGGGGCCTCGCGCTGATCTTTGCCACGGTCTGGCTCATTGCGTACCGGTTGTATCAGCATTTGCCTTACTGGACGATCACGATCATCCGTTCCACCACGTCCTTCTGGGCGATCGTCTGGTCGGTGAGCATCCTGGGGTCTCATCCGACGGTTCTGCAGGTCATCGCTTCGCTGCTTTTGATGGCGGGCGCCGTGATCATGGTGTGGCGCACGATCGTCAACGGCCGCAACGGTCCGCGGCCCGTTGAGCGGGAGCCCGGGATCGTTCCCAACGGCGTGAACGGGGTGTCCAACGGCAACGGGATGAAGAAGAGATCGGGACTTATGATGACGATGCTCAACGCGACTTTTCGGCCGTTCGTGAGATGGCTGATCAGGACGTCGTTCAATTCCAGAATGTTCAAATCCGACTCGAGAAAAGCCAAGGCGGTCAAGCGCGTCACCTATGCGTCTCTTTCCCTGGTCAGGGCCGCCAGGAACTTTGTGAACCACGATATCCAGGCGAGGGATTTCGCCGCCCGGTACAATGTGTTTCCTCCTGAAATCGAGACGCAGCTGGCCGCTCCCGGCCGTTCTATCGTGATCGTCGCGATCGGAGAAGGAGAGGTGATCAATGCGGTCAAATTGAGCCGTGAGCTGCGGAAGATCACGCCCGATAAGATTGTGCTGATTACATTTTTCCCGGCCAAGGTCAGGTCGCTTCCCATCATGAAGGACAGCGGGTTGATCGTTTTGCCGTACCCGGCGGAGCTGCGCTATTTCATTGACCGGTGGCTCAAAATGGTGCGCCCGCGCCTGATTATCCTGCAGGAGATTTTCAGCCGGACAAGCCCTTATCTTCTGAAAAAAGCGAAGACGGACTATCGGGCCGGCATCCTGTTGATCAATTCTTACCGGACCGAGGACGCGGAACACCAGGGACTGATCGGCCTTCATGGTCTTGAGGACCGATTTTTCGGGAAAGAGAAGATCGCGCTGATCGACGAGTTCGGCGTGGTATCCTCGGAGGCCAGCGAATATTTTGTCCATCAGGGCGTGTCTCCGGAAAGGATATCCGTCATCCACAATATAAAGTTCGACGCGGCGGACGTGGTGGTGACCGATCAGGAAAAGGCGGACATCCGGAGATCATTGGGGATCGGGCCGGAAGATCCTGTGGTGGTTTTCGGCAGCGTGCGCGCGGGCGAGGAAGCCATCCTGACCGCTGCGTATCAGGCTTTGATTCGCCAGCCTGGTCTGGAGCGCACGAGATTGATCTTCGCCCCGCGCATGATGCTGAACGCGGCCGCCTTCGGAGGTTATCTGGCCAGGAAGGGGTTGAGCGTCTCCAAGCGTTCGGCCGGCCCTAACGGGCATTCCCAGGTGATCCTGCTGGACACGATGGGAGAACTGCGGAAAATTTACTGCGTCGCGGATGTCGTGGTCGTCGCCGGCAGTTTTATTCCCGAGCGCGGCGGGCATAATCCGATGGAGCCGGCGAATTTTGGAAAACCCGTCATTGTCGGGCCCTATACGGCCGATTTTGCGGATGTCATCGCCATCTTCAAGGAAAAGGACGCGATCCTCCAACTGGCGTCTCCGGACAATTTGACGGACGAACTGATCCGGCTGATGAAAGACAAGGAAGCCGCCCGGGCCTTGGGCGAACGCGCCCGCCGGGTCATGGACGAACATCGGGGGTCTGTGCAGAAGTATGTTGAAATGGCGCAACGGCATCTCAATGGAAAGGAAGAGGACCACCCCATCCGTTCGGCCGCCATGTATCAACAGATCCTTCTGGCCGTCGGTCATGGACAGTTTGAGCTGGCCCGCGCTTACGGGGTGGTGTTCCATGCGCTGAGAATCCTGGAAGGTTCGGGACAGATCAACGGCCCGCCCGGATTTGAAAATGTCGTCGCGTATCACACCTCCGACGGCGCGGTCCACTACAACCTGACCCGCGAACAAGCCCGGCCGATTTTGCATGCCGCCGGATTCAGCGACGAACAAATTGATTTTGTCTTTGACCAGATCGAGATCCATGAAAATCAGCCCACCGAGCGCCTCGCCATCCGCGCCCAGACCCGGGTCATCGATGAATGGCTTTCTTTAAATAACGGCCGCTTTCCATATCCATTCCATCCCGCTCCGCTGAAGACGCGTCAGCCCGCAGAGAACCGTATTCTTTGGGAAGTCCCGCTGGGCCTGAAGCCGGAAGACCGGGACATGATCGCCCAAGCCATAGCCAGAGGAGAGACCGATGCCGAAGTGTCCATGGCCAACCAGCTGATGGGCGAACGATTCCGCGGCGTGCTGGGCGCCATTGCGGAGTGTTTTACACGCTTGGAATCCCTGACGGACCCGGCCGCCGCCAATGTCCCGCTCGATATCCGTGAATGGCGCAATGATCTCCGGGTCGTCGAAATGGCGCCCGATTTTTGCGCAGCGGCGTTTCACGCCGTGATGATGCGAAACTCGCTGATCCAACTACCTGTGGCCATGGCCTCCGCCGCAACGATGCGGGAGTTCGGGTTCCCCGATGAGCATAAACTCACGGTCATTAAACTGCTGTCCTTAATTGCCGTGCACCTTGCCGAATTGGGCGGTTCTTCCCGGGGGCCTTTGCAAAAAGCGTCGTGGCAGGAAACAGAGAGATTGCAAGCGGCGGGTCCGGATGGGCCGGCTGCAGAGCTGGAGACATTCCGCCAGCCGCCATGGTCTGTTGAAAAACGCGCAGACGGCGTATTTGCGCGTATCCACCGGGGGCAGGGACATGACGATCTGGCGTCTCTTGGGGCCGTCGTCCTCGAAAACGGGAAAATCATGGTCCGCGCCAGCGTCAATTTCGGTTGTGCAGGCGGGAAATGCGATGACCATGCCGGCCGGACATTGGTTTTGGCCTGGGAGCCGGGCGAGCGGGTATTGAAATTCTGGGCGCTTCCTTATGTGATGTCGTCCTGGGGAGAAGTTCCGGTCGCCGTGATCCCGTGCGCGTCCTGCCCTGTTGTTACTTTTCAGGAAAAGGAAGAATCGGGAATCACCGCCCTGACCGTTATTTTGGCGGATGACATCTATGAAGCGTTGAAACCTGCCCTGATGTCTTCGGCAAGCTGGCAGGACAGCCCCGCGCATTTTGCCAGGTCGGGGTTGGGGTTAAGAATCGGTTCCGCCCGGCAATTCTTTAGGGACAATCTGATCGAGGCTATGAGTGGAAAACAAGTGGCCTGGAAAGATCCCGGCGAGCAGAATGTTTCGGCGTCATCGCGAGAGATTCGTTTGGACGCAACGCCGTTGCCCGCGGAAGGGTCCCAATGGATGGCCCCGCCGCGCAACGCCATGCTTCCCGCCACGGTGAAAATCCATGTGTTTCCTTCCGAACAGGAACTGGCGTCCTATCCGGATTTGTCGAAGCTTTACGATTGCTCGCTGGGCAAGATTTCTCTCGAGGGAACGTTCGGCCAGTTGTCGGGCGGGTTTTTCCGGACGGCGGACGGGAGGATCGTGTTTCTTGTGAGCGTCATCCAGACCGGAGACGGCTGGAGCAGCCTGCCGAACGCAATACAGAACCGGTACGATGCCAGACGCAACGCGAGCCGACGGCCGGAAGGTTACCGGTACAGCTGGTATGGCAACGCGATTGCCACGCTTGAGAAGGAGTTGGAAACTCTGGGTATCCCTGTGCTGGCCATTCTGTCCAGCAGGGGAGTGAAGGATATTAGAAGAATCAGCGGGATCAGCGTCAATGATCATATCGTTGACAAATTGTACGGTAAGCCGGGCGCCGATTATCAACCGCAAGATCTTGAACTCGAAGCCAACGGCGTGCCGTTCCTGCTCCATGGCTGGGTCAAAGAGTTGGGCAGACAGGGAGATGGTGGAACAGGGTCAGCCGGCTTTTTAGGCAATATGAACGACCGTCTGCGCCGGGAAGCGGCCAGGATGGCGGACGCCGGGACGTGGGAACAGGACAGCCCCGGCCCTTCTGAAATAGAAGAGAGGAGGCCGGGACGTCACGGACTTTATCTCGAAGATTTGGAGGAAAGTCCGCTCCGCAGACTGAGCGGGGCCCTTGTGGACTTCCAGGGACAGCCGGTGGCGTTCCGGATTTTCACGCAGCCCATAACGCGGGCTCCGCCCGAAGGATTCGTCTGGGCCCGTTACGAAGGGGACACGCTGGTTGTTTATTTTTCATCCCGCCTGATCGTTGAGAGACTTTTGTCCGCCTTCCCCTCAGACCTCGCCGATGCGTTAAACGCCATTGTTTTCCATGAGAGCCGTGAATTGCAGCTGATGCAGACGATGAGCCCCGCCGCGGCGCACCGGCGATCCGAGCAGGAAACGGCCCGGCAATTCCCGGCCGTGCAGCAGCGGCTGGAGCGGCTGTTTGATCCGCAATGCTGTTTTGCGTCCTTCGATGAATTCGCCCGAAAGTTTGTCATGCGCAACCGTTCTTTCCTGACGCAGGAGAAGGTTGCCAGGATCGTCCGCCAGGAAACGCGGGACTCGCTGTTTGCGGTTGAGCGGTTGATGGAAATCCGCCGCATCCTGGATGAGAGCGGCCGGGCCGATCAACCGGTCCTGATCTGGCAGAATGAACGGACGGGAATTTATTTCCCGGTGATGACGGACCAGGTCCGGCATTGGCTGGGGATCCATGAGGTGATGCCGAATGATTTGGCGGGGGGCTCATGGCCCCGGTCGGCGAGATTTTTGCTGGTGAGAACGAAGCTCCGTTCGGCGGAAGAGATCCATCAGGCCGAAGAAAATCCCGTCACCGACGTTATCTTTCGGTTTTTGAAAAACCGGGAAACAACTTTGGTCATGGTTGACCACAGTTCCGGGGATATGACCAGGGCCCAATATACGGTCGGGGAAATCGCGAAATTCGAGAACATCCCCCTGATTGCGTGGACCCCGTCCGCCACTCCTGTCCAGGCCAGCCGTTTCAGAGGAACTCTCCGCGGGCGGCCCCGGGCGGTTGTGTTGCTCAACCCGAACCATCATCTGGGCGCGAAATCAAATTTTGACGACTTCCGGGAGATGAACGCGTTTTATCCTGCTCAACAGGTCGCCATCGGCCCGAAGGTTTGGAGCGTTCCCGCGGCATTCCGGCGTTTGTTCATTGATCTGACAGAGGAGCGTGTCCGCAGGCTTGTGGCCGCGGGCCCTCAGCATGAGCGAGAGGGCAGGCCGGATCTCACGCGCACGCGCAATGGCGAGGAGCTCGGGCCGTTACAGGAAAAGAAACTGGCGCGGCTCGTGCAGCTTGCTTATGCCGCGAGCTTCGGGTTCCGCGGGCTTGGCTTCCGCCGCGTCGGCATCAGTGATATTCTTCCGGATGAGATTTTCAGACGGCTGGTGTCTGATCCGTCCCTGCGGCCTTACGCGGACGTGGTCAGGAGCCAGGGGCGGATCCGCGCGGGGCCGGCCTGGTTGTTCAGAGTCTTTGACTGGCTTGGCATCGAGCTGTTCGGTTTCAACTGGAACGGATTCGTCGTCCTTAATCCCGATTTTGAGGAACAACTCCCCGCCACCGTTATCCATGAGATCGCCGCCATCGCCGGCAAGTCCCACCGGTCGGCGGAACGCATCGCATGGAAAATCCTTCTTTCCATCGACCTCCCCGATCTGCCGGGCGTCATTTCTTATGAAAACTTAAGCAAGACGACGCAATTGGTGGAGTCGGTCTCGGGCATCCGCTTCACCTGCGGGGAAAATCCCGCCGTTCCCGACGAAGCCAAGGCCGTGGCCCTCGCTTACGGCTATGAATTCGGCCGGAACGTCTTTCGCCGCTGGGGGACGGACAAACAATTGTTCCGGTTCGTCCTGGGCCGTGACGGGCGCTTCACCGGCAAGGCGATCAAGCGGATCCAGGTCCTCGGCCTGCTGATGGCGGCCCAGGATATGGGGATGGCCTTGGACCGCATTGAGCTTCTGGACATCGGCGTGGCCACGGCACCGATGGTGGAATCTGCGGTCCGGACCTTTGAGGCGGACGGCGGGATCATGGTGACCGCGTCGCACAATCCTTTTGAGGACAACGGCTGGAAATTCATGACGGGGAAAAGAGAGCCCGGCGGCGATGTCCTGAACGCCAACGGCGGTATGCTGAGCATGCCCAAAGCCGGCCGGGTCATCGAGAACGCGAAGATCCTCCTGAACGACGGGCCGCGCCTGCGGGGGCTCATCGCCCGGTTAAACGGGGACCCGGCCGTTTTTGAAAAGATGCTGGACGGCACCGCCTTTGCCCGGGTCCGGTACCTTTATGAACGTGTTCTCGACGATTACCTGCGGTTCATCATGGCGTCCTTCGGGATCACGGAGAGGGACCTCCCGGCCCTGCGCAAAAGAAATCAGAAGATCCTCATGGCCATCGATCCCAACGGCGGAGCGGCCTGCGGCTGCGCGGCGGATGTCTTGAGATTTTTTGGGTTCCGCGTCAGGGAGATCAATTCCCGGCGGGGGACGGCGGCCCACCGGGTGGAGCCCAAGGACGAGGCCCTTGAGGACATCACGGCCTTTATGCTCCGCGCCGGCGCCGACCTGGGCGGCGTCTTCGACGGAGACGCCGACAGGATGGTCCTGAAATACCGTAACGGCCTGACGGAAGTCGTGGATATCAGCCATCAGAAGGTCGCGTATCTCAACGTGGCCGGGATGCTCGCCTGGGTGATGTCGCACCGCGGTCGCTTCCCCGAGGCCGGAAATTCCCGCTGGGGCGTCGTGATCAACGACGAAACCAGCGGCCAGATCGCCGAGTTCTGCCATATCCTGACCCAGCGCAACGGCAGCGGCGTGGGCGTCCGGGTGTTCGAAGCCGAGATCGGGGAGATCAATGTCGTCACCCGGATGCACGAGCTTGAGACGGCCGGCGACGAACAGGGGGAAAGATATTTCGTTCCCGTCGGCGTGGAAGGGCCGAACGCGGGGACCGTCCTGAAGGGCGGCGAGGTCCGTGACGGTGTCATGACCATGCTTCTATCCGGCCTGCTGCTTTCTCACCCGGAAGTCATGGCAAGGTTAAGGGCCGCCTGCCCGGACCAGAAGGCCGCGCGGAAAGCCCGGACGCTGCCCGATATCCTGGAACTGCTTCCGCAGAATACGACGTACCAGAACAATTTTGAATTGCAGGACGGCCGCGAAATGTCCCAGCAGGCTCTGGCCGCCTTGCTGAAACGTGATTTCGAGAGTTCATTGGCCGAAGACGCGCAAGCCCCGCAGAAGGCCTTGAGACTGGCCGGGGGCCATGCCGACGAGGCCTTCCCGTCGCACAGCTACTGGATCGGGAGCCGGGTTTTTAAAATCACCCTGCGGGACCGGCAGAACCGCTCCCATTTTATCGCCTTCGCTCTGTCGGGGACGGAAAAAGGCATGATCCGGTTCTTCGTGGATTCGCCGGACGAGGGGACAGCCGGCCGCCTGCTGGCTTTTCAGCAGGAGCTGTTCCGTAAGGCCACCGGGCACGACATCACCCTGAAGAAGGCGGAATACGCCCCGCCGGACCTCCACCGCCGGGAATTTTTCAGGCGGTTGGCGCGCGTTGTCGTTGTCACGGTCTTGCTGGCCGCTGTCCTTGTGGCGATGTTTGAACTCGGGTGGTTCGCCGCCTATTTCGCCCTGAAAAAAGCGGCGCTGGCGTCGGGGCTGTTGTTTTATGCCAAAACCGCCGTCCTCGACGTGTTGACCGGCATGGTTTCCTGGCTGATCGCCGACGGGCTGGTCCAGTATCTGTTCCAGGGGCGTTACAAGTTCCGGGCGAGCCAGCTGTGGATCGTGGCCATATTCTGCGGCTTCGGCCAGATGGGGACCCACATGCTTTACAACGGGCTGGAATTGCTGCCGAAAGCATTTCCCTGGTTCCCGCAGCTTCCCGGCTGGCTGAGATATTTCCTGAAGTTCAACGTGATCATCGCCGCCGGCACGGTCATCACGGCCGTCAACTGGGTGGTCATGACCGCGGCCAGAAAAATTTCCAAAGCTCCCGGCTATCGATGGGAAAGGGAAAAGGAGAAGTTCTTCGACCTGCTGTTGTTCAAGGTCATGTGGGCGGGCTCGAAGGCCGCCGCCATCCTTGCGGCCGTCGCCCCGATTTACCGGGTGCCGGCGGAACAGCTCTGCGACGTCGAAAGCGCGCCGCTGTCGGCCTATATCGTGAACCGTCACAAACCGCTGTTGCCGTCCCGTTGGTACCGGCCCCTGCACTGGATCTTTGCGCATAAGCCGGCGTTTCTTGCCATTGTGTTCGCCGCCGGGGTCGTTTATTTCGGTCTGCTCTGGGGCCTGGTCCAGTTGTACGTGCCGGGTGCGGCGCTGTTCGGTGCCGCGGGAGTGAAATACCTTTGGCAGGGATCGCTGTTGATCCTGGCGTTCGGCCTTTTGGGGATGTGCGCGGCGTCTCCGGCTTCGATTCCGAAACAATCATTTGAAGAGGCATACGCGGTTGTCAGTAAATATGTCCGCAAGACGCCGCTGCAGCGGTTGAGCCGTTTCAGCGAAACGACCGGCAAGACGGTGTTCTTGAAAGACGATTCCCGGCAGGTCGGAGGATCGTTCAAGGCGCGCGGCGTGTATTGGGTCGTCTACCGGACGATCATGAGCGTGGTCAAAGACCCTGTGAACGGCCGCCGGATCCTGAACCAGGGGCTCTCCATCGTCAGCCAGTCCACGGGTAACCACGGGATCGCCATGATCCGGGCGGTGACACATTTGATCAAAGTCCTTTCTGAACAATACCGTGATGACCCTGAGCTTGTCGCGGGTATCCGGAGGATCCAGCCGGTGCTGTTCGCCATTCAGGATGTTTGCAACGTGAAGTGGCGCGATATCCGGACGGCCTTGCAGGAGTACCGGGACACCGTGGGGGATGAAACGCGAGGGATGATTGTAAACTCCTTCCCGGATTACGACGCCGCCATTCGAGCACGGGAGGCCTTTATGGCGGAGCATGGGGAAACAGCCCGCTACATCACGCACGGCGGGGTGGACATCATGACCGGTCACGGCAGCGCGGGGATTGAAATCAACGAGCAGTTAACCGCCGCGGGTATCGATGAAAGCAAGAAAGTTGTTCTGGTGATTCCGGCGGGCGCCGGCGGACCGATCGGCATCGGCGCGGCGCTCAAGGCGTTCCGCAAGAACGTGACGGTCGTCATGGTCCAGCCGCACCGCTGGAACGCCTTTGTCCGCACCCTGCGCGACGGGGTCATGCGTAAGAACGGCGACGGGTTGGCCGTGATCCCGGCCGAAGATTTAACCGTGCCGATGGAGTTCACCTCGGGCGTTGCCACCGACGGCCCCGAGGGCGAAGAAGCGGTTGCTTATGCCAGGGCGTATGTGGATGCCGCGGTCAGCGTGAGCGAGCGTCACGCCTATGATGTCGCGGCGCAGATGCTGTATCAAGATCTGGCGGAGAGCGGGGATGATGTGAAAGTCGGAGGCACGACCGCGATCACGGCTGAGGCGCTGTTGTCATTTGGGCAGGGTGTTCCCGCGTTGCGTGATGCCGATGCCGTGGTCCTGTTCGCCACGGAAGGCAATATGTCCCCGGCGCTCACCGATCGTCTGAAGCCGTCACCGGCCGTTGATCCCAGGCATGTGATTGAACTGCCGGAACTTCCTCCGATCCCGGGCGTCGTCATTGAACAAAGGCATTATGAGATGAAAACGGTCCGGGCGACGATCCAGCCCGTGATCAAGGTTGCGATCAACGGCAACGCATATTTGATTGGTAACGGCTATTATCTCGTCATCACGCTGGCCAACGGTAAAAAGATTTACTGGGCCGGAGAGCACAACCTCTCTTACGCCTTTTTCTTTGAGCATTATCGCGACAAAGTCAACGAGATGATTGCGCGGGGCGGGGTGGTCTGGCGGCATCTGGACGCCCATGAAGACCTGGGGGAATACGAGTATCTGCCCCGGCCGCAAACGTTCCCGGTTTTGGACTGGCGCCGGGAGATCGAGCGCGGCGTCAACGGTTTGGCCTGCGGGAATTACCTGGGCCATCTGGCGCTCAATACGATGATTGCCAAACGGCTCCAGAGGATTCGTGCCATGCAGAGAACCGGCATGACGATCCATGACCTGGGCATGTCCGTCGAGGAGTACGGCCTGGAAGAGCTGGCCGGCCAGGACATCCGGGGCGGGGTTTTTGATCTGGATATCGATCTGGTGACGGACGAAAATCGAGACCAGGGCTTCCCGATGTCCCTGGCGGCGTTTGAGCGGGAGAAGTCTCATCTTGTTTCCGTGGCCGAGCGTAGCGACGTGTGTTTCCTGCTCAACAGCTCGGAACACGAAGTCGCGGAAGGCGGGGGGATGGGGATATACCTCTTTATTGATCCGCGATTGGCCGTCAGATTCAATGCCGAGATCATCCGTGATCTTGCAGAAAAGACGCGGGGCAGCCGGTCACCGGTTGTTTTGTCCGACGCGTCGGTTCCGCCTGCTATGCTCCCGTTCTGGGCATGGTTGTACGGGCCGTTGTCGAAAGTTTATCTTGGCTGGCTGGTGGCGTTGATTTTAGCGCCGGTTTTTGAGGAAATAGGATCATGGCTGTCCGGCTGGACAGATAACGAGTTTGTGTGGCGGCATGGATGGGTCTTTGATATTAAGGAAGGACAATGGCGGCTGGCGACCCCGGAGGACCGGATCGCGCTCTTTGCCTTCCGCGCCCGGCGCAACGCCGCGTACCGGAAGTTCTGGCTGTTCGGCGCCGTGGGAGCGCATATCCGGCACAACTGGAAAATTTATCGCGCAAAGAAAGGCGTTTTCGCCATGGCCCGGCAAAAAGATCCTTTCCGGGAACATCAAGAACGCTACGAGCATCACCTGGCGGATATTGAGCGCAGGGGCGGCCGGCAGAACATTAACCGGCTGGTTGATCTACTGAATCTGGCCCGGATCTATCTTGAGAGGAACCAGACAATCAAGGGGGTCCGTGACCTCGACGTCAGTTGGCGGCATGTTCAAGAGGCGTTGCGATTGATCAAGTATCACGAAGATCGCCTGACATTCCCGGCCAATCGCGAAGGCGATAAGCGCACGGCATATCTTCTCGAGGCCGGTATTCTGGCCAAATCAGGCAAGAGGGAAGACCGTGTCGATGCCATCAAAATCCTGGTTGCTGACCCTGAGCGTGAACCGTTAAAACTCAATGTGAATCCATTTTACGGCCGGACTTACGGCGAACAGGCCCGCAACCTGTTGGCGGATATCATCCTGAGCTTGGGGTTAGACGTCGAGGCGCAGCTGGTCCGCGAAGGTGAGCAGGACATCGAGCTCCCGGCCTTGCCGGATGCTGCCCCGCCGGCCCTTCCGGGTTCCCCGGCGGCCGGTCCGCAGCCTCCTGTGGCTGGTCATGAGGGCGAAACGGTCCGTGGAGAAACCGGCGCGGGGCAGCGCAATGCTTCAGATCCTTCCTCGTCCGATTCCGGCGGAGAAGCCGGAGACGCCCTGCCGAAATTTGTCGAGCAAGCCGCGGCCCTTGATCAAGGCTGGCTGGAGTTCAGCGCGGAGGGATTGCCGGCCGTGATCGACGGCAATATCCCCGAAGGCCTGATCGGCCGGAGGGTCCTTTGCGGCAAAATCAGCGGAAATCATCCGGCCAGGATCGTTTGGGAACGTTTTGCAGAGTTTGATTTTTGGATCCCTGTGACCGTGAACATCTCCGGCCGCGGGGTCGAGAAGAAGGTCAGCCTTGTCTTTGACACCGGGCGCCGGGTGGTCGACGCTGATGTCACGAGGACCCAAGAGCGCTTGTTGGAATTGATCAAAGAGAAAGGCGCTGTCGCGGTCTGTTCCAAGGTGCCGGCGGCGGGGCATCTGGTGGTCGCGTCGTATCGGCCGGAGGGCGGGCGGCGGCTGGGGAAATTCTTTTTGCCGGGCAAGGGCGGGGCCTTGAGCTGGGCGTCTGTCAACGCCGCGGGCCTTGTGACAGAACTGATGTTCGCGGGAGACCCCGCGCCCTTGAAAACGCAGATGGCGGTCATGAAGGGCGGGGACGGCGCTGTCCAAAAATGGATCGAATCGCACCTGGTATTCCCGGTCGAGAGTTTGGGCGAGATTTTCCGTGAGGAAGGGTATTTTTGGCTGGCGGGATTTGAAGCCGTCAAACTCAAAGGGAAAGGCGCGCGAACGGCGGCCGTCCATATCGGCAAATGGCAGGGGGAAGGCGAAACGCCCGAGGAGAATGATTTCCGGCGTCAGCAATTTTACATCCCGATGGCTTACGCGGGGCGGCCGGTGGAATTGTTGATCGGCGACGACGGCATCCCCGTGTTTATGGCGGCCCAGGGGGACGGGACGGATGCCTTGCCGGATCTCCGGTATTTCCTGAAACGGCTGGAAATCCGTTCTCCCTCCGGCGAGATGATCCGCGTCCTGGGATCGTATTACGTGGATTTCCGGAGCGACGCGCTGGCATTTGCGCTGGCCCAGGCCGCGAAGAAAAAAGGAAATCTGGTGATCACGCGCCTGAAGCCCGCGTATGTCCATAACGAGGGAGGGGCGCTGTGCTTCTCGCTCGGCGGCCAGCAGATCTACTTCCACTTGGCGTTGAGCCGATACGTTCATTCCCTGGTGCGCGATTTCATGAAAGCAAAAGGCGAAAAATCATCCGCGCTTGCCGGGGAACCCTCATTGAGAGCTGAGGTCGTTTATGGGCCGCAGGGCAAAAACCCCCAGCAAACGTATGCCCCCCTTGAGATACGTCTGGGGTTTTACGCCTCCGATGATCCCCTGAAGCCGCGCGAAGTGATCCGGTTTGAAGTCCTGAAAACGTTCCGTCTGAGACCGATGGCGGGGACGCGGTATGAAGCCGTCAATGATTTCGAAGGGGATGAAAAAAATTTCGATGAAGAGTTGGGGTTTGAGCTCTGGCCGGTGGAGCGGGATGTTTTGGAGGCCCTGCCGTCGCTCACGCTGGGAGAACGGGTCCAGCGGTTGGCGTCGTTGAGGGGGATGAAGGCCGCCGACGTTTGCCGCGCGGGAAAAATCCCGGCGACCTCGTTCTCGCACCTGGTCCGGCGGGACAACTATGAGAAATGCGGACGGAAAAACGCGCTGCCCCGCCTGGTCCAACAGGCTTCGAGAGCCTTGCATGTCGATCCGATTCTGATCCTTTTGGGAAAACCGCTGGCCGGGGCCTTAAAGCCCCTGAATTACGGACAGACGGTTAAGGTCCTGCGGCTCCGGCGCGGATGGCGGCAGGAGGATTTTGCCAGGGAACTGGTCAACGCCGGACTCCCGGCCGCGAACAAGAGGACGCTCAGCGCCGTCATGCAAAGGATCAGCGGCTGGGAATCCGGGAAAAAATCCCTGCACCGCGAGCGGGAGATCATCGCCAAAGTATTGAGGCATATCCCGCAGCCGGAAGCTGTGGATCCTTCTGCCGGCGGGGCTGGTCCTGCGCCGCGGGGCGAAAACAGCGTGGAAGCCAGGATTGAAAAGGCCATGCAGGATCTTCAGGGCATCGGCGGACGGCCGAACCCCATGGAAACCGCGTTGTCTTTGCGGGCGGAATTGGCTCAGCTCAAGAAAGGATGCGAAGACGGGACGCTGAAGGCCCAATTGAGGGAAGTGTGGATTTATTGCACGACAGTCATCCGCAATCAGATGCGGGCTGACCCCGACGGTTGGCGCAAGATCGAGCGCGCGGCTGTTGTCCGGGTGCTGCAGGAGGTCCATGAAAAGCGCCTGGCCGCCGAACGGCTGGGGATCAGTTACCAGGCCCTGTACGACAGAATCCATGACTATGAAATCAGCGAGGATGAATTGAAAACGGAACAACCGTCTTCGGCCGGGCCGGCCATCGTTCCCGTTGGGGTTCCCGCGGCCGGAGGGACGGTTCCCCCGGCGGCTCCGGTTGCGGCGGCGGAAGTTTTGCCATTGCCGCATTCCCAGGATTTGGACCTGTGGCAGCGATTGATTGATATCTCATCGGAAGCCAGGAACCAGGGAGGGACCACGACCAATAAATTGATTGTTGTTCGTCACGAAATCGTCCAGGGACGTCTGCAATGGCCGGAAGCGCAACGCCGGCTCGGTGATTTGAGAAGTAATTCTCCGTTGGCCGGCGCAGGCGCTCAGGAAATCATTGCCCAGCTTCTCTCGGAACAGGAAATTGGGGGAGATGAGGCGGTTCCTGGATCTGCTGATTCTCAGCCGGTGATTGAGGGAAGAGAGTTACCGGGACATCCTGTTGAAGCAACGGCAGCGGAAACGAGGGAGATTGCAAGTGTAGCTGCCGGGCCGGAACCGACAGCCGACAATGTGCCCGCAACACCAGCGGCGTTGGCCACGGTTGGGCCGGCTCCGATTGAGCCGCAAGCCCCAACGGGTCCTCATCAATTCGTCGAAAATCATTTATGGCAGAAGATCATCTGGCTGGCGGAGGCGGTGGGAGCTGACAAACCGCAGGATCTGCTGTTGGGACAGGTGGCGCAGGAGCTCAAGGCGCAGGGCGAACGGACGGTTGACAATTGCCGTGAACTGGCCCTGCACCTGTCGCTCAACATCAAAATTTCAAGTTATGCCCTGACCAATACCGCTGTGATCATGGTGCTGAACGCCGTTCTGACTCCGGATCAGAAAATCGGTTTTGCGGATCAGGTCAGGCCGTTTGCCGATTTCGACGGGCGTTTCAAAGCGCTGGTCCGGCATGCGGCCAAAGAGTTTCTGAAGAATGTGAAGGGTTACGTCCCGTCTCGGCAAAAGACCGCTCGGACAGCTGCCGTCGCGCCGGCTCTTCCTCGTCCCAAGCCGACGCCGGCTGCCCCTGCCGCGCCGCCGGTTCCTGTGGTTATTCCTGCTGCGTCCAGCCGCCCGGTTCCGGCGGTGCAACCTGCCAGGCTGGAGCCGTCGCCGGCGCAAGCCGTGGCCGAACAGAAAAAACGGCTGGATGCCATCCTCGCCGCCTGGCGGAAAGGCGAATCCAGCGATGAGGCTGAACAGAATGTGAAGGAAGAGCAACGGTTGAGGGCAAAAATCGTGGTCGGCCAAAGCGATCTCGTGCAGGTATCCATGGATACGGGCGTTTTGGTCAGGGCGCTGTATAAGTACGCGACCACGGATTTGGCCCAGTTTGCCGGTGAGGACAAAGGCGGCGCGACGGCGGTGAGGGACCTTTTCAAACGCAAGGGACTGGCGGCCCAGGCCGGAGAACTGCAATCGGCCTTGGATAACCCTGTTCAGCCGCCCCCTGCCCAGAAACCTGTCGCGCGTCCGGCTGCCGCGCTGGTCCCTGCCGCGCGGCCGGCGATCCTGCCGTCGGCGCCTGCCCAACCGGCGGTCCCCGTGAAGAAACCGTCTCCCTCGGCCCCGACTCCGGCGTCCGCCGCTCCGCCCGTGCCGGATACATCCGCTGTTGAAGCCGCTCAGCAGAGGTTTATCGAAGCTCTGTTGCAAAACGCGCCTGCGGCTGATGAGGAAGATGACTCGTCGCCTTCGCCCTCGCCGGTCGCCCCAAAATCCGCCAGCGATCAGCTGTTGTTCAGCCAGGATCCCCGCCGTCGCCGGTCGGCTGGAGTTTCGCCTGCCGCTGACGACCATCCCCCCGCCCGCAAAACGAAAGGGGTGGTTTCGGCGTTTGCCGATGATCCGCGCCAGGCGGTCGTCGAACAGGTTTATTCCGGAATTGAGAACTTGGTGGAGACCACCGTTAACCGGCGGATGAAGTTGCTCGGGCATCGCGGTCCCGAGGACCTGCGCGGCGTTTTGATCTATGCGGGGGACACGGCCATGGATAAATTCCTGGAAGAGAATTACAGCAATCCCGGCGAGGACGATCTGATGCCGCTGCTCCGCCGCCACCTGGTCCGGTTAGCCGGCACGAAAGGGATCCAGGCTCCGCGCGTGGTGCTATTCCGTGCCCTGGGAGTCGTTTCCGCGGCCATCGATAAGGCCCTCGCGGAATTGATATCCAGGGGCGAGATCCCAAGCGGCGATTTGCCCCAGGACATGCGGTATCTTCTGAAGGCGGGCGCGGCCATGAAACGGTCAGAGAAAAAACCGCGGGATGAGCAGGATGATGAGGAGGGCGAGGAGGCGGAACATCCGCGCGAGAAAGAAGCGGACGAAGATGAGGATGAGCTGACCCTTCCGGAAACGTACGCGGCGGCGCGATGGATCGGCGGTGTCCTGACGTTCGGCGCGTGGCGGCCATCGAGGCGCTTTATCCAGATCGGGTTCGCGCCGTTCTGGGAAATCCCGGCTTCACTGCGGAGCAATTATCTCAAGCGCCACACCTTTGCCGAGGATAGCGAGGGGTACGATCCGAACCGGATATGGCGGCAGGCGCGGCGCAAGGCTGGCATCCGCTGGATGCGCTGGATGACGTTCGTGGGGTTGGCAACCGGGTTCCTCGTCGCCGTTCTCTTCCCGGTCGGGATGATTTTGAAAATCGTCGTGCCGTTCGCGGCCGCGGCCCTGGGCAACGCCCTGACGCACATGGTTTACAATGTTTTCAACAAACGCGCGCCGTTGACGCTGGGCCGCACGTCGAAGGCGCTGGGTCGCGCGTTGTTGACGTATGCCGGTCTCAATACGCAGAATGATCTGAATCCCCCGGCGCCGCAGCCGGTGGGCTTCCCGCTGGTGCCCTCCGTTGATCTGGATCGCGTAAGATTCGGACCGCCGCCGCGGGCCGGCGTCTTGTGGTATCTTCCCCGCCCCTGGCGGGAACTTTTCTTTCTCACGGGCGTGATGGGATGGATGCTTGCCCAGGCAGCATTTCTCTTTGGAGCAGGACGGCCGGCCTTAGGAATTTATTCCCTGCCGGCCATGAGGATCACTCCCTGGCAAGGGCGAATCCGCTTGACGGCCCTGCCGTGCGAGTTCAAATATACTCCTCTGCAGCCGTTGGGCCTTCCTCCGACGATTTATATGGCCCCGCCGCCGTCGGCCACGGCTTGGGAGCAACTTTATCCTTATGTGATCTGGTATTTGAGAATACCCTGGGAATTACCAGGGAAATTCCTTCCTTTCCCGCTCAAATTGATATTGCTGCCGATTCCTTCTCCTCTGCCCTTGCCGGTTTTGCCGCCGGCCAAATCCCTGTCCTTTGTCCATGCGCACCCGGACGTGACCGTTCAACCGAAGGAATATCCGACGCCGCGGCCCCGGGCCAAAGTCACATTGAAGGTCCGGTCACGCATGCGTGAAAACGCGGCGCGGTCATCGCGCGCGGACTTTTTAGAAAAAGAACGCCTGCAGAGACAAGGGGTCTTTTGGAGCGGCTATTGGCAAAAGGTCTTTTTGCTGGATTGGGTGTTCTGCCGGCTGGGGATGGTCCGTCCGGCGATGCCGGGCCGTGTTGAGCCGGCGCGCCTTGCCGGGGGAGGGCGTTCAGCAGCGCATGAATTGTTTATCGAGGAAGGATTCCTTGACCTCGATGACCGTGGGACGCCCGTGCGGACAAGTGAATGGGTCCCGGCATCGCATCAGCTGTTCACGCTGATACTCGGCCTGTTTCTGATTTAACGGGTCGCCGGCCATGATGGACGCCCGGCAGGCCCGGCGGGCGAGCGTTTCGTGGTCGCAGCGGGCCGCGTCGCCTCCGGCGAGGATGTCCCTCACGGCCTTGTCCGGCTGTTTCAGCAGGGCCGGATAGGTGTGCACCGCCACCGTCTCGTTGTCGAACTGCGTTGTTTCAAAGCCCATCTCGGTCAATTTTTCCTGCATCTCATTCCAGATCAGAAATTCCTGCGGCGACAGCTTGAGCAGATAAGGGCTCAAGAGGTGCTGGACTTCCATTTTACCCTTCTCCATCTGCTGGATCAAAAGTTCAAACGTGATGCGCTCCTGGGCCGCATGCTGGTCAATGATCAGGAGGGACTTCTCGGTCCCAAACAGCAGGAACTTATTAAGAAAGATTCCGATGAACCTCGCCTGTGAGAGTTTCCCCTGCAGGTTGTCCTGTTTCTGCCCGAACAGGGTTTCGCCGGCCATGGAGAAATATTCCTTTTTGGGAAAGGCGTATTGTTCCGTCGGCGCGGGCTGGGCGCCGAAGGCCGGGGGTTTTTCAAAAACCTCCGACGGGATGAGTTCCTCGACCGATGAGGTGTAAATTTTTTTTCCCGGCAGGGATTTGTCCACAAACGATGTGTCCGGCGGCGTTTGTCCTCCGGCCGCTCCGGCCTCCCTGGGGCCTCCGGAGCTCATCAGGGCCTGTTCGCAGACGTGGCGGAGCAGGGAGACCAGCGCGTGTTCGTCCTTGACCTTCACTTCGCGCTTTGTCGGATGGACGTTGACGTCGATGTCTCCCGGCGGCACATCGGCAAAGACGGCGAAGAACGGTGAGCGTCCCGGCGGCAGGATCAGCCGGTAGACCTCGTTCATGTGGAAAGAGATCCCCTTGTGAAGGACCGGACGGTTGTTCACGAAGATGAACTGCAGATCGCGCCGCGCCCGGACGATGTTGATGTCGCCCAGAACCAGCCGCAGGGCAATGCCTGCTTCAGGGACGGCGTGCCGGACTTCAAAGATGTGATGCTCATCGAGGTTGAGCGTGGCGGCAAAACGTTCGAGCGGATTTTTGCTTGGCGCGAGGTCGAGCAGGGTCTTGCCCTGGTGCGTGAGCAAAAACCGTTTTTCCGGATAGAGCAGGGTGTAAGGGATGAACAGGTTGAGGATCTGGTTGAGCTCGGTCGTGTTCGTCTTGAGGAATTTCCGGCGCGCCGGCGTGTTGAAAAACAATTCTTTGATCTGGATGTCCGTGCCGACCGCCATGGGGGCCGGCCGCAGGTCCTTTTTCCCGCCGCCGCGCATGTGGATCTCCCATCCCGAATCCTGCCCATGGGCGCGGCTGCGCAGGGTGACGTCGGAGACGGCCGCGATGCTGTACAGCGCCTCGCCCCGGAACCCCAGCGAGTGGATATTGAACAGATCGTCGACGCTGCGGATCTTGCTGGTGGAATGGCGCTGGAACACGGTTTCGATGTCGTCCGGTTCGATCCCGTGCCCGGTGTCCTTGATGTGGATCAGGGTGCGGCCGGCTTCCTCCAGATGAAGTTCGATGCCGCTGCTCCCGGCGTCGAGGGCGTTTTCCAGAAGCTCTTTGACCACCGAGGCCGGGCGGTCGATGACCTCGCCGGCGGCGATCTTGCTGATGATGTCAGGGGGGAGGATGTGGACTTTAGTCATATTATCGTTGAAAATGGAGGATGGATGGGGGAAGATGGATTATTCAACCAACGGCGCTAATTTGCTGCTTTTGCCGTTTCCATTCTCCATCCTCAATTTTCCATCTTCAGGTATTTAGTTTTTCCTTCAATTCTTGCAACTTATTCAGCGCCTCAACCGGGGTGAGGGTATTGATGTCCAGTTTTTGCAGCTCGGCCTTGATGTCTTCCGCCACCGGGTCAGGTCCGGCAAACAGGGAGAGCTGGCTTTCCCCCGGCGGCTGGCCGGTGATCTGTTCCTTGAGATTGCCCTTCAGTTCCAACTGGGTCAGGATCTGGCGGGAGCGGTTGATGATATTTTTCGGGATCCCGGCAAGTTTGGCGACGTAAATACCGTAGCTGTCGTCCGTGCTGCCCGGGACGATCTTGTGCAGGAAGATGATCTCGTCTTTCCATTCCTTGACCGCTACATTGTAATTTTTAACGCCTGTGTGCTGTTCGGCCAGGGCCGTGAGTTCGTGAAAGTGAGTGGCGAACAGCGTCCGGGCCCTGGTTTTCTGCAAATGCTCGGCCAGGGCCCAGGCCAGGCTCAGCCCGTCGAAAGTGCTGGTGCCGCGGCCGATCTCATCCAGGATGATGAGGCTGCGCTCCGAGAGGTTGTTGATGATGTCCGCGGCCTCGGTCATCTCGACCATGAACGTGCTTTGTCCCTTGGTGATGTCGTCGTGTGCGCCGATGCGGGTGAATATCTTGTCCACGACCCCGATTTTGGCCGAGGCGGCCGGGATGTAAGAGCCCGTCTGCGCCAGGATCGTGAGGATCGCGATCTGCCGGATGTAGGTGGATTTGCCGGCCATGTTGGGGCCGGTCAGGATGATCAGGTGGTTCTCCCCGCAGTCCAGATAGGTGTCGTTCGGGACAAAGTGGTCGGTCAGGTTGTTCTCGACGACCGGATGACGGCCGTCCCTGATGTCGAGCACGGGCTCTTCGCTGATCTGAGGCGCCGTGTACCCCGGCTGCTGGGCAAGGATGGACAGCGACAGCAACACGTCGATCGTGGCCGCGGCCTGGGCATAGGCGTGCAGCATAACGGAATGGTCGAGGATTTCCTTTTGGAGTTTGAGAAGGATCTCGTTTTCGATCTTGTAGATTTTGTCCTGGGCGGTGAGGATTTTGTCCTCGTATTCTTTCAATTCCGGCGTGATGTAGCGCTCGCCGTTGACCAGCGTCTGCTTGCGGATGTAGTCGGACGGCGCGCTGCCAATGTTGGATTTGGTGATTTCGATGTAGTAACCGAATACCCGGTTGAATCCCACTTTAAGCGAATTGATCTTGGTCCGCTTGATCTCGCGTTCCTGAAATCCGCGCAGCCATTGCTGGCCGTTCTCCTGGATGTCCCGCAGCCCGTCGAGCTCGGCGTTGTAGCCCTTGTTGATGATCTTCCCTTCGGGGTTGGTGATCGGCATGTCGGGGTTGACGGCGTCTTCCAGGAGTTTGCGCAGGTCCGGGATGTCTTCGACCGCGAACAATCTGTTCTTTCCAGCCAGGGAGGAGACCGCGTCCATCAGATCGGGCAAAAGGGTGAGGGTGTTGCGGATCGCCAGCACGTCTTTGGCGTGAGTATATCCGCAGCTCATCCGGGAGATATTTTTTTCAATGTCGGGAAAGCGGCCCAGGATTTCGCCCAAGAGCCGCTGGATGTTCGTCTGGTCTTTGAGGAGCGTGACCGCCGCCTGTCTTTGCAGGATGGCCGCCGGCTGGACCAGCGGATGGTACAGCCATAGCCGCAGTTTCCGTTTTCCGGCGGCGGTGGACGCCCGGTTGATCGTCTTGAAGAGGGTTTCCAGCTCCAGCCCATAGGTCGCGGCCGGGGAGATGTAGACAAATTCGTTGTCGGTGTAAAGCGCGACCCTGTCGATGTGGCGCAGGGGCTGTTTGTTCATCTGCTTGAGGTATTCCAGCAGGGCCCCGGCACTGGCGACGGCTGCGTGCAGGTCTTCGATGCCGAACCCGCGCAGGTTCATCACGGAAAAATGTTCGCACAGGGTTTTCTTGGCGATGTCGGGATTGAAGCACCAGTCCTCATGGCTGCTCATCACGATGTTTTTGATTTTGAGCAGGGGATGGCGGAAGAGGTTTTTGACCGCTTCTTCAGCGTGGTCCGGATAAACGCATTCATAAACCGGCAGGCGCGAGATCAGCTCGACGGCCCGCTGGTGGTTGGGATATTCGTTGGTCTGGATGGTGCCGTTGGTGGGATCAATGAAGGCCATGCCCAGCCGGTCTTTGCCGGGGTTGAGGCAGAGGAGGTAGCGCGCGTCGCTGGAAAGTTCATCCAGGAACGTGCCGGAGGTGATCACGCGGATCACGTCGCGTTTGACTAACCCCTGCGCCGCGGCCGGGTCTTCAACCTGCTCGCAGATCGCGACTTTGCGTCCGGCTTTGATGAGTTTGGCGATATAGGACTCAGCCGCGTGGTAAGGCACCCCGCACATCGGGATGTGGTTGGCCGTGCCTTTGCCGCGGGAGGTCAGGACCAGGTCCAGGATATCGGACCCGGCCTTGGCGTCGTCGAAAAACATCTCGTAGAAGTCGCCGAGCCGGAAAAACAGGATGCAGTCTTTGTGCTGGGATTTGATGCGCTGATACTGCTGCAGCATCGGGGTCTGAGTTTCCATAGGCATTATAAACTTATATCATAAAACGCCGGAATGAGGAATAGAAGATTTGCGGCCTGGCGGGATGACATATAAAAAATCATGTTTTCATAGAAGCCGATGAAAAGATGGTGATATAATTTCAATGAGCGCATAACTTATGGAGCGCAAGCGAACATAAGTTAGAGCGCGAATTGACCCCGCAGGTTCCCGCTGAAAGCGGGATACGGGGTCGCAATGGTCGAGCGCATAATTTATGGAGCGCAAGCGAACATAAGTTAGAGCGCGAACCCATTCAACTGCGCTCAGGGCCCCGCAGGTTCCCGCCGAAGGCGGGATGCGGAGCAGTCTCCGGACTTTTTTGACACACCTATGCCATCGAAAAAAATAATCTTTAATTTTTCCGTTTTCTTGCCGCTCGGGCTCGCCGCTCTATCGGCGACGGCCTCGGCCGCTGACCTCATCAATCGCGAATTGGTCCGCGCGGGCCAGGAATGCCTTGACCGGGGCGACCAGGACTGCGCCATTCATCAGTTCAGCAAAGCTTTGTTGGCGGACCCAGATAACAAGGAAGCTCAGCAAGGGCTTGAAAAGCTCGGCCTCAAAAAAGGCATTTACGGCCGTGGCAAGACCGATCTCGGCGCCGTGACAGAGATGTCCCAGGAAATCCAGGATTATCAGCAGCGGATGACCGCGATGGAACAGGAGCGGCTGGATAAGGAACAGCGGGCCGCCGCCCTCGAACAGGAAAAACAGTCCCTCCGGCAGGCCTTGAGCGACAAAGAATCTGAAGTCCAGACCGCCCATCAACGGGCCAGCCAGATGGCGGACGGCTATGAAATTCAGATCAAGGACATCAAATCCCAGGCGGCTGTTGACAGCCGCCTGGCCAAGAAGTTGAGCCGGGAATTGACCGCCCTTAAGGCCAAACTCGTCAAAAAACTTGAGTTGATAGACAGGAAAAACGCCAGGATCCGGGACCTGGAGGCCCAGTTGAAAGCATCCCGCAAGGATCATGCCGTAACCCAAAAAACAAGCCGGCAGGATTTGGTCCGGCAGGGAGACCGCATGGCGGATATGGAGAAAGAATATCTGGATTATAAGACGAAGGCTTCGGACAGCGACGCCAGGGACCGCGAGGAGATCGAGGCCCTGCGCCGCCAGCTCCAGGCGGAGCGGACATCCCTGGGCAAGACAGCGGTCGAATTCAAAACCGCCAAGTCCCAACTGGCCCGGGCCGAGACCATGGCCGTCGAAAAAGACAGGACCATCGAAGATTTGAAATATTCTCTGGCGAATCTGCGCCAGGAGCTTGCCGACGCCCAGGGCGTCATCGATCAGGGCTGTCCGGATTCCGGGGAACTGGACGCCGTGGAATCCTGCGACAAGGTCGCGTGGGTGAAGAGCCAGGACGAGATGATCGCCCGACTCAAGAGCGACCTGGTCCAAGCCAAGGGCGATCTCGTCCGCCTTCAGAACGAGGACGGGCGCGACACCGCCCTTCAGATCGAATCTCTCAAGCAGCAACTGGCCGGCACGGAAGGCCAGATGAAGGCCGCTGAAGAATCTTTGGCCGAGGAAAAAGCGTCCGCCGTCCTTCTTGAGAAGCGGTTGAGCGATGCGAAACAGCAGATGGAATTGTTGAACAAGGTGCTCAAGGAGAAGGACAGCCGGATCCGCGAGCTGGAAGATCTGATCGGCGAGCCCTCGCCCGCCCGGAAATAGGTTGTCGCGTTATGGCTATGTCCCGTCCGATGGTCCTTGAAAAGCTCCAGGGGTATTTGGACCGGAGCATCCCCGAGAAAGACATCTACGAGTGGGCGCTGCTCACCGCCGTTTCCAAGGAATTCGACGCGATCTCCGGCTCGGATCCTCTCATCGCCAAAACGGTTTATGCCCTGACGGAAATCTCCAATGCCGATTCCCGGCATCACGTCGGAGAGACCCTGGAGTATTGCCGCCGCTGCCTCCTGGGGGAGTTGGAATTTACGCCGGGGGTGAACCGGGCGCCTGATCCTGTGCGGACCGGCACGCCGGCGCCCAGCTGGGACGAAAAGGAGGCGCTCCGGCAGGCGGAGGAATGCCGAAAGGCGGAACTTCGGCGCAAGCTTTACCGCCACCGGTTGTATCTTCTCGGGAAAATTTATGTGATTTTATTCGCGGTGTGTTGCCTGGCGGTTCACCTGTTGGTCGTTTTTTTCCCCCAGCTTTTGCCATCCTCCGGCGCCAAGGCCATGACGCGCGTCGAGGCTTTCCGGGAATCCCTGACGCCGCTTGTTTATTCGGTGCTGCTTCTTTTACCGCCCTGTCTGCAGGTCCGGGGTGTGTTTTTTTACATCCTGGCGCCGATCTTCTTTCTCGGCATGGTTTCGTACTGGTATTTATCGGTTTTTGCGATAGTGCTGAAAATGGAGCTAAACGCGATGTTCCTCCTGGTCATTCTTCCGTTCACGGCTTTTCCTTCAACGGTGGCTTTTGTGATGTTGCTCGCCGAAAGGCGTCGCTATCGCAGTCGTCAAGCCCAGCGTTCTTGAGACCGACACGGCCTGCCGCAGGATAAATCCGCGCGTGCATTTCAGCCGGTGTCCCCCCGCTCCAAGACGGGATCGCCTGGGGCGTTGTTCAACTGCGGCCAGGGGATTATCAATATCATGGTATGAGCAGCACGGAAAGCGATGGCACGAAATGGACAGCGGAAGGGCGCAAATTCAAAACCTGCTGAAGACGATCAAACTTGAAGATATTATGACGCGGCATGTCGTGACAATTCATATCAATGCCCCCTTCCGGGAAGTGCCGCAGAAATTCAACGAGCACGGAATCCGTCACCTGCCTGTGGTGGATAACAGCGGACGTCTTGCCGGGTTGATGACCCAGAGAGACTTGTACAAGATTCAGCCCCCGCACAAGCTCATGGACGGGGAGTGGTATTATGATCTCGAAATGCTGGACGGCATTATCCTTTCCAGCGTGATGATCCCTCAGCCGTTTTCCATGCGTCCCGAGGACAGCGTGGGGGAGGCGATCCAGCAGATGGTCAGTCACAAATACGGTTGTATTTTTGTCGTGGATGAGAACCGGGTCCTGCGCGGGATTATTACACAAATGGATGTTCTCAAATTGGCCGCGAGGCTGTATAATGGCCCTTGACAAACGCGGTTAAATTGATAAACTCAACTGCGACACAGAGAAATCCTGGCTGCAGCCGTATGAGTTTCGAAAGGTCAGGATACCAACTGAAAGAAAGGCGGGACAATCACCCCGCCTGTAAGGAGAACCCCGCATGTTGCCACTCGCCGTTTTGATTCTGGGGATCGGGTCCCGATGGGTGATTCACGCCCCCAATTTTACCCCTGTCCTGTCCTTGGCCCTGTTCAGCGGATTTTATTTGACCCGTCGGCACGCCCTCTGGGTCCCTGTGCTTTTGATGGTGGTCTCGGATATAGCGATCGGATTTCATTCGACGATTTTATTCACCTGGGGAAGCGTGTTGTTGATTTCGCTGATCGGGCTTGGCCTTCGGCCGCAGCGGAGCGTGGGGCTTGCCGTGGCCGTCAGTTTTGCCGCGTCGCTGTTGTTTTTCCTTGTGACCAATTTCGGATCGTGGCTGATGATGTACCCGCCGACGCCGCAAGGGTTGAGCGCGTGTTATGCCGCGGCCGTTCCGTTTTTTCACCACACGCTGGTCAGCACGGTCGTTTCCAGCGTAGTTTTGTTCGGAGCCTACGAACTGGCGGCCGCCGCCGTTCGCAAGACCCGCTGGGCCGGGATCCTTCTGCCGGCCTGACGCGGTCAGAAATCTGTTCTTTATCCTCCATACCGGTTCCCCGGTGAAATCCGGGGACTGCTGGCTTCCCGCCGCAAGGTGCTTGGGGTTGCCAGCATAGGTCTTCTTATCCTGCGCTGTATTTTTATGGGAGTTGTCAGAAGGCCTAAAAAGGGAAATTCCGTGAGAATCGGAAGCGGTCCCGCCGCTGTAACCCACGATGGATGAGAAGGGCGTTCATCCCGGGGAAGCCAGAATGCCTGCCGGTATTTTAAAGCCCTGATTTTTCATAAGGTCAGGGTTGACGCCTCCTGCGTGAGACAGGATCGCCTCAATACATTTGGGAACAATAACAACGGGTAAGCTCCCAATCGTCCTTGGTTTTATCAAGGAGCGGTTGGGAGCTTTGTTTTTGTGCGCTACCCCGGTTTTCGGGAGAGAAGCGCACAAAAACATCCCGAGCGCGCATGGCGCGGCGAGGTATTTGTTAATTCCTCACCGTCGTGCCTTAGGCAGCCGGGGGTCCCAGAAAGGAAATTATCGTGAAGACATTTTTAAAATTGCACTGGTCAGTTTTGATTTTTGCGATCCTAACCGGAACGTCGTGGGCCGAGGAACCTCTGGATTTGGATAAAATCGTCGTGACCGCCGGCCGGAAAGCCCAGTACCTCATGGGCGCGCCGTCCAACGTCACGGTCATCACCGGCGCGGACATCCAGGCGTCGGGCGCGCGGTCCATCCCGGAGATCCTGAGCCAGGACCTGGGCGTGAACGTCTACGACAACAGTTCGGCCAAGACCGCGACCCTGGATCTGCGCGGTTTCGGCGACACGGCGGCGCGCAATGTCCTGGTCCTTGTCAACGGCCGCAAGATCAACAACATCGACGTGTCCGGGCCGGACCTGTCCCGGATCCCTTTGGAAGCGGTTGAGCGCATCGAGATGATCCGCGGGGCCGGCTCCGTGCTCTACGGCGACAACGCCGTCGGAGGGGTGATCAACATCATCACCAAGAAGGGCCGCCTCGGCATCGCCGGACGAGCCGGATACGCCGGAGGAAGCTTCGCCACGTCCAAAAGCGATATCGAGGTTTCGGGCGCGAACCGGCTGCCCGTCACTTCACGGGAGGATGACGAAGTCTCGTATTATGTCTATTCCCGGTATTACGACACCAAGGGTTACCGGACCAACAGCCATATGATAGCCAAGGACTATGACGCGCGCATCGGCTATACCCTGCCGGAGGGGATCGCCGTTGACCTTGTCACGGGTTGGCACGAGGACGACCAGGGCCTGCCGGGCGGATTGAGCTCTGCCGAGCTGAAGTCGCTGGGCCGCCGGGGCTCGGCCGACCCGAAGGATTTCGCCTCGACCAAGGACCGCTACATCCAGATGAGTTTTGAGACCAACCCTTCCGCACCCGGCGAACGGGAGGGCGGTTCGTTTGTTTTGGACCTGGATTACAGAAACCGTGATGTCTATGACGCCTTCTTCAGCTTCGGCGAGAATTCCACCAAGCGTTCGATCGACACGCACGGCGTCACCGGCAAATACCTGTTTTCCGCCGATCTGTGGGAACGTCCGGCGGATCTGGTGGCCGGGATCGATTATTATGACCATGAGAACGACATTCGGGGCGGAGGGAGCAACCCCGACGACCTGACCATCTCCAAGAGGGAATATGGAGTATTCAGTTATCTGGATTATGAATTCGCTCCCGGCTGGACGGCCAACACCGGCACGCGGTACCACCGGGCGGACTACGATTTCGACCAGCGCAACGTCATTGTTCAGGAGGAGCAAAGCCCGGACGAATGGGTCTCCATGGGCGGGGTCAAGTACGAATACGGCCCCGGGTCCAACCTGTTCGCGAACGTCCAGCAGACCTTCCGCTTTCTGGCCACCGACGAGTGGTACAGTTCTGCGAATTTTCCCGACTTCGGGATCACGCCGGGGCTCAACACGGACCTCAAACAGCAGACCGGGATCCAGTATGAAGCCGGGATCAAACACCGTTTCAGCGATGTTTTTCAGGGCGGCGTGACGCCGTACATGATGGACATCGACAATGAGATCTTTTTCGATCCCGTGGGCTTTAAAAACAGCAATTATGATAAGACGCGCAGGATCGGCGCTGAGACGGAGGGTGTTTGGAATCTCTTGAAATTTATTCCCGGGCAGATTCTCGACCAGTGCGAGTTCCATGTCAATTATACGTTTCAGCGCCCGCAGTTCCGCGAGGGGAGCTACGATGGCAGGGACATTCCGCTGGTGCCCCGGCACCAGGCCGGGCACGGGCTGCGCCTGGGGTTCGGCGGCGGGCACCAGGTCTCGTTCCTCGGGCGTTACGTGGGGTCTCGTTTCGCGGTCAACGACACCTTGAATGCCACCGACCCCGTCAAGCCCTACTATGTTTTGGACGGGAAATGGATGTACCGCAAGAAGAACTACGAGGTGTATGCGGCCGTCCGGAACCTGCTGGATGAGCCGTATTTCATCTACGTTGCAAAGTCCGCCTTCAGTTCCGCGAAAGATTTTTTCCCGGCCCCGGAGCGGAGTTTTGAAGTGGGGATGAATTTGAAGTTTTAGCGCGGAGTCGATAACGATCCCAAAGCTTAGAGTTGTATGGGCTTACGTCGCCGCCATTTACGCTAAAAATGTCAAATCAGGCGTAAATTTTATGCTATACTTTCAATAAGTCCTGCTATTTCTAACCTTATTATAGATAAGGCCGATCCCATGAAAAATAGAAAGCGCAAGCCCGGGCAGAGCACAATGGAGTATATGATCCTGTTTGCCGCTGTTATATCTTTTATTCTTCTTTTCGCGATGCCGGGGAAAAGGTGGTGGGTCACATATAATGGCTGGACACCAACCATTCATACCTACCAGTCTCCCCTCTGGGTTGGGTTGATCGACCCCGTCCGGCACATCACCACGAATCTTGATGAAGGGGTCCCCGGCGCGTCGGACCTGGATGTCTATGGCACTAAAAGTGGATTATTCTATCTTTATTCCGGGACTGGTCAATGTAAATGTCTTAATGCCGCAAGAGTTATTGTGGGGACCGCACCCTCTTCAGGGAATTGCCCGGCCGGGCAGACCAACTCTTGCTGGATTAATCCTATTTATGGGGGAGGGCGACTCGCCGAAAGAAATCGGCGTGCCATGCAGGCGGGTGACTATATGAGTTTGGCCGCCTGCCAAGCACGGGCCGTAGCGACAGACACGTGTGCAGCCCATGACGGTGTGCCCCCCGGGACTCCCAGTGTTTTTTGCGAGATGAAAGATTATCGGTGTATCACCCCTGAATGTGACCGGTTTGACGATATCTCCCAGTGTACAACAAAGTATGCTCCGAGCGATTGTGCTGCTCTTAGTCAGGCCACCTGTCCGACGCCGCCGTGCGCTATCTATAAGCCGTGGGACAAGGGTTGCTGGATGACGCCCCTGATGAATACCTATCCTTCGTCGATGGATACCTGCGATGGGGAGATCGACGAGGAATTCAAATGCGGCCCCACTGATAATCTTTCCTGCGTGGATTTTGCCATGGATCGGGGCTCCTTCGGGCAACCATCAGGAAGTCTCTGGACGCGGTCGGTGACCTGTCAACCATTTTAATTCTTTGACATGAAAAAGCATTCTATAAAGCGGAGAAACCATGGGAGGCCGCCCGCCGCGCAGACAATGATCGATTATCTGGTCTTGTTCACGGCCGTGACGGTCGTCATGATAACCTTTCTGGGCGGCACGAAATCGTTGTTTGGGAAGTATTTTAATAAGACGATGTACGATAATGTGAATACCATCAACGATATTACGAACAGAATTTTGGACAATAATTGATGCTGATAACAGGAAGGTGATCTCAGTGTCCAGATCATGGGAAAAGCGGAAGCCGCAGATGCAGCCAGCCAAGGCCCAAAGCACGGTGGAATTTCTCATTATTTTTGCCATGTTGATCGCTGCTGCGGTGGTCCTGACGTTGGGCACAACTCCAGCGTCATTTAAATACAATTACGGGAACATGCTGCTTCATCAAGCCGCCGTCATGGAAAGCTCCACCGCCAGATTGAACAACGTTTCCATCGAGATAGGTATCGAACAGTAGTTTTTTATCCGGGAAGTCGTTTCCGCCAAGTTGTTAGGCGTGTTCCGGTTTTACATAACCCCTGGCCGTTTTCATGAAATCCCTTCCCCGCCTTCTGCAGCGGCTGTTTGGCCCGGATTGGACGTGAAGAGTGTTGGAAATCCCAGCCCCCTTGCTAAAATCAACAAAGTGTCTCCCGTCTGTCTTTTGTTTTTTCTTTCCGCAGGAATCCTTTCTTCGTGTTTGTCCCGCCGTGATTGTCTAAACGAAAACCGTAGTTTGGCCCCGGGATATGTGATACGATAAAAAATCATTTCTGACGAATGGACGGGGGACTGAAAATTACCGTATCCACAATGAAGAAATTGGTTTTAAGTTTTTTCATGGGGGCCTTTATCGCCGCCAGTCTCCTGGGACTGGGCCGGTTTCTCGCTGAGCATTTTTCTGCTTTTCGGCTGTTTTACAATCCTTCCGCAATCAAGCAACGGCTCCTCACGGATTCGGGCGACGCCTTCCCGGAATTCCATGAAATTCAAAGGATCCTGCCTTCCGGAGCCGCGGTGGACCTTTCCTGGCCGCGCGGCCAAGCCGATCCCCGGGAAGATGTCTTCATCAGGACGCTTTTATACCCGTTGAAAGTTGAGCCGGGCAGCCCGTATGTCATCGATTTTAAGAAAAGCTTTAATCCTCCGGGGCCGGACTGGCGGATGTTCGAGGATGGCGGCCCCATCAGGCTTTTTGTCAGGCCGGGCGCTGAAGTTGCCGATGAAAGTCACAGGGGGAGCCAACGGCACCCGGTTGGTGTTGTTTGGGGGATTTTTATGGCGTCCTCGGCGTTGACGGCGGCGTTGGGTTTTTTGATTTGCCGTTTGGCGGGTGTCGTCCGTTTTCTGCCGCACATCGCGGGACGACTGGGGCTATATTATCTGACGGGATTCCTGGCAATCGTCATGCCGCTGTGGATATATCTGATGGCCGGCGGCACGCTGTCGAATTATTCCGTGGGCGGGATCGGATTTTTGTCGGTCCTGGCGGCGTGTTGTCTCATGGCCCGCAAGAGCTTAAAAAATGATCTCCCGTCTCTCCGGGAGCCGGCAGTAGCCGGGCCTGCGGGATTATTGATGATGGCGGGATTCTTTTTGCTGATGGTGATGTTGTTGGCGGGGAGGCATACCTTTGCCTGGGATGAGATGTCCAACTGGTCGTTGAGAGCCAAAATGTTGTTTCATGATGGCCAGTTTATCAAGACTTTTAATCATTCCGCCGCTTCTTACCCCCCCGCCTGGCCCATCTATGTGGCGTTTCAGTACTTTTGTGCAGGAGAAAGCTATGATAAGGCGGCCTATTGGGCCGCGATCGCGGCCCTGTTCTGTTTCTATATGTTGTTCCTCTTATGCTTGAAGTTCATGCGCCTGCGGCCATGGATGGCCTGGGGCGTTTTGGCCTGGCACCTGGTTATGTTTAACCGGCGCGTGTTCACCTGGGGCTTACCTGAAAATATTCTGCTGGCATTTTTTATAGCGGCAACGGCGTTGACGCTGGCCTGGCTTCAACAGGGGCGCCCCAGGATACTGCTCATTCTTGTCTCTTTGATGTGCGCGGGAATGTGTTCTGTGAAAGGCGAGGGAGCGGCCATGACGGTGATCCTTGGCCTCGCGGTTTTATGGGCCATGCGGCGGCAGGTGACGGTTGCCGAACGCCTGAGGATCGCCGGATGGTTTGCCGCGCCCGTGATGATTCCGTTTATCTGGGTTGGCTGGTTGCGGCTGCAGGGGTTCCCATGTCACTTCGACCAGCTTCATGTCGGTTTTTCCGGTGAAAAAATCGCGGCAGTGATAACAACCGGCGTTCACATCCTGTCCGCGTATTCCTATGATTTTTGTGCCGTGATTTCCGCGTTTTTGGCGCTGTTTTTATTGCGCAACCCGAGGGGGTGGAGCCGGGAGGAACAATTCCTGCTGTTCTCCGGCGCGGCCGTTCTCGTCTTCAGTCTGGCGGGGGGATTGGGCTGGCAGGAGCCCGACAAAATCGTCCAGTATTACCCGGAAGTGTTTGGCCGGCTGTCGATGAAGGCGGTCCCGCCATTGGTCTTGTTTTTGTGCAGCCGGTTTTGTGATTTCAAATGGGAGGGGGCGACCCGTCGCGGCTGATATGAAGATGAATCGTTCAATGGATGATGCCGGCAAGTTGTGCATGGGGGCGGTCCTTTTTCTCGCGTTGGCCTACACGGCCGTCCGCGCCTGGCGGATCTCCATTTTTCATGACGAGGCGTACTCCATCATTGATGCCATCCGGTGCCCGCTGTCCCAAACCCTCAGATTTGATACCTGGTCACCGGCCAACAATCATCTGTTGAACACGTTGTTGATGGAAGGGCTGTACCGGATTTTCGGGTTTTCGGAGTTCGCCTTGCGGGTCCCCGCGCTGATGGGCCACGTGCTTTATTTGACTGCCGTTGTCAGGATTCTGAATCTTTTGGGCGGGGGATGGCTGAAGGTAGCGGGTCTGGTCCTGATGGCGTTGAGCCCTTTTATGCTTGAACTGTTTTCAGCCGCGCGCGGATATTCTTTGGGGCTGGGATTCTGGGCTTGGGCGCTCTATTATTATTTACGGATCCTCCGGGGAGAAACGGACGAGGAAACCCGGCGCATGGATGTCCTGCGTTTGTCCGGCCTGATGGTCCTGGCGATTTTGTCGTATTTGGTTTTTATCCAGGTTTACACGGCTTTTCTGGCAATTTTGTTCCTGTGGGAAATATTTTCCCTGGGACGTCCTATCCCCGGAGGGTCTTGGGGCGGAACCGTAAAAAAGTTTTGGCATAATTTTTTGCTTCTTATCGTGCCGAGCGTTATTTTTTTGGTATCTTTTTTGGCCGAGCCGGTTTTGCGGATGGCCGGCCGGAACGACCAGTTCATTGAAGGAGGGACCGCGGGTTTTTGGGCAGATACGGTTCCCAGCCTTGTGCGGGCGGTGTTGTATGAGCATCATTCCAGCTGGGGGCCGTTGCTCTGGGGGCTCATTGCTTTTGTCCTCGGCACAACCGTTGCGCTGGCGGTCCGCGCGTTGATATCCCGGAGGGTTTTAACTCCCGGCGAGCGGTCCCTGATCGCCGTCTTCGCGCTCGTGGTCGTCGCTGCGACAGTGGTTGTTATTCAGCACCACGTTACGGGATCCCTTTTTCTGACGCAACGCCGCGGGGCGTATTTCATCCCGTTGTTCCTGCTTTTGCTGATCTGCCTTTTGCAGCAAATGTCGTCGGCCCGCAGCCAGTGGCTCTCTATGTTGGGGCATGGTTTTGGGATAGCGTTGGCCTTTCTGACCCTGGCACATTTTGTGAGCGCGGCCAATGTGTCCCATTTTTATATCTGCCGGTACGATGCCTCCACCAAAGAGATGATGCGGGATTTGGCGGCCATGAATGCCGGCAAGAATTTACAGGACTCGGCGCTTTCAATCGGGAACGATTGGAGTTTGACTCCCGGTTTGTATTTTTATAAGGCCAAATACCGCATGGAATGGCTGAAATGGCCGGCATGGGGTGATCCGGACGGTCCCTTTGACTATTATTATCTTATTTCAGGGGATCAATCCGGTCTTTGGGAACATAGAAAGCGCGATACAGTCATTTTGAATAAATACCATCTCACCGTTATCAAGGAATTTCCCCTGGCCGGCACCACCTTGGCCGCGCCGGCCAAGTAAATTTTATCCCCACCAATTCCTGTCCAGGCAGCGGTACTGAATGGCCTCAGCCACGTGTTCCGGCTGGACGGCGTCTTTTCCCTCCATATCCGCGATGGTCCGGCCGACTTTGAGGACCTTGTCGTAAGCGCGGGCCGAAAGCCCGAGCTCCTCGACGGCCCGGCGCAAAAGATTTTCCCCTTCTCCGGAAACGTTGCAAAATTTCCTGATCTGCTTGTGGCTCATCTGGGCATTGGTATAAATCCCCGACCCTCGCAGACGATCCAGCTGGATCCCCCGGGCCTGGACGGTCCGTTTTTTGATGTCCCGGGAGGATTCGGACCCGGTGTTGCCGAGCATGTCCTGGGGCGGGAGCGAAAGGACCTCCAGATGGATGTCGATCCGGTCCAGCAAAGGGCCGGAGATCTTCGAGAGATAACGCTGGACTTGCGCAGGGTTGCAATGGCATGCCTTCCTGGGATCCGTGAACCAGCCGCACGGGCAGGGGTTCATGGCGCAGACGAGCATGAACCGGCAGGGATAGCAACTCGTCCGCGAAGCCCTGGACACGGTGACATGGTGGTCTTCCAGCGGCTGGCGCAGGGATTCGAGAACGCTGCGGTTGAATTCCGGAAGTTCATCCAGGAATAAAACGCCGTTGTGGCTGAGCGTCACTTCCCCGGGTTTCGGCACAGAGCCGCCTCCCACCAGCGCCACATCCGATGAGGTATGGTGAGGCGAACGGAACGGCCGCGTGACCACGAGCCCAATCTCCTGGGGGACAAGTCCCATGACGGAGTGAATGCGGGTCGTCTCGAGGGACTCTTCTTCGGTCAAATCCGGAAGAATTGTCGGAATCCGCCGCGCAAGCATGGTCTTGCCGCTGCCGGGCGGACCCACGAGCAGGACGTTGTGACCGCCAGCGCAGGCGATCTCAAGCCCGCGTTTGACATGGCTCTGCCCCTTGATCTCGCTGAAGTCCACCGGGTATTGGTTTGCCCGGGAGAATAGTCCGGCGATGTCTATATGCAGAGCCGGAGGCGGTTCAGGACAGCTTAAGAAGTGAACGGCTTGTGTGAGCGAACGGATGGGGTAAACCGGAATTTGCCTCGTGACGGCGGCTTCGGCGCCGTTCCCGGTTGGAAGGACAAGTCCCTGGAATTGCCCTTTCGGGATTGAAAGCGCCACAGCCAGGGCCCCCTGAATAGGCCGGATGTCTCCATCCAGGGACAGCTCTCCCAGAAAAGCGTAGTCTCCCAGCCGGGACAACGGGATCTGTCCCGTGGCGGCCAGGAGGCCCAGGGCGATCGGCAGGTCAAAGGAAGGCCCTTCTTTTTTGATGTCGGCGGGAGAGAGGTTGATGGTGATCCGGTCCGCCGCAAACTCATAGCCGCTGTTTTTGACGGCGGCGCGGACCCGTTCTTTGCTTTCCTTAACGGCGTTGTCCGGGAGTCCCACGATGGCAACGGACGGCAGGCCCGGCGCCACATCCACTTCAATGGTGACCGGGTAAGCGTCAAGCCCGCAGATCCCGTAGCTAAAGACTTTGGCCAGCATAACTTCCACCCCTTTCAATGGTTTCCCAAACATCTCAAAGGAACTTCATCAACGGTTCTCCCAAACTTTAAACAGTGTTTTGGAAAAGTTGAGGATCCCTTGCTTCAGGGTTTGGGCATCAGTTTAAAGAGCAAACAGAACTGCGGCTGGGAGGGGCGCAACAACCGCCAGAGGGAAAAGGGGACGACTCAGGGATGTCTCGAGTTTACGGCTGATCAGAGCAAGAGGGGTAGAGGGAACGCGAAGCAGGAGTTAAAAATGTTGCAATTTAAGGGCTTCGAAACTATAATACACCTTAGCATAAATTCCCTGAATCGTCAATTTGTGTATCTTCCTCGCCTGGAAAGAGTTCCTAATGAGCCACAAATTTACGGAGCCCGGAGGGCGAACGTAAATTTGATGAGCGAACCCATTCAGTTCCGTTCAGGGTGGTTTGGCCAGAGGGCCAAACCATTAGCCCAGTAGTCTTGATTTGCGTCAGCAAATCATGCGGGGCAATCACCGGATTTGAAGAGATGGATGGAGAATGACGGAAAATCCTTTTTGGGGGATCTTTCATAACAAAATATTGATCATTACGCTCACGGTCTGGGCCATTGCCCAGAGTCTCAAGGTGTTGTTTGGCGTTGTGCGTGAAAGACGGTTCAATTTCCGCTGGTTCATCGGCACCGGGGGAATGCCTTCCAGCCACGCGGCCGGGGCCTCAGCCCTGGCGACCACCTGCGGCATGCAGCTGGGATTTGAATCCGTTCCCTTTGCCCTGGCCGCTGTTTTCGCGCTTGTCACCATGTTCGACGCCCAGGGGGTCCGCCGCGCGACAGGTGAACAGGCGGAGATCCTAAACAAGGTCATGGATGACATTTACTGGCGGGGGAAGATCGAGTCCGAACGGCTCAAGGAACTGATCGGACACACCCCCATTCAGGTTCTGGCCGGAGCGTTGCTCGGCATCATCCTGGCCATCGTTCTTTACGGATTTTGGGTTAAATGACAGTTTTAAAAATCGGACGTATCCTATCCGGAGGACTCACCCGTGGATAAAAAAGTCGCGATCATTTCGGCAGTTGTTGTGTTATTGCTTTTGACGGTGTTCCTTCTTTCGAAGGGCAAGGCCACCCGGGTGGAAGCCGGGGGCGGCCAGGCCTCGAGCGGCGCCCAGCTCAAAGAGCTCCAGTCCAAGGCGTCCGCCCTGAAAAAGGACAATGAGGTGGTGAAGGCCCGTGAGGTCTATCAGGAGATCATGACCAATTATCCGGAGGCCGAGAACATCGACAGCGTGCAAAAAGAGCTGGAAACGCTGAATCTGGACATCATTTTTTCCAGCGTCGTTGTGGACGGGAAGACCGTCATGCATGAGGTCGTAACCGGGGACACCCTGGCCAAGATCGCCAAAAAATACAACACGACGGTCGAGCTGGTCCAGCGCAGCAACAATTTGAAGAGCGACGTGATCCGGCTGGGGCAGAAGCTTCGCGTCTGGACCGGCAGTTTCAATGTTTTCGTCGACAAATCACAGAATATCCTGATCCTCAAAGACGGCAACGATGTGGTGAAGGTCTACCAGGTCTCAACCGGCGAGAACAACAGCACGCCGGTCGGCAAGTTCAAGGTCACTTCTAAACTCGTCGACCCGGTCTGGTTCCACCGCGGCGTTGTGGTTCCGCCGGAGAGCCCGGCCAATGTCCTCGGCAGCCGCTGGCTGGGATTTGACATCCCCGGCTACGGCATCCACGGCACTGTCCAGCCAGAGACCATCGGGCAGCAGGTCACCGCCGGCTGCGTGCGCATGCGCAATCAAGAGGTTGAGGAACTCTACAGCCTCATCCCCATGAACACGGAAGTCGTGGTCGTCGACTGATCTTCCTTCATTTTCGACACCATCAACACTCAATCACGGATGGGAAAAAATGGCAGGTCTGGATTTTGAAAAACCGGTTTTGGAACTTGAAGCCAAAATCAATGAATTGAAGAATTTCGGCTCCGACAAGAAAATCAACCTGGAGCCCGAGGTCAAAAAACTCGAGCAGAAGCTCGAGAAGATGAAGGACACCGTCTATTCCAACCTGACGGACTGGCAGCGCGTCCAGATCGCCCGGCACCCGGCCCGGCCGTATACCATGGATTACATCCACATGATGACCACGGACTTCGTCGAACTGCACGGGGACAGGCTGTTCGCGGACGACTTGGCGCTGGTCGCGGGGCTTGCCAAGATCGGCGGAAAAAAGGTCATGGTCATGGGACATCAGAAAGGCCGCGATACCAAGGACAACATCCGCCGGAATTTCGGCTGTGCCCATCCGGAAGGGTACCGCAAGGCCCTGCGGCTGATGCAATTTGCCGAGAAATTTCATCTGCCGATCGTTATCCTCATTGACACTCCCGGCGCTTATCCTGGTGTCGGGGCCGAGGAGCGCGGCCAGGCCCAGGCCATTGCCACCAACATCCGGGAGATGGCGCGTATCGCCACACCCATCGTTGCCACCGTCATCGGCGAAGGCGGCAGCGGAGGAGCGCTGGGGATCGGCGTGGCCGACCGGGTCGGCATCCTTCAGAACGCGTATTATTCGGTCATCTCCCCTGAAGGCTGTGCCTCCATCCTGTGGCGCAGCAGTGTCAAGGCCCCCGAAGCGGCGCGCGCGCTCCGGTTTACCGCCGAGCATCTCCTCAAATTCGGGATCGTGGAGGACATTGTCCCGGAACCGCCCGGCGGCGCCCATCGCGACCCGGAAGCCGTGGCCGCCAACCTTAAGAAACTCATCCTGAAAAATATTAAAGAACTGTCCGGCCTGTCCAACGACGAACTCCTGAATGCCCGGTACCAGAAATTCCGCAGCATCGGACATTTCAAGGAAGCCCCGGCCGCGGCCTAAACGCCCTGTCTGTATTTCCGCAGAATTTCAAGAGCGCCTGACCAGTCATGGACAAACAGGATATCCGAAATTTGTCGTTTGAAGAGCTGTGCGGGGTCCTGGCGTCGTCCGGACAGCCGGTGTTCCGCGCCCGGCAGATCTTTGAATGGATTTATAAAAAAGGCGCCGAAGATTTTGACGCCATGAAGAATTTGCCGTCTGAATTGCGGGCGGAGCTGAAAGACCGGTTTGTCCTGGCCCGGCCAGAGGTCGCCCAGGAGCTTGTGTCCGGGGACAAGACCCGCAAGATGCTCTTTGACCTGCCGGACCGCGAGAAAGTGGAAACGGTCCTGATCCCCACGCCGGAGCGGGCCACGGTCTGCGTCTCCACCCAGGCCGGCTGCAAATTCGGCTGCCGCTTCTGTGCGAGCGGCATCGGCGGATGGCAGCGCAACCTGACCAGCGCCGAGATCCTGAGCCAGATCCTCTACGCCAAGAAAAAGGCCCAGGACAGGCCGCTGTCTCACATCGTTTTCATGGGGACCGGCGAGCCGCTGGACAATTACGACAACGTGTTCAAGGCGATCCGCATCATCAACTCCGCCGAAGGCCTGAACATCGCGGCCCGGCGCATCACGGTCTCGACCTGCGGGGTGATCCCGCAGATCCGGAGGATGGCGAAAGAGGGCATTCAGATCGAACTCGCGATCTCCCTGCACGGGTACAGCGACGAATCCCGCAGGGTCCTGATGCCGGTCAACAAGAAATACCCGATGCACGATCTGATCGCCGCGTGCCGGGAATATTTTCAGGCGACCAAGCGCCAGATCACGTTTGAGTACATTTTGATCCCGGGCGTGACATGCACGCCCGAAGCCGCCGGAGCGCTGGGACAACTGCTCAAGGGCATCGTCTGTAAGATGAATTTGATCCCGTATAACCCGGTTAAGGAATTTGACCATAACCCGCCGACGCGGACGGAGATTTCACGGTTTAAGCAGGAACTGCTCCGTCATGGCGTCCACGCCACGGTGCGCACGCCGCGCGGCCGGGACGTGAACGCCGCCTGCGGCCAGCTGAGGCACGCGGCCGGCGTTGCCGCGTCTTCGTAAGACATGAATAAAATCCGCTCAATCATCCAGGACCCGCGTTCCGCTCTGTTCGCCGTGTTTGCCGTCACGGTGCTGGCGTACAGCAACATTTTCTGGAACGGATTCACCCTGGACGATTTCGATTATATCGCCAATTGGCCGCTGATCCGCGACTGGCACAACCTCCCCAGATTTTTTTCCGGTTTTATCCCTCCCGACGGCCAGAGCGCGGTTTATGCGCCGCTTAAAACTGTGGTCCATTGTGTTTTGTACCAGCTTGGTTCGGGACTGCCGTGGGCCTTCCAGCTGGCCGGCCTGCTCGCGCACCTGGCGGCCACGTCTCTCGTCTACCGCATCGCCCTGCTCCTCCTTGGAAGTAGGCCTGTGGCGTTTCTTTCGGCTTTGTTGTTTGGTCTCCATCCCGTCCATGCCGAGGCCGTCACTCACATGACCGCCGCCACAGACACCCTTGGGGTTGTTTGGATGCTCGCCTCTTTTTATTTTTATATACGTTCAAGTTCCTACAGCGGGGAATGGGAAATTGGAGAGAAGGCGGCGGTGATGAAAACGGCTGAGGCGCGGCATGCTCTCCGCGAAAGTGCCGGCGGGACCCGCCCTCAAAAGGCGTATGTCCTTGCGGTTATCTTTGCGTTTTTGGCGGTTTACACGAGCGAATTGGCAATGACTCTGCCGGTCCTGTTTTTTATTTTTGACGCATGTGTACGGAGAGGCGCACAAGGGTGGAACGCGTTATGCCGGCGGGCCGCTCCCTTTGCCGGAGCGGTTTTATCGTACGCGCTCCTCAAGTGGCTGGTCCTGGGCGAGTGGACTCGCAGCGGCTATTTGCATGACAGTTTTTATCTGACGTTCCTTGTTTTTATCAAAGCCGCCGTCAAATATGCGGGAATTCTGCTGTGCCCCGCCGTATTGACGCACAATCACATCATCTCCCCCGGGATATTCTCCTTCGCGCCCAAAGATTTCAACGCGGCGGCTGTTTTGTCCCAGTCTCCGAAAGACCCCTGGACCATGGCTTCGATCCTTGTCCTGGCTGTTTTCGCGGCCGGGGCCCTGGCGCTGCGCAAGAAAAAGCCGTTTGTCGCTTTTGCCGTGGCCTGGTTTTTTATTCTGCTGTTACCGGCATCGAATATCATCCCGGGGCAAATTTATTTTGCCGAGAGGTACGCGTACGCTTCATCGGCGGCTTTTTGCATTTTGTTGGCTTACGGCCTTTATGCCGGCTGGCTGGCCCGGCCGGCGGGATGGGGACGCACGGCAGTGGTCGTTCTGGTGGCGGGGATCGCCGGATTTTATCTGGCCAGGACATGGCTGCGCAACACGGATTGGCATGACCAGGCCGCGATTTACGAGTCCGCGGTCAGGGCCAACCGCCAGAGCGCTCTCCTGCGTCATGATCTCGGCGTGGTTTATTTGTACCGGGGGGACATGGATTCGGCCGTTACGTATTTGGAGGAGGCGATATGGATGCGGCCGAATGAAGCCGCTTTTTATTTTTCCGCTGAACAGGCCTATTCGGCGCTGGGGCAGTTTGACAAGGCCATCCAGAGTCTTCAGAAAGCTGTTGAACTGAACCCTGAGTTCGCCGAGGCTTATTATAATCTCGCCGGGATCCATCTGCATTTGGGTCGGGATCAGGAAGCCCAGTCCTATCTCGCCAAGGCCCTGGAACAGTACCGTCGCCAAGGCCGGATTCTTGAGGCCGGAGAGGCCTTGAATAAGGTCCTGGTGTTCAAGGCCATGAACAAGAAATAAAGGCCTGAGGAATCAGGCTGTTGTCCCGCCGTTCGTCCGCAGTGTATCCGTTTAAAATCCGCTGTTCTGAGTGATCTTCGCCGTCTCTGCTTGCCAAGGGAGAATGCCGGAGGGATTTGGACTTAAGGGGTTGTAAGAGGAAGCGCCGCGCCGGTGCCCGCCCCGGGACCCTGCATTCCCCCGGCCATTTTTTCAGCCATTTTCTGCATGAGTTCCTGCATTTGCGGGTTGGTCATCAATTGCTGAATGGAGGGATTGTTCTGGATCGTGTCCGGGTCCATCGTCATGACATCTTTTTGGAGTTGCGGATCGCTGAGGATTTTGCGCACGTTTTCGTCCTGCAGGATCAGCTGGACTTCCGCCAGGAACGCCGGATCCATCATCAGGGCTTGCTGTGAAGATCCCATCTGCCCGAGCTGGGGCATTGCGGCGGATTGCCCTCCCAGAAGTCCTGAGAGGGAATTCTGCAGGGCCTGCGCGTCC
This sequence comes from Candidatus Omnitrophota bacterium, assembly GCA_030688425.1. NCBI lineage: Bacteria > Pseudomonadati > Candidatus Omnitrophota > Candidatus Omnitrophota bacterium. The sequence continues at coordinate 77,618 of JAUYIB010000010.1, read as the reverse complement.
GGATGCATCGGTGCGGGGGCTTGGCCGGTGGTGATGCTGGAAACGGCGCTGACAGGGACTTTGACGGTTCCCATGTTGGGGGTCTGGACGGCATAGCTGTCGCCTTCAACCTGGGCCAGTTTGCCTTTCAGGACTGTTCCATCTTTGAGGGTGATGGTCTGAAGATCGCTGTCCGCGGTGGATGCGGCCGTCGGAGTCTGGGCGGACAAGGGAGAGGCCCAGAGGGCGCAGAGGAAAGACAGGAATAAAGGAAAGGACTTTTTCATACCGAAAGTGTAACACTTGGCCGGCAGCCCGTCAATGCGTTACCTGTGGCAAATGGTCAGCCGCCTCTTTTTTTCTGATCCGAAAGAGCCGTTCCGGTACGACCTGCAGGATTGTCGCGCCTTTGTGCCAGAGTTCCGTCATGTGGTCGCCGATGTAATAGAGGTCATAATCCTGGTCGAGCATCCGCAACATTTCCTTGCCGGGGTCATAACTGTAAATTCCTGAAAGGGTCGTGTAGACCGGATGTCCGGCCTCCAGAACCCTGTCCAATTCTGCGCGGAAGGCCTGGATATCCCGGGGGGGCAGGATAATCGGGCCGCTTCAGGGGCTCCCGTTCGGCGTAATATCTGATGAACCACCCTTCGTCGGACGCGATGATGACCGCGTTAGGCGCGGTGTTGTCCCGGACAAAATAACTGAAGTCCACCATGGGCGCGAACCGGTGCCGGAACTGCAGGATCGGATAGGTCTGGGAGAAAAGCAGGAGGATGATGAAGACGAATGTTAGGCCGGCGCCGTACCGGATGAGCCGGGAGCGGCTTTGCCAGAGGGTTCCCATCAGATAACTTTGCGCGATGATGAGAGGGACAGCCGGGATGAGGAGGTAGCGCGAGGTGGTCCCGGCGAGATTGCCGAAAAAGCCAAGCGTGAAGACGAGCCAAGTGAGAAGAAAATAGAATACCCTTCGATTTTTAACAGCGAGTTTTCCTGTTCCAAGAATCGACAGGAGAAACCCGACCGGCGTCAGGCCGCAGACCAGGATGACAAGACTGCTGAGAAGGGACGGCGATATGAGACCGCGAAAATTCGCAGTGACGCCGATGTCCCAGGATTTGGCAAAATAGCCGAGATAATTGCCGCGCCCTGTGCCGAGGATGAACGGAAGATGCAAGACGGCCATCACGGATGCGGCGATGGTGATCATGAGCGTGAAAAGTTTGAGCCTGTTGAGGAATGGGGTTGCCGGGACCCGGCCGGTTTCGCCCGGAGGCCAGAAGAAGAGGACGGTGACCGCCGGCATGATCCAGGGGAGGTCTTGAATACGAGTGGCTCCCATCGCGCCCAGCAATGTCGCAGCGGAAATAAACGCTCGTTTGCGTCCTGTTGTTTGAAAAGAGGCCAGGGCCGCGAGACCTGCCAGGAGAAAGAAAAGACTCGCGGTGTGATTCTTACCGTAGGTGGATTCCGCCAGGCAAATCGGGAAGACGGACAGCATGACAGCCCCGAAAAACGCGGCGGTCCTGTTCAAGAGGTTTTGCAGGAGCACAAAGAGGGCGCCCACCGACATCGCGCCGAAGAACGCGCTCATCACGTTGACCCCGATGACCGGGTCGTGGATGGAAAACATCCGCGCCGCACCGATGAAAACCGCTCCCAGCAGGATAAAGAGAGGATATCCGGGGCCGCTGGTCTGAAGACGTCCCGTTGTCAGGAGCTCCTCGGATTTGATGGCGAAGTCGAGGCAGTCGACGTTATAAGGACCTTTGCTCAAAAAGGCTAAACGCAGGAAAAGGCTGATCACGGTTAATGCCACCAGCAGGAAGACGCTGTCGTTTTTGAACGGCAATCGTTTCATGGCAGGATTAAGAATACAAGGAGGACAGGCTTCGCAAGAGGATGTCTTTACAAAAATGACCGACGGGTTGGAAAATCTCAAGGGTGTTTATGGGTTAACAATTGGTAAACTTCATCTTGAGCAACAAGTGGATGGCCAAAGCATACAGGACCACGCCAATCAGGAATGTCGTGTTCAGCCCTAAGGTGATCTGCGCAATCATGGCCAGGATAGAGCCGATGACGGACATGGCCCCGTTCAATCCCCAGAATAATGCGATAGGACCGTTTTTCTTATCGAGAATCCTAATCCCCTGAGGGAGGAAGGACCCCATAAAGAATCCGAGGGGAAGGACCACGACAATTGAGGCGATCATTCTCGTGCCGATGGGGTGGCGGGAGAAAAACGAAAGTGCCGGGGCCATAAAGAGGACCGTTCCTATGGCGATGGTGAGAAACAGCATCGAATATGCGGTAACTCCTCGCCGGGTATCGACCCTCCCTAAGAAGAAGCTTCCTAATCCGCTTCCCAGGAGGAATGAGAACAGCGTGATCGACAAGCTGTAGATAGGATGTCCCAAGAAGGAGCTCAATCGTGTGACCTGCGACATTTCCACGAACATGAAAGCTATGCCTATCGTGCTGAAATAGACGGTGAGGGGGATAGCCGTCGTATCCAATTTCATGGGCTGCTGCATTCTGCAGAGCGGCAGAATCACAAACAAGATGGTTAAAATGGTCATGAGTCCCAGCAAAGAGAATAAAATGTGCTCCGCGCTGAAATTGGGTGGCCACAATTGTTTGACGAACTCCCATGTATCGAATCGGCTCAAGAGGAAGAAAAAAGGCTTGTCATCGGTGGCCGGGGTGATGTTGCGGAAGTAATGCCGGGGATATTCCCGCACCCCCGTCGGGTCCGACATTTCCCTGAAGGCCGGGAAGTGCGAGCCCGCCGGTGAAAGGATAAGATGAAATCCCATGGTCTCGCAATAATTTTTGACAAGATGCAGCTCCTGGGCAGAGAAGGGGCTCTTTTTGACGAGCAGGGTCCCAACCTCCCGGCCTTCGAACAGGCCGTCGGTGTGGACGAGGACGAAATGGGCCCTGGGTTGAAGGACCCCGTCCCTCATTAGAGATTCGGTCGCTGCCCCCAGCATCCGGAGCATGTGTTCCGGGCTTTCGAGGGGCATCCAGTAGGAGACGCTGAGGACCCCCGATTCCGTCAGGTGATCCCAATACGTATGAAAGGCGCCGGTCGTATAAAGACTGTTTTCTGTTAGGGCATAAGCTCCGGCTTGAGTTGCCGCAAAGGTGTCGATGAGTGACAATTGGATGAGATCGAATTTCTTGTCGGAGGCGTTGATGAAGCTGCGCGCTTCATTGTGAACCAGGGTAACTTTGGGATGATGGCTAAGGTCGCCGGTGAAGTGGGGGACGACTTTTTTGTGGATATTCAGGATCGCCTCATTGATCTCAACCCCGGTAATGGTTTTTTGGCCGAACAGCAGGCCCGCCAGAACATCCCTGCCCGCTCCGACACCAATGACCAGCATATCCCCGCCGGTGACAAGATAATGGGCGAGCGATGTGATGTCGTATTTTAGAAAATCGATTTTTCGGAAATCTCGCTGTTCGAAATCCGTCATATGCGTGCCGGCAATGCTGTCGATGTCAAGGTACATTTGCTTGACGCGGTTCCTGAACACCTCCTGTTGTTTTTTGGGGGCAAACCCCCAGCCGATGGGCGCGGGTTGACCCGGGATCTCGAAGAGCCTGATATATGAGAAGGAATTCCATTTTTTGTAAAAAGCCTGATTGACCAGCTGTCCCTTGGTCCATCGGATTTTTAAGCAGTCCGTGCTCAGATTGACGCAGAGGGCGATGGCCAGGAACAGCAGCAATCCGACCAGGTGCTTTGTTTTTCTCTGCGCCGCGGGGGCCGAAGCGTCGAATAAAATGGCCGTTACGACCCCGGCTAACGCCAGGATAAAGTAGGAATTGATGACCTCCAGGGAGTTGATGAGGGGAATGAATAACAGGCAGCCCAGCGATGATCCCAAGAGGTTGATGAAATATATCTTATTGGCATGGCCGGCATAACGGGTGAAGATGAGCGAAATTCCGACCCCGGAGCTGATGAGCGGCAGGGCGGTTGAGGCGAAGATCCAGAGAATGTTCCAATAGCGGTAGGTGATTTGCCAGTCTCCCGACGCCGAAGAATTCACGAACGCCGGCAGCTGGCAGACGATTGTTAGATTGATCAGCAGCGCCGATGAGAATGCGGCAGCGCACCGGCGGAGGTTGCTGGAATAGTTTTTCAGAAAGGCGTCTTTGTATTTGTGCACGATAACGGCTCCCAGAGTTAATCCAAACAGGGCCAGGCAGATCGCCATGAATGAAAAGTGGTACCAGGCAATGACGCTCATGACGCGTGAGATCAAGAGTTCAAAGACTAAAGTGACGAGAGAGAGCAGAAATAGGCCGTAGAGGATTCTGGGGCTCAAGGAGTGGGATGTCATGCCGGTCCTTTTATTTTATTGTGGGGTTGGGGATTGTGAACTGGGTTGCCCCTGCGCGAGGCAGCAGCGTTTTCCAAAGCATGGGGAGGAAGTTCGGTCATCTGGTGATCCCCTGTGAGCAGTTGAGTTTCGTGTGCGGAGATGCAAATTTTATGCTGGAGGAGGGATTCGAACCCTCGCGACCGTGAAGTCACTGGTTTTTGAGACCAGCGCGTATACCAGTTCCGCCACTCCAGCAGTTTTTCTAAATGATAAAAATGAAAGAACAGTGGTCACTGCTACGGAGTGGCGGAGAATGCTGTTTTCCAGATGGGATGAGGAACAGCATTGCCGTCACTCCAGAGTTTTTTCAAGCGACAAAAATGAAAGAGCAGTGGTCACTGATAGGGAGTGGCGGAGAATGCTGTTTTCCAGATGGGATGAGGAACAGCATTGCCGTCACTCCAACAAGTTTATTAATCAACGTGCAAATGAAAGATCTTGCGGATGTCGTCTTTTTTTAGGTAATAAATGACGAATCCGTGATAAGCCATGGAAATGGCGTCTTTGACATGACCCGGAATGGATGTGCCCACCGCATCGTTCAGTTGGATGATGTCCATGAAAATCAGGATTTTGCTCAGAAAGATGACCGACGAGAAATACAGCAGGACATTGTAGGCGGCTTTTTTGAACTTGAGGATGCCGATGCCGATCAGGGTGGATATGCAGGCCGCGGCCACAATGAACAGCAGGATGCCGGGGGGCTTGGCGCTTGTGCCGAGAATCAAAGAACTGAAAACGATAAAAAGGGAGATGCTGCCGATCAGGATTTCAATGATGCCGATGATGAGGACGACGCGAAATTGTTTCAATCGAGCGATCCTTGATGAGAAATTTGTGGAGCTGAGGGGAGTTGAACCCCTGACCCCTTGCATGCCATGCAAGTGCTCTCCCAACTGAGCTACAGCCCCGATTTTCCTTAATGAACAAAATTTATATTTAGAGGAAATCGGGACTAGCCCTTGGCTTCCCTGTTCGATTTTTTAATCAACGGAAGCCAAGGGCAGCCCCAATAACCTAAAAACGATCAAATTTATTTTAGAGGAAAACGGGGCCAGTCCCTGGCTTCCCTGTCCGATTTTTTAATCAAAGGAAGCCAAGGACAGCCCCGATACCTCTATATATTATCAAAAAATGTCCTTCAATATAGCATCCCCCCCTTTTTTTGTCAATCCGACCTTTCACGGCCGGGAGGCCTCCTTTTTCATTGTCAACCGGAAGCCGGCAGTCGGTTGACAATGGGCTGAAAACTCGGTATGATGACTCATCCCCTTCCAGGGGAATTTTTCCTTATATGATGAATCCCTTTTATTTCGATTACGCGTCCACAACTCCGGCTGACCCCGAAGTGATCCGGGCCATGGAGTCGTTTTTCCATGACCGTTTCGGCAATGCCTCCAGTCCGCACGCCTTCGGCCGCGAGGCCCAGAAGGCCCTGGAGGACGCCCGTCAGACATTGGCCGGATTCATCGGATCCCTGCCGGAGGAGATCGTTTTCACCTCCGGAGCCACAGAATCCAACAATTCCGCGATTCTGGGCGCCGCGTTCAGCCATCGGGACCAGGGCAACCATATCATCATCTCCAGTATTGAACACCATTCCGTTCACGAGCCGGCCCATTTTTTGGAGAAATTTGGATTCCGCGTCACCTCTGTGGATGTGGATCCTCTCGGCCTCGTGGACCCGGAGGCCGTGCGCAAGGCCATCACGGACAAAACGGTTTTGATCGCGGTGATGCATGCCAGCAACGAGATCGGCACCATTCAGCCGGTCGCCGGGATCGGGAAAGTCGCGCGGGAGCGCGGCATTCCTTTTCTGGTGGACGCGGTCCAGACCGTCGGGCACATTCCGGTGGACGTTCGGGAGCTTGGCGCGGACATGCTGTCGTTATCGGCGCACAAATTTTACGGCCCCAAGGGCGTCGGCGCGCTTTACATCCGCAAGGGCGTGAAGGTCACGCATTATTTGATGGGCGGTGACCAGGAGCGCGGCCGCCGGGCATCCACGCAAAACGTGGCCGGGATTGTCGGTATGGCCAAGGCGGTCGAGCTTTGCCGCGGCAAAATGGCGGATGAAGCGAGAACTCAAACAGCCCTGCGTGACCGGATCATCGCCGAGGTGCTTAGGCGCATTGACGGCGTGCGGCTCAACGGCCATCCGGCCAGCCGCCTGCCGAACAACGTTCATTTTTCTTTCGACAAGATTCAGGGGGAGACCCTGCTGATGAGCCTGGACATGGAAGGCATCGCCGCTTCCATGGGTTCGGCCTGCACCGCCGGGGCCATGGAGCCGTCGCGCGTCCTGCGGGCGATCGGGCTTTCCGATGAGCTGGCGTTCGGCTCTCTGCGGTTGACCATCGGCCGGTGGACAACGCAGGAGCATGTGGATGCCTTGCTGGAAACGCTGCCGGCTGTTGTCAAAAGATTGAGGATTTGATATGCAGGACCAGATCATCCAGTTTCTTAAGAAAAGTGATTCCTATCTGTCCGGGGAAGAGATCAGCCGTTCCCTGAACGTCAGCCGCGCCGGGATATGGAAATACATCCAGGAATTGCGCGAGGACGGATACGACATCGTTGCGGTCCCGCATCTCGGGTACCGCTTGCTGTCCTGCCCGGACAAGCTTCTGCCGCGTGAGATCGGTTACGTTCTGGGAACAAAAGTGATGGGGAGACATGTTCATTCCCACGATGCCGTTTCCTCGACCATGGACGAGGCGTTCCGGCTGGGGCTTCAGGGCGCCGAGGAGGGAACGGTCGTGATCGCCGAAAGCCAGACCAAAGGCCGCGGGCGGCTGGGCCGCAGCTGGGTGTCGCCCAAGGGCAAAGGACTTTATTTTTCCGTGATTTTACGGCCGCGGCTCAACCCCATGGACGTCCCGAAATTGACGCTGTTGTGCGCTGTGGCGCTTCGGGAGGCCGTGGCCGCGTCCACCGGCGTGCAGGCCGCGATCAAATGGCCCAATGATCTTTTGGTCAACGGCCGCAAGCTCGCCGGAATTCTGACCGAATTGAACGCCGAGGTGGAACGGGTGAAATTTGTGGTCGTGGGTTTCGGCATCAACGTGAACACGTCCGCGGCCCACCTGCCGCCGCATTCGACGTCCGTCACATTGGAGAGCGGACAGAGCGCCGCCCGCGTGGCCGTGCTTCAGGAAGTCCTGAGACGCCTGGAGCGCTGGTATTTTCAGGCGTCCTCCGAAGGATTTGAGGCCGTTCTCAATAAGTGGAAGGAATTGTCGGCGACCATCGGCCGGCGCGTCCGGATTTCCGATTCCGGCGGCACGGTGGAAGGCGAGGCCCTGGATTTGGCCAGTGACGGTGGATTGGTGATCCGCAGCGATGCGGGCACGCTGATCAAAAAAATGTCCGGGGATGTGGTGCAAATTGGATAGGAGGCATTGTTCATGCGAAGCATTTCAATCTTTTTCTTGATGGTCCTTTGTTTGTCCCTGGTGACGGATGGCCGGGTTTTTGCAAAATCCTCGGAGGAAGAATTGTCTCCTGAGGCGGTGGCGCAACGGCAAAAAGAGGATGAAGAACGGATCAAGAAAATCTTTGTGACTGTGGAATCGATCGCGCGTCTTCCTTATGAGCAACAGCAGGGGGAAGAGGTGTATCTTTACCAGGAAGCCTATCCCCTGTTGAAGGACCGTGATTACGCGTTGATCCCGGGCTCGTTCGCGCCGGAGAACGCCGCCCAGCTTTCTCCTGAGGAATTGGCCAGCATGATCATGGCCCGGGATGCCAACGGTATTTATGGATTAAAGGAAGCGGCCCGGGGAAAGTGTCTGGAGCTTTTGAAAAAACACCGGCAGTTGGTGGTCCCGATGATTTGGGCCGATCTGGAAAACGATGAGTATTGGAATCGCGACCGCGGCTTGAGTTTGACGGCAGAGCTGGCCGTGACTGAAATGATTCTGAAGGTGTTGAAAATCCTTAAGGAAAGCCGGGACGATCATGAAATCCGGCAAGCGGTCTATGCCCTGGAAAGACTGGGTGATTTTAGCGTCATTGAAAATTTGATCAACAAATATCCTGAAAAACCGCTGGAATTTTTCGAGACCATGCGGAGCCTGTCCAAGGGACATCCTCCGCACCCGGCTGTCCTCAAGCTGCTCTCATCGGAGGACGAGGAGCAGCGCTGGAAAGCGGTGTATGTGCTGGCCGAATCCGGTGATGCGGCGCTGATTCCCGTATTTCAGGACTTAATGCGGGATCCCTCCGCCAAGGTCCGGGAACAGGCGGTGGTCATGGGGTATATGATTTTGAAGAAAGACAGGCCGGATGTCAGGCCGTCTTTGGTCGCGGTCCTGTCCGATCCTGCGAGGGATGTCAGGTATTATGCCGCCATCCTGCTTGCGGAAATCAAAGACAAGGCCTGCGCGCCTGTTTTGCTGGAACTTTTAAAGGACGGCTCCATGGAAGAGTGGCGGCACTCCAATGTCGTCCAGGCCGTGAACAACCTGACGGGCAGTTATTTCGGTTATTATAACGGATCCGATGGATGGCAACCGACGACAGAGCAGAATCAAAAAGCCATTGCCGCTTTTGCGAAATGGATTGAGGACAATCCGCATGAGTAAGGAAGTTTTTTTCGGGAACGACATCGCCGCGCTCGAACAACAGCAGTTGCGGCGCAGGATGCGGGACGTGGAAGGACCGCAGGGGCGGGCGATCGTCCTCAACGGGCGCGAAGTCTTGAATTTTTGTTCAAACAATTATCTGGGGCTGGCGGACGATCCCCGTTTGATCCGGGCCGCGGCGGAGTGCATGGAGAAAGAAGGGTTCGGCTCCGGGGCTTCGCGGCTGGTGTGCGGCAACATGGCTTCGCACCGCCGGCTTGAAGAAAAGATCGCGGCGTTCAAGGGCGCGCCAGCCGCGCTGGTGTTCTCCAGCGGTTATATGGCCAACGTCGGGATCATTTCTTCGCTGATGGGGCGGGATGACGTTGTGTTCTCTGACCGGCTCAACCACGCGTCCATCATCGACGGGATCCTTTTGAGCCAGGCCAAGCTTAAGCGCTACCCGCACAGCGACATGGACGCGCTGGAAGGGATGCTCCGGGAGCCGTCGTCGGCCAAACGCAAATTGATCGTCACGGACAGCGTGTTCAGCATGGACGGCGACATCGCGCCCCTGGACCGCATCGCGGCCCTGGCGGAAAGATACGGTTGCATGATGATGGTGGACGAGGCGCACGCGTTCGGGGTGTTAGGCAAAAACGGGAAGGGCGCTGTGGAGCATTTCGGATTGGAAGGCCGCGTGGATATCCAGATGGGCACGTTTTCCAAGGCCGCGGGTTCCTTTGGCGCGTATGGCTGCGGCTCGGAGACGTTGATCGAATATCTGGTCAACCATGCTCGGAGTTTTATTTATACGACCGGCATGCCGCCGGCCGTGGCCGCGGCTTCGCAGGCGGCCATTGAAATCATGGAACATGAACCGGACCGCCGGGAAACGCTGTGGGACAATGCGCGTTATCTCGGCGGCCGTTTGAAGGAACTCGGATTTGACATCGGCAGGACCCGGACGCCGATCATTCCCATCATTGTAAGGGATTCCGGGCTGGCCGTGGAGTTCTCGCGCCGTTTGCTGGAGGCCGGGATCTTTGTCTCGGCCATCCGGCCTCCGACAGTGCCGGCCAACACCGCCCGGCTGCGCGTGACCGTGATGGCGACACACACGCGCGAAGATCTGGACCGTTTGACGGAACAACTCAAAAACACAGGAAGAGCGCTATGCCTTATTTGAAGACCAAGCGGGGAATGAACTGGCATTATGAAGTCGAGGGGCAGGGGGACCCGATCCTGTTTATCCACGGCTGGGGCGTGGATTCCCGGATTTGGCGCCAGCAGGTCAAACATTTTTCGGCGCGGTTCTGCGCCGTTGCCGTGGATCTGCCGGGACACGGCAAGACGGAGTGGCGTAAAATTTCGCTGGCCGAGATCGCCGGAGACATCCGCGAGGTCCTCTGGGACCTGGGCCTTGAGAAGGTCGGCGTCGTGGGCAGTTCTCTCGGAGGGCTTGTGGCGCTGAAACTTTTTGCCATCGCCCCGCAGGCGGTGCGTTTTCTGGTGTTTGTCGGCTCCCAGCCCCGTTTCAGCCGCAGCGAAGATTACCCGTACGGGCTGGAAGTGTCGCGCATCCGCAAGCTCGCCGCCCAGCTTAATTCTGATTATCCGAGCATGGTCAATATTTTTTTCCGTTCGCTGTTCACGCATTACGAGCGGGGCAGCCGCCGGTACAAGTGGATCCAGACGTTCCGGCAAAATATCGATTTTCCCCACAAGGAAGCCCTGCTGCAGATGCTGGACGTCCTGGAAAATGAAGACCTGCGCGAGCACATGCCGCGCGGCGGGCTGCCGGTCCAGTTCATCAACGGAACGGATGATTATATCTGCCCGAAGGAATTGTTCACGTATTTCTCGAGGACAATCCCGGGAGCGACGTTGGACCTGTTCCCCCGTTGCGGGCACTTCCCGTTTTTGACCAAACCGTATGAGTTCAACGAGACCATCGAGCGTTTTCTGTCGTCGTTCCTTCCCCGGCAGGAAAAATGAAGCCCTCCTCACTCCCCGCGGTAAGCCGCGGCGGGTATCCGGATAAGGCTTCATTCCTCCGTGGGGGAGCACTATGCTGCTTCCTCCCTGGGATATGGAACTCCCGCCCCAAGGGCGGGGTGTGTAAGGAGCAACAATCCCTATGATCCTTAATCTTCTCGACCGTAAAATCCGTCGGGCCTTTTCAGGCGCGGCCATGCAGTATGAAGTCCTGGCCGGGCTGCAGAAGGAGATCGGCCGCGAGCTCATCCGCAAGATTGTGGACCGCCAGGAGTGCTCGTCCATTCTTGACGTCGGCATGGGCACGGGCTGGATGACGGATCGCCTGCGGTTCTGGTTCCCGGACGCGGCCGTGACAGGGCTTGACGTGGCGGACGGGATGGTCCGGCAGGCGCGGGACAAATACGGCGATCTGGCGATCGTCCAGGCCGACGCCCAGGCCTTGCCGTTTTGCGAGAACAGCTTTGACGTGGTTGTTTCGAACCTTTCGTACCAATGGGCGAACGACCTGACGCAGGCGTTTGCCGGCGCGTGGTCCTGCTTGAAACCCGGCGGCACGCTGTTCGCGACATTGTTCGGACGGCAGACGTTTTGCGAATTGTTCGAGGCGCTGGAGGCAGCGGCCGGAGACGGCGCGAGACCGTCGCCGGTCATCCGCCGGCTCGCGGGTCGGGCCGAAATCGAGGCCGCCCTGCGCGCCGCCGGATTCCAGGATATCGAATTGAAGGACGAGATCATCAAAACGCATTTCGACAACATGATGGCCCTGCTCAAATGGATCAAGGACATCGGCGCCAACGTCCGCGAACGGGACATCTTCGTCGGGCGGGACCTGTTGTACCGCGCGGCGCATTATTATCAAGATCGTTTCAAGGACCGCTGGGGCGTGTTCGCGACTTTCGAGGTGGTATGGATCACGGCGAGAAAATGAAAGCGTCACAAGGTCACAAGGTCATAAAAGCACACGCAAAACATGTGGCATGTGACGTGTATCGTGTGACGTGTGACGGATTGTTCATCACCGGAACGGACACCGGGGTCGGTAAGACCATTGTCACGCTGGCGCTCGGGACCCTGCTGCAGGAGCAGGGATATGATGTCGGCGTGATGAAGCCCGTGCAGTGCGCGGGCAACGACGCCGCTCTCCTCAAAAAGGGCTTGCGGCTTGCGGACTCTCTGGCTGAGATCAATCCATATCTGGCGCCGGAGCCGTTGTCGCCGCATATTGCGTTTCAGCGGCAGAATATTTGCATCCGCGTCCCGAAGATTTTGGAGGCCTATCAACGGCTTCAGCAGCGTCACGACATTGTCCTGGTAGAGGGGGCCGGAGGGTTGTGCGTTCCTCTCCAGGGCGAGTATCTCGTGGCGGATTTGATCCGGGAGATGGATCTTGATGTGGTGATCGTGGCGCGGCTTGGACTGGGGACGATCAATCACACGCTTTTAACCATTGAGCAGGCGCGCTCCCGCGGGCTGCGGGTGCGGGGTGTGATTTTTAACGACCTGGCTGGCAAGCCGCACGGCATTCCGGAGAAGACAAATCCGCAAGCGATCCGGCGGCTGGGGGGCGTCCCGGTTCTCGGCATTCTGCCGCGTTTGAGGTCTCTGAAGACCGCTGATATTCTCAAGCAATGCCGGGGGCGGCTGGACCCGAAGACGCTTTTGTATTCTTCGTCTGCCCGTCGGGACGCGAACCGGCTGGCGGAATGGGACAAGAAATATATCTGGCATCCGTTCACCCAGATGAAAGATTGGCTGAACGACGAGCCGCTGGTGATTGACGAGGGGCAAGGGTGTTATCTGAAGGACACACGCGGCCGCAGGTATCTGGACGGGGTTTCGAGCCTGTGGGTCAACGTGCACGGGCACCGCAAGGCCGAGATCGACCGGACCGTTAAAGCGCAGATCGATAAGCTCGCGCATTCCACCTTGCTGGGGCTTGCCAATACGCCGTCCGTTGAGCTGGCCAGGAAACTGGTCGGCATCGCGCCCAAGGGTCTGGAGAAGGTCTTTTATTCGGACAACGGCTCGACAGCTGTCGAGGTCGCTATCAAGATGGCGTACCAGTACTGGCAGAACACCGGACGCCGCAAAAAGACGCGGATCGCGCACCTGGCAAACTCGTATCACGGCGATACTCTGGGCAGCGTGAGCGTGGGCGGGATCGATCTTTTTCACCATGTTTACAAGAAACTGATCTTTAAGACCGTGAAGGTCGGATTTCCGGACGGCTACCGCGAAACGGATTTTGATGGAGCTCTCGACCGGATGGAAGCATTATTCGGGAAGTCGCGCGGCACGATCGCGGCTTTGGTGGTTGAACCGATCGTCCAGGGTGCGGCCGGTATGATCGTCTGGCCGGAGGGCGTGCTTAAACGCGTGGCGCGGCTTTGCCGGAAATACGATATTCTTCTGATCGCGGATGAGGTGGCCACCGGATTCGGCCGTACAGGCAAGATGTTCGCCTGCGGGCATGAAGGCGTATCCCCGGATTTTCTGTGTCTGGCCAAGGGCATCACCGGCGGATATCTCCCCCTGGCCGCGACGTTGACCACGAAGAGGGTCTTTGACGGCTTTGTCTTTGATTACAAAGACCAGAAAACTTTTTTTCACGGCCACACCTACACCGGCAACCCGCTGGCCTGCGCCGCGGCTCTGGCGAATCTGCGGGTTTTTGAAAAAGAGAGGGTTTTGTCCCGTCTCCAGCCTAAAATAAAACACTTGAGCCGACGGCTGAAGATGTTTTATAATCTACCCCATGTCGGGCACGTTCGCCAGAAGGGGATGATGGCCGGCATCGAGCTGGCCGCGGACCGCGAAACCCGAAGGCCCTATTCCTGGGAAGACCGGATCGGGGTCAAGGTCTGCCGCCTGGCGCGCGAGCGGGGCGTGATTTTGAGGCCTCTGGGCAACGTGATCGTTCTCATGCCGCCGCTGGCGGTCAGCGAGAGTGAACTGGACGAATTGCTGGATGTCACGTATGGGGCGATTGAAACAGTGACAGCGGGCAGCGGATAGCGTAGAGCGGGTAGTTTTTCTATACGCTATCCGCTAAACGCTAGACGCTAAGAAAATATGATTTCGCAAAATACTCACAAGAAGAAGGTCTTCGTCGCCATGAGCGGCGGGGTGGATTCGTCTGTCGTGGCAGGGATGATGAAGGAAGCCGGGCATGACGTTGTCGGCGTGACCATGTGCTTCAGCATCTCGCATCCCAACAGCAAAAAGCCGTCCTGCTGCGGTGTGGACGGGATCGCGGACGCCAAGCGCGCGGCGCAGATCCTGGAGATCCCGCACTACGTCCTCGATTTCGCCAAGGACATCAACGACCACATCATCCAGACCTTCACCGACGAGTATTTGAACGGCCGCACGCCCAACCCGTGCGTCGAGTGCAACCAGCATTTGAAGTTCGGCTCTCTTTACGCGAAGGTCATGAGCCTGGGCGCGGAGTATCTGGCCACCGGGCATTACGCCAAGATCCATCATAACCCGGCGGCCGGGCGATATGAGATGAAGAAGGCCAATGACGAGCGCAAGGACCAGTCGTATTTTCTTTACAGCGTGCGCAAGGAGACCCTGCCGAAGATTTTGTTCCCGTTGGGTGACCTGACCAAACACGAAGTGCGTGAACTGGCCCGCCGCTACAAACTCAATACCGCGGAAAAGCCGGAGAGCCAGGACATCTGTTTTGTCCCGGACAGCGGATACAAGGAATTTATCCGCAGCCGCGTGGGCGAGTCCGCGTTTGTTCCTGGCCTGTTCAAGAACGAGAAGGGCGAGGTGGTCGGGGAGCACAAGGGGATCGTGAATTACACCATCGGCCAGCGCGACAAGCTCGGGATCGCTTTGGGGCATCCGGTGTATGTTTACAAGATCGAGAAAGAGACCAACACGGTTTACGTCGGGCCGTTGTCCAAGCTGTATTCCAAGGGGCTTCTGGCGAGCCGGTTCAACCCGGTGAGCATGGATGTCCCGGGCGAGACGATCCGGGCCAACGTCTGCATCCGCCACAATGCTCCGGAAGTCCCGGCGGACGTCACGTGCCTGGAGGACGGGCGTGTGCGGATCGATTTCCTCGAGCCGCAGAAATCCGTGACGCCGGGCCAGTCGGTGGTGCTGTACGAAGGCGACGTCGTCCTGGGCGGCGCGGTGATCGATGAACCGGTTGCGTGCGAAGAGAAAGAATTTTGCGCCATATCGTGAAAACATTTTCTAACTGAAGCGTTTGGGAAAGGAATGCTCCTATGAGCCTCACCCTGGATCGCGAATTTCTTAAAGGTTTTGTCGGGCAAAATGACATCGACGCCCTGGCTTCGAAGATCAAGAAAGCCCACGACGATCTTCACAATAAAACCGGCAAGGGCAATGATTTCCTCGGCTGGGTGGATTTGCCTGGCAAGATCCCGGACGCGTTGATCAAAGAGCTGGAGGCCTTGGGAAATGAGGTCCGGAAGGATTCCGACGCGCTCATCTCGATCGGCATCGGTGGCTCGTATCTGGGTATCCGGGCCACGGTCGAATATCTGGGCGGCGGCAAACTGCCGGTTTATTATGCCGGGCACAATATGAGCGCGGATTATCTGCACAATCTGCTGGAAACGCTCAAGGACCAGCGGATCACGGTTGTCGTGATTTCCAAATCCGGCACCACCACTGAGCCGGCGCTGGCGTTCCGCATCGTGAAGCAGTTCATGCAGAAAAAATACAAGGGCGATGAATTGAAGAAACGGATCATCTGCGTCACAGACGCGAAAAAAGGCGCCCTGCGCCAGATCGCGGAGAAGACGGGGCACCGGACCTATGTGATCCCGGATGACGTGGGCGGCCGGTTCTCGATCCTCACCCCGGTCGGCCTGGTGCCGCTGGCGGTCGCGGGCGTGGACATTAAAAGTTTTGTTGAAGGCGCGCGCAAGGGCGAGCAGGAGTACGGCAAGATGGACCTGAACGCCAACACCGCGTATCAATACGCGGCGATCCGCCACGCGCTTTATCACAAGGGTAAGGTGATCGAGGTTTTGGCGTCGTTTTACGACAACATGTATTATGTCACCGAATGGTGGAAACAGCTTTTCGGCGAAAGCGAAGGCAAGCAGGGCCAGGGGATATTCCCGGCTTCGATGATTTTCTCAACCGACCTACATTCCATGGGCCAGCTCATGCAGGACGGGATGCGCAATATTTTTGAGACCTTTTTGACCGTTGACCAGCCCCGGCATACCGTCATCATCCCGAAAGAGGAAGATGACCTGGACAAGTTCAACTGTATGGCGGGCAAGGATTTGGATTTTGTGAACAAGCAGGCCTTCCGCGCCACGGCCATGGCCCATTATGAAGGGGGAATCCCGAATCTGTCCCTGAAGATCTGCAAGGCCGATGAATTCCACCTGGGCCAGCTTTATTACCTCTTTGAGAAGGCTGTCGGTATTTCCGGTTACCTGTCCGGGGTCAACCCCTTTGACCAGCCGGGGGTCGAGGCTTACAAAAAGAAGATGTTCGGGTTGCTGGGGATGAAGTAGGCGTGGTTAGCAAAGGGCCGGGGCCGTATCCCGTGCTCAAACAGCGATCCCGCTTTTCTCTAAAATGCAAAAGCAAGGAAAAGCGGTCTCGAACTGCGCGCGGGATACGGCCCCGGCCCTTCCAGCTTTCCGGTTTTGTTGGGTGTAAAACTAAAAACCCCTGGCCGAAATTGGCCGGGGGGTTGTTTATTTTTATTGAAATTTGAAGAACCAACCTCTTGCAAGGGATGGCCTGCTCGGGGTCTGCGAGCTATTCTAAATAGTTAAAGTGGAAGCTCTTGAAAAAACCTGGCCAAAACCAGCCAGGGTATCTTTTTGGGCTTCCCGGATAAATTGACTACTAAACCAAAAAAACCTGGCCACAATCAGCCAGGGTATCTTTTATGGCTTCCCTGATAAAACTTTAATTAATAATTAAGGGGAAGCCATAAAAAATACGAGCGGCTATGGGAGCCGCCCGTATAAGGTGATAGGCCTTCGTTTCCTTGCGGTATCTTTCCTATCCTCCTATTGATAACTTAATATTGCCATATTTTTTCGCGCTTGACAAGGGGGGAAGACAAACTTTTTTAATTTTTTTTCGCGGTTGTTGGGAATTGTGGGATACTTTTTGACTTTTCCTTCCGCGCGTGTTAGAAAAGTGATGGACCATGAAACGCGACCCCAACAAAACCCAGATTTTGATCGGCATTTCCCTTCTCCTGGCCGCTGTCCTGTGCACGGTGGCCGCCTTTTATTCCCTCATCAGCGAGCAGCGCGCCAAGCTTGATGAAATCAGCACGTTAAAGGAACAGGTCGCCCTGATCAACGCGGAAAAAGAGACGGCCGAGGGCAAAGCGGCGGAACTTGAAGACGCCAAGGGCCGCTCCATCGAGATCGAGAAATTGATCGGGGAGTCCCGCAAGATCTACGGCGATGAGGAAAAAGGACGGACCACGGGGTTGCTCTGGGTTGACCGGGAGGAATCGCGTTTTATCATCACCCTGGGCGTCCTGAACGGGCTGGTCAAGGGCAGTCTCGTGACCGTCTATGACGGCGATAAGACCGTTGCCACCCTCCTGGTCGAAGTCCCGATGGATGTCATCTCCTATACCCGGCCCCTGAGCCGGAAAATCGAAGATTTCACAGAAGATTACTATCGCGTCAAGATTGAAGGCGGCAAGACATCCGACGACGCGACCGTGGACGAGACGGCCCCTTGATGCCGCCGGGTAAGCCAGCGCTTCCGTCTGCCCCCTCAGAAAATTTTTCCCGTTATTCGCAGAAATCGTTTCCCTCGTACCGTTATATCCAGGGTCTTGCCCTGCACCCGACCGAGCATCCGCAGGGACATTCTTTCGGCAGGCGGGAACCGCCGCCTTCCGTCCTGGCCCCCAAGTCCTGGGACCAGAATGAAGCATACCTGTTTGGCGTCGATCTTTATAACTATGCCTATTGGTGGGAATCGCACGAGGCCTGGGAGGGGTTGTGGCGGCTCCAGCCGCTGGATCATCCTACGAGCCAGTTTTTGCAGGGACTGATCAAGGTTTCGGCCGCGTTTCTCAAATGGTTCCTGCACCAGCGTCGCGGGATGGAGCTGACGTACCAGGGGGCGGTGGCGCATTTGCAGGCGGTCCGGACCAGGACGAGGTATTATATGGGCGTTGACCTGGATGATCACTTGAAGCGGCTGGAGAAGCATTTCGCGCCTGCCCTGAAAGGCGAAGATGCCCCGTGGCCTGATCCGCTGGACGGGTATCCGTTCATAGTCCTTGGAGACTGATTCCACTCGGGAGGTGGGAATGACCGATCAACACGGTGCGGATGAGATTTACCTGCATGCGCTGGAAAAATACAGCGGTTACTGCGCCTACTGCCGGTTTGATTTCCTGAAGGACACGGAGGCTTTCCTGAAGACCGGTTTCGACAATATCGCGGTGGGGCAGGTCGGACACGTGAGCCATCTGATCCCGGCTTGTCCGGCTTGCCGGAGCCTGAACCCCGTGGCCCTGGCCCCGGAGGGCTCATCCGGGAAAGACGCCCAGGCTGTCCGTGAATTTGTGGCCCGCTGGCAGTACTACGACATGCGGCAGAAACATAGGGGAACTTAGGGGGGAGAATGCTGCGCCGAACGATTGCTGTTGTTGCGTTTTGCCTGGTTATCGGTGGATCCGTGGTCAGAGCGGACATGCAGCCTGATTTTCTGACGATCTCCCGGATCAAACTGCAGGCCCAGCCCACGGACCTTTTTCGCACCGAAGGGTATGTGGCCCAGATCTATCTCTGCCCGCCCTGCGCGCCGGGTTCTCTGTGCAAAGGATGCCTGCCCGACATGTTCGTGATCTCCGAGACACCCAAGACCGTCGATGATTTTGAGCAGGTCGGCCCCACGGAATTGATTGTTTTTGCCCGAAACGGGGAAAAGCTTGATGACCTTAAGTTGGGCGGGAAATACAGGTTCATGGTCCAGGTCAGCGACATAAAGTCCACGCTGCAGCCGATCAACGATGTCCTGTTGATCTCCAGGGACTACATGGGCGAGTGAGCGGTTAGTCCTCGGACCGTACGGTCAAGGCCAGGATCCCGGTGACGAGGACCAGGCTGACGGCCGCCAGGCCCAGCGCGCAATCCGCGAAAAATGATTGGCCGAACATCAGTCTTTCCACGGACAGGATGACCACCCCCGCGGCCATGCCGATGCTCAGGATTTGAATGATCTTGATCAGTTTTTGGCGTTTTGTTCTCATCGTCTCCCCGTTATCTTATTCCATCAACAATTCCCGGCTCTCCCATCCCTGGATCATCTGCCAGAGCACCTTCACCCAGGGGTAACTGATAAACACGATCACATACAGCCAGAACAGCACCGAGAACCAGATCGAGATCACGTCCCAGAAAATTTCCCAGCGGACCAGGCGGTGGAACAATTCGTGGTAGGCGCTGCGCAGCCCTTTCAGCTGTTTTTCTCTGGCGAACTGCTCATACAGCGGCTTGCGGTCGAGGATCCGGCCGTTGAGGATGTCATCGAGAACGCTGAAATATTCGATGTTGTAGTCGCACTCGGCGCGGGTATGGTCCTGGGGGTTTATCTTGGCGTCGCAACGCTCGCAGTAGCCCGTGTAGGTGAGGTGGAACAGGTTGGTCGCGACCAGGTTGAACAAAAACCAGGGCAGATTCAGGATCGAAAAGAAGGTCACCGGGGCGATGAAAAACCGTTTGAGCCGCCGGCCGTGTCTTAACCGGTATTTGTGCAGGTCATAGTCGAGGAAAAGGGACTTGTTGCCGATGTAACAGCGGATGTGGTACTGCTTGTAAAGGTCCGGGAGCTCTTTTTTGGCTTTGCCGCGGATGTTCCGCTCCAGGGCCTGGCGGTCGGTCAGCCGGAACGCGTCCGTCAGCGAGACTTCGCTCAACCCTCCCTGGCAGCGCTGGCAGGACATGGTCTGTTCTTCAAAAAAGACCCGGCATTCGGAGCAGTATTTCATGGATAACCTCGTAACGATGGGGTAATACGTTACCAGTTTAGTCCTCTTGTCGGCCTTAGACAAGAGGAAGAGAAATTTCTTTATTTGGTCGAAAAATAACTGTTGAAAGTGGGGTAGTTTTTTGATAGATTAACCCTTGGCAATTCATGTTCTTGTTTGAAAAGGTAAACCATTCGTAAGGATGGGACACAAAGCTATAGGGTCCACTCGATCTCCGTTCCGGAGCTCGGAGGGACAGCCAGTTGCCAAACAAGAGTAGACAAGTTAAAAGCCTGATTTCGGGATTTTAACCCTATTCTTTGTGTCCAAAAAAGAATAGGGTTTTTTGTTTATTCGGACTGGAGGGCCCTGCATCC
Source organism: Candidatus Omnitrophota bacterium (assembly GCA_030688425.1). NCBI lineage: Bacteria > Pseudomonadati > Candidatus Omnitrophota > Candidatus Omnitrophota bacterium. Next base: position 57,334 of record JAUYIB010000010.1, on the reverse strand, counting down.
TGCATGATTGGCAGCATTTAGATTCCTGTGGTAACAATTTTGGACGTGCTTCTTAAGAGGGGGAATTTTGATGAAAAAAAGATCAGTGGCAACAAAGGGGGACGATAATATGTCCGTAGGACTTTTGATTTTTGTGCTTCTGTTTGTTCTTGCATTGGAATCAAAAAATTTGATTATTGGACTAATATGCGCAGCAGTCGGCCTAATCCTTAGTCTTTCCTGTGTCGCTCCCCAAAGAGTGAAAAGTGCAAGCGACATGCTTAGAAATATAGGAAAATTTCGGTGACCTCCTGGAAAGTGGACAGAGAGTATTGGAGCTGTTAGAATGGTGGCGCTGAAAACGGGCAGTTTTTATTAATTCTTTTTAACCGCACCCTGCTTCGCGGGCGTTCACTCGCAAGCTCGTTCACGCTTCGCAGGGTTAATTCGCACAGTTGACTTGGCGTCGCCTATCGGCTCCGCAAGTCAAGTGCTCATTAAAAGGAGCCTTTGATGGCGCAGCAGGTGATTTCGTTCCATTATGATTTGAAGGATGATAAGGGGCAGATGATCGAATCCTCACGCGGGACCGAACCCATGGCGTTCATGGAAGGCGTGGGGCAGATCATCCCCGGCCTGGAAAAGGCCCTGCTGGAGCTCGCGGTCGGGCAGTCGAAGGACGTTTTTGTGGCCTGCGAGGACGCTTACGGCCCTTATGATCAAACATTAATCGCCAACGTTCCCGCCGGGCAGTTCCCGACGCCGAACGTCAAAGAGGGGGATGTTTTTCAGGTTGAGCGCGAAGGCGCGATCCGGCTCGTGACGGTCGTGGAGGTGAAAGACGGCACGGTGACCATTGACGCCAATCATCCCATGGCCGGCCGGAGCTTGAATTTTACGGTGGAGATCGTCACCCGCCGGGACGCCACACCCGAGGAATTGTCTCACGGCCACGCCCATTCCGGGGACGGCCATCACCACCATTGAAAAAATGATGGAATTTTCGGTCGACCCGTCCGTCCGGTCGTTGTTGTGGACGGTCTTTCACAATGTCTCCGTGACCCCCGCCCTCTGTGCCGCTGAGGAAGAGTGCCGCCTGGTGAAAATATGACATGAAAAAGATTTCTGAAAAAATCCTCTATCAGGGCCAATGGCTGTCGATGTATGAAACGGTTTATGAAGACCGCAACGGGGTTCCCGTCTCCTGGGAAAGCGTCAAACGCAAGAAGACGACCCCGGGTGTCGTGATCATCGCCAAATTGGTCCCTTCCCGGCAATTCATCCTGATCAAACAGTTCCGTCACGCGGTCGGCGGGTATGTGCTGAGTTTCCCGGCGGGCCTGGCCGACGGCGATCCGCGCCACGCGCTGGTGGAGCTCAAGGAGGAGACCGGCTACATCGGCCGGATCGTCAGCGTCAGCCCGGTGCTCAAGACCGGGTCCACGATCGTGGACGACAGCGGGCAGACGGTTTATATCGAGGTGGATGAGAAAGACCCCGCCAACCTCGACCCCCGCCAGGACCTGGAGCCGGGCGAGGACATCGAGGTCTGCCTGGTCAGGCGGGATGAGATCAAAAAATATTTGATGGCGGAGCAGGGTCAGGGTACGCACATCAGCGCAAATCTGTGGTATCTCTTCGTCCTCAGGGACGAAATCCTTTAAGCCGGAGCGGGTATGGGCAGCAGGATTTTTTTGTTTTTCCTGATCGGCATCATGATGTGGGGGATCTTTGTCCGGACCGGAAAGGTCCGCAAGGTCTATGTGTGGCCGGCCTCGGACATTCGGGCCCTGTCCAAGGAAGAGATGCAGGACATCTGCGGCGCGGAGGTCGTGTGGGTCGTTTTCAACTCTTTTGCCCCCGGGTTCGGGGAGTCAACCGAGCATGCCCAGCAGGGCGAACAGAGGCGCAGGGATTTCGATCAGTTGGCCAAAGACTACGGCTTTCGCGACACCCGGGAAATGGGCCAGGCCTGCGCGCAGGCTTTTTATAAATACGGCCGTCCGCAATTCAGAAAATTATGGTAAAAGATTTTATGCCCGATCATATTGTTTATTTCGCCCATGGAAAGGAGAGCGGGCCGTGGGGGACCAAGATCCAGGCGCTGGCAAAGATCGCCCGGGACAAAGGTTTCCACGTCGAAAGTCCGGATTATTCCACGATGATGGACCCGGACGAGCGCGTGAAAAAACTGCTGGCGCTCAAGCCGTCGGCCGGTAAAAATTTGGTCCTGGTCGGCTCCAGCATGGGCGGATATGTGTCCGCGTTGGCCTCGGCTCATTTGAACGTGAGCGGCCTGTTCCTTCTGGCCCCGGCGTTTTTCATCCCGGGATATGCCGTTCAGTCGCCGGTTCCGAAGGCCCAGCTGACCTATATCGTGCATGGCTGGGAGGACAATATCGTCCCTGTCGAGAATTCCATCCGTTTTTCAAGGGAGCACAAGTCCCGGTTGTTCCTTTTGCCCTCGGATCACCGCCTGGTCTCCGTGCTTACGGATGTAGAGAGATTTTTTTGTGTCTTTTTAGAAAATATTTTTTCTTAAGTTTGACCTGTCGTCTGGGAGCATCGCCCGGCGGCAGAAGAATTGAAAAGGGGAAGGGTGATGTTAAAAAAATATTTGGTGGTTGTGATGACGATGGGATGGAGTGTTTTCTCTGCCGGAATTTGCGGGGCGGCGGAGGAAGGGCCTAAGGCGGCACAGCCAGCAGAGATGTCCGCCGATCTTCCGGCGGAGGTCATTTTGGACAAGGTCAAGGTCCAATACCAAAGCTTGAAGACCTATCAGGCTAAGGGCCGGGTGTCGTTTCGCATGACTTTTCAGGGGAAATCAAACGATCAGGAAACGGATTACACGATGGCCCTGGGCCGGCCGGATTTTTTTAAGGTCGTCTGGACCCAGGAGGCGGCCGGTCAGAAACACCAGGGCTCGGCCTGGAACGCCGGGGAAGGAACCTTTATTTATATGGGGACCGGCGATATTTATGCAGAGCTTAAGAGCGGAGAGATGGCTTTGGGGGCGGCGGCAGGGATTTCCGGCGGGTCGACCAATATGATTCCCCCTTTGTTTTTCAATAAACGGAGCCTCTTGGGCAATTTGTCCAATTCCCATATAGAGAGAAAGGAGGCGGTCAACGGAGAGGAATGTTATGTCGTCACGGCGGACAGCAAATCCCTGCAGCAGAAAATCACCCTCTGGATTTCCACAAAGCGCTTGCTGATCCTCCGGAGCGAATATCCGTTGGGGAAAATGAGTGGCGCAGCCGAAAACCTCACGGATCAGGATATTGAGGAGGCCTTGAAAAGCATGGGCGAGGACGTAACGGAGGCTAACAAGTCCCGGATGAAGGCCCTGATGGCAACCCAGATGAAAATGGCAGAAGGTATGAATATGGAAGGGAAGATCACCGAAGAAATTTCGGATATTGAAACTGACATCCCGTTTTCAGCCAAAGGTTTTGCCTTTGCTCTCCCCGACACCGCACAACGCAGGGATTCCATGTTTAATTTTAGCCTGTCCGAAATGGAAGAGATGTCTACCTCCATGGAGGCCTTTGGAGGGACCAATGTGGATGACCCGCAGGCGCAGGAACTGGAAAAACGCGTGGCTGCGGTTCCGGAAGATCTGAAATCTCGTTTCAAGCTTCTGGGTTATTATTTTCTCAGGAAGGACGACGATTCCCGTCGCCGAAAACAGGAGCACATTCTTTGGATTATCGAAAATCATCCGGGTTTTGAGGGCGGGATGATGATGTCCCCGTATATAATGTTGCATCCCGCGATCGACGGAGAGACCTATGAAACCGCGCGGAAATTATGGCTGAAGAATTTGCAGAAATTTCCGGACAATCCCAGGGTGATCATGAACGCGGCCAAATTCTTTCAGCTCTATGAAATTGACAAGTGTGCAGAGCTGTTGAAAAAAGGCAAGGAACTGGAGCCGGATAACCATGCCTGGGATAGGGAATGGGAGATGTTGCAGTCTTTCCGCCAAATGAGATCTGCTCCTGCGTCCGGATCCCATTGACACAGGAGAGGTATTTCCCTTGTCCGGTGCGGCTCTTGGGAATACAATACAGCGTGTTGCCGGGCGTGGGGACTGAAGAGGGTTTCGGCGCACGAGCTTAAGCCAATATTGAAGGGAGTTTGCCATGGGAAGAATCGGCGTCACGGAATTGCTTTTGGTCCTGGTTGTGGTCCTGATCCTGTTCGGCGCCAAACGTCTGCCGGAGATCGGCAGCGCCATCGGCAAGGCCCTGCGGGAATTCAAAAAATCGGCCAGGGACATTGAAGGCGATGTGAAAGAGCCTTTGGACGACAAGGACAAGGGCCCGCGGTCGTAGGCCCGGTTTCCGGCATGGCAGGCGCACCTTTCCATTCTTCTTCTCCCGGCGGTTCGCAATCGTTCTTCGATCATCTGGAAGAATTGCGCGCCCGGATCATCAAGGCCTCTCTCGCGTTCATCATCGGCGTTATCTTTGCGTATCCCCTGACAGACCCCGTCCTGGAATTTGTCATCCGTCCCGTCGGTCATCTGGTTTTCACGTCTCCGGAGGAAGCGTTCACCGCACGCCTGACGATGTGTTTCCTGGGCGGTTTTTTTCTGTCCTTGCCGGTCCTCCTGTACCAGATCTGGAAATTTGTCGCCCTGGGACTGACGGCGCCGGAAAGGAAATTTGTTTCTGTTTTCGGGCCGTTGTCGTTCGTGTTCTTCGCGGCCGGCGCCGTGTTCGCGTGGTTTGTCCTGATCCCGATGTCGCTGCAGTTCCTTATGGGGTTCGCCTCTTCGAGGATGCAGGCCATGATCACGGTGGAGAAATACATTTCCTACGTCGGCACCCTGCTCATCGGCTGCGGGATCGTGTTTGAATTGCCGCTGGCGCTGGCGTTTCTGGCGCGCATCGGCATTGCAACGCCCGAATTCCTCCGCCAGAAACGCCGTTACGCCATTGTGCTGATTTTGATCGTCAGCGCGGTCGTGACCCCGCCGGATGTCATCTCCCAATTGCTGATGTCTCTGCCCCTGGTTGCGCTTTATGAAGTCGGGATCCTCATGACGCAATTTCCCGCACGGAAGACCCCTGTATGAGAAGCGCGCGATTTTTACCGGCAACGGCATTCACCCTTGTTTGGATATGCTATACTTGTTCCGTCATGAATGCCCGGGCCGGTGAGCCGACCGCTCTGACCCGGGAAACGGCCCGGGAAACGGCTGAAGCCACGGCGGAAGCTCATGCCCTGTATGGCCTTAGGGGCGGTTCTTTGAAACAATGCATTGAGGTCAAGGTCCTGCGGCCCTGCGAAACCGACTGGGTGACGTGCATCGATCACGCGTGGGTGGTGCAGTTCGCGGTCGGGGAGGCGTGCGGGATTCTTCATGACGGCCGGCTGGGGTTGCACCTTTTGATCAATGAAGCCGACGGCCGGATCATCTCCCGTTATCCGGAGGTTGAGTATTTCCAGGGGCCGGAATATTGCATGGCCGATCACGATTGCGTGCTCGTCGAGGGTGCGGCCGGCTCCGGAAGCTGTAAGAATTTTATCCACGGCCCTTTGGCGGATGGCAGCGCGGTCCCGTCCTCCCGGTGTTTATGCCGCCAGAATATTTGCGGGCTCGAGCTGGAACCGTGAACGTTAGCGTGACCGCCGGCGGTTCCAGTTTATTCCGAATGGCCTTGAAATCGGGCCGTTTTCGGATATAATTGGGGCAGTTAACAACTTTCGCATGAGACTTTCATCCTCACCCCGTAGTGCACTGGTCAGAATGGAATGGAGGATTTTATGAAGATTCATGATCTCAGGGATTTATTGAAAGACAAACGGGTCATCGAAGAAATCCATCGTCACCTCTGGATCGAGAGCCAGAAAGCCGGATACAACATCGGCGTCGAGCGGGCGACGGACGAGTGGCTGGCGCTGTACTCTGAGGGGTGGGTAAGATACCACATGCCGGAAAAGTATGAAACCCTGCAGGCCAAGCAGCGCAAAGAGAAGTTGAAAAAGAAGAAGGGTCTCTAAAGCGTAAAAGATTTTGGGGGATTTTGAAAAGGCGGGTCATCGAAAGGTGACCCGCCTTTTGTGTTTTGGGGAGGAGCTATTTTCTGCGGCGCGGACGGCTCAGGAAGCCCAGCAGCAGGACCGCGGCCGCGCACGCTGCGCTGACAGCCGCGCCGGCGAAAAATTCCTGAGGAGCGAAAACGAATTTGATGTCGTAACGGCCGGGTGCCAGGAACACCGAGCGCAGAAGATGATTGGTCTGATAGACCGGGATCTGCCTGCCGTTCGCATAGGCCCGCCAGCCAGGATGGTAGGCCTCGCTCAAGACGAGAAAGCCGGCACTCTCCATAACAGCTTCCAGCCGGACCTCGTTGGCGGTGTAGGCGGTGATGGAAGCGCGGGATCCGTCTTCGACCGGCGCATCCTGCAGGAGGGTTTTGATGATGGGGGAAACGGCATGGTTGATGACGGCCAGGCGGCGCAGCTCCGGGCCGATCTGCTCGAGGAGAGTCAGGGTTTTGTCGGTGTCCTGGGTGAAGATGGCCTTGTGCACGACGAACGCGCGGGGAAAGGCGTTGGGCCGCTGATAGATGAGGACTTCCCCGTTGTAGACGGTGGTCTCCCGGGCGTGGATTTCCGCGAAATTGGTCAGCAACCGCGAGAGCCGGTCCTTGGACGGCGCGACGATGTACCGGATGTTGAGAAGATCCAGGATGGGCTTGCGGCCCTCCAGGGGGACCGCGCGCAGCGCCGGCGGCCGCAGGTCGTTTTTGAAATGTTCTTTGCGGATCAGCCGGTTGACAAATTCGACGTATCGCTTGGGGGCGAGCCCGAAGAAATAACCCAGGTCATCTACCTCAAAGGCCGTGGCGGTGTTGGGGTAAAACGCCCAGAACATCCCGTAACTGCGCACGCGTTCCGGCGAGGACTTCAGAAAGTCCATATAAGGGATTTTGGGGAATGACGCGAAGCGGGCAGGCCGTTCGCGGTGGATGTAGCTTGTCAGTTCGCAGAAAACAAGCAGAAAAACAAACAGGGCCGCGGCCTGACGGCGGATGATCCGTCTGTCCTTCAGAAAAAGGATGAGCTGAAACGCGGCCAGCAAACCGGCGGCGAACAGGGCGGCCTGCCATCCGAGAGCGATTGTCGAGGAGGCCTTGAGAACGGTCAGGTGAATTGCGGTGATGGCGGCGAGGGTGCCGGCGAACCATAGTCCGTTAAGGAAAACACGGCGTCGGGAGGCCAGCAGGCGGACCCCCATGCCGGCCAACAGGGCCACGCAAAAGGCGGTCAGGTGCGGAGAATGGATGGCGTACCGGCAGACGTTGAACACCGGCAGATAGCCAAGCCAGTTGATGACAGGAAGCCCGTATTGTTTGCCGATCAGGATCAATACGACAGCCCCAAGGAAATAGTTCATCCCCCGCCGTTGTTTGCTGAATAAACTCAAGACCGCGAGCGCGAGGGGGAGTGTCCCCAGATATCCGCCCCACCAGCCGGAGAATTCCCAAAAATATGTCAACGGCACGTTTTGAAAAAAGTGGGGCAGCGCCAGGGTCAGGGCGCGGGGACGCTGTTCTTCCATGAGCAGTCCCGTTCCCGGCGGATGGCCGTGCCAGGATTCGAAAAAGAGCGTGTGCAGGAACGGGAAAAGGACAATGGCCGACATCCCGATCCCGAGGACGCAGGCCGCCGCGTAGGAGAGCAGGCATTTTTTCCAATCGACCTCATTACGGAATACGAACAGGCGGTGGACCAGAAATGCGAAGCCGAACACGTTTACGAGAAAAACGTGCTCCGGGTGCCCGGCAAAGAACGTGAGCGCGATGGTGATGGCCAGGTATGCGATGGGCCGGAAGGGGACCTTTTCAGTTTGCGTTTTGTCCCGGCGCGTCCGCTGGACAAGCCATTCCAGGCTGATCAGGAGGACCGGCGCCATGATGTCCACGTTGGCGGTCCAGTACTGCAAAAGGACCATCGGCCCGCTGAGCATAAAGACAACGCCAGCCGTCAGCGACGGGAAAACGCCGTTGCGCAGGGTGCGCATCAGCCAGTATGTCAAAAGTCCGGCAAAAAAGAAACGGCCCAGGATCAGCAGGTCCCATGCGTAATATTCCGGAAAAATGTACATGATGAACGTCAGGGGAAAAAAGATGGCGGTCTCCATCATGCCGATCAGGGAGAATCCGCAGGCCTGGTGGGGGTTCCACAACGGCAGGATGCCTTTCCAGAGGTTGCGTTTAATGAACTCGTAGACCGGTTCTTCCATGACCGGCGTGTCTGTGCCGTTGACCGGGATGAACGGCGGCTTGTTGTTTTCCTGCAGGTAAGCGCCGTAGGGAAAGGCCTGGGAATTGGCGGTTGTGACCTTGAACGTCCTGTTGAAGAAGACGACATCAAAAAAAGCGGTGGAGAGAAGGGCCGCGAAGAGCAGGGCGACGGAAAGTTTTCTGAGGAAAGGGGCGCGATTCATAAGGAGTAGTATATCCTGACTTTTATAAAATTGTTCAATCTTTGTGGTTGTCCGCGGAAGGGGTGTTGGGTTCCGGGTCCTGGACCGCAGGCCAGCAGGCATAGAAATAAAGGAATAGCGAGACAGGCAGGAGAATGAGCATCTGCCGCCCCAGGGTCCGGGAGAGCCGCCATTCCAGGTCAAAATTGATGGTGGTCAAATATACCAGCAGAAGGATGCCCGTGTAGCAAAGAAGAAAAACGGTCAGGACAGCGTTCTCCTTTTTGAAATAGCGGGGTGCTTGCAGGACAAACAGCAGCCCCAGGGCCAGAAAAATGTAAGAGTAATACGTGGCTGTCAAGATTTTGAACAGGGCCCGCCAGACCAGGACAATGCCTTCCCAATTGAAGAATGTTCCTGTCAGGGAATGTCCCCAGACCAGGATGTCGCGGTTGGGCGGGGCCAGCACGGTTTTCAAGACAATCGTCGGAAGGGAGGTGAGCAGGCACCCTCCGGCGAGGCACAGTCCCATTCGGATTTTCAGTTTCCGGCTGATGCCGGAGGAGCGTCCGATGTGAATCCCGCTGATCCCGACCAGCAGGGCGGCCATGATGATCCCTTCGTTCTTCGTGAAGGTGAGAAATCCGATCAGGAGACCGGCCAGAAGAAAGAACTGTTCGTCCCGGGCCGTCAGGGCTTTTAGCAGCACCGTGACAGCGGCCAGCAGGTAAAAGGCCAGGACCACGTCCGCGTATTGGGAAACCCCCAGGATGGTGAATTGAGGAAAGAGGGCGAGGACGGCCGCCGCGAGCAGGGCGCTCCATCGCGAAACGCGGCCTGTCAACCCGGCGTGCATCAGCCCGATCGAGCACAGGGTGACAAGGATGCCGGTATTGACAGGAACGGTATAAAAATTTTTGGGAAAGAATATCCAGCCCCAGGCGTTGACCAGAGGGAGCAGAAGGGGATATTCCGGCTGGGTATGCCAGTGCAGCCGGAAGACATTTTCCCACTGGCTGCCGGCGGTCAGGATGAATTTCATTTTCGTGTTCCACACCGCCCAGCCGTCCCAGTCTCCGAAACAGTTCGGGATCGCGAACGCGTAGGTGATCCCGGAGGAAAGAGCGAACAGGAAGATCAGGCAGGAGGCATAGAGCCAGTCCATCGGGAGCGGCAGGCGCGCCGGAAGACGGACGCGGAATTTTCGGGCCGTTTCCCATCCGCTCCGGACATTCCACAGGCCCAGGGCGCCGATGCAAAGTCCGTGAGCGGCAAGGAGGCCGGCGGGATGAAAGCCGTCGCACAACAGCAGCGAAAAGAACCCGAGGAAGGCAGACCACCCCAGCCCTGTTGCGACGGCGAGGAACAGGAACAGCGCGGCCGGCAGCCTTTGGCCTCGCAGGATGGTTTTCAGGACGAGGGACCCCAGCAAAAAGGAAATGGCGTAACCGGTGTAAGGGCTGGTCATGGTCGTCGGGCCAGGAGTTTCCCGTAGCGGTTGTCGTGGATCGGGGTCAGGCCCAGGCGCCAGATGGCTTCGAAGGCCCCGTCCGGATGCGTGTAGTCCAGCAGCACCGTGTCCTGCGATCCGTCCTCTATTTCCAGGACCACGGGCGCGAGCATGTACTGGGCGGAGAGCAAATAATAAGTGTTGTTATTTTCCGGCGAAAGGTCCCTGTCGGTGGCGTATCCCACTCGCTTGTCCTTGGACAGGAACGGCCGCAGATCGGCGTACTCAAGGCCGGGTTCCTTCAGGGGAAGGAGGGCTTTCCGGCGGGCCTCCGGGAACTCTTTGCAGGCCGCCATGCCGTGGACCACGAGGATCCCCAAAAAGTAGACCAGGCCGGCGGCTTTGATAAATTTCAGGGGCATCACGAGAATCCTTTGATGGAGTTGACGGAGTTTATTCTAACACGACTTGGAGAAAATCGAAAACAGGATGGCGACTTTCCCCTGTATGATTTGCTAACGCAAATCAAGACTGCGGGGGCCTGCGGTGGTTTGGCCCCTCTGGGCCAAACCACCCTGAGCAAAGCCGAATGGGTTCGCCCAGCCGACTTACGTTCGTCCCGCCAAGGGCGGGACTCCGTAAGCCGGGGGCTCATTAATTCGCACAGATAACTTGCGTCGTCCAGCTTCGCTGGATTTCCGTAAGTTATGTGCTCATTAAAAAACACCGCTGCTCCGGGGCAAATCATGTAAAATAATGGTCGCCATGACCGGACTGTATATCCACATCCCTTTTTGTCAGAAGAAATGTCTGTATTGTTCTTTTGTTGTTGCGATCGGGCAGGAACAGCGCGTTGACGAGTATCTGGACTGCCTGGCCCGGGAAGCCGGACCCTGGCGCGGGACAGACGCCGGGACGGTGTATTGGGGAGGCGGCACGCCGAGCCGATTGAGCCCGGCCCAGCTGGAGCGCCTCGCCGCCATCGTCCGGAACAATTTCGCCGTTCCGCCGGACGCGGAGTGGACCGTGGAATGCAATCCTGAAGACATCACCGCGGACAAGGCGCGTTGCCTTAAAAATTTGGGGATCAACAGGGTGAGCCTCGGTGTCCAGTCCTTCCGCGATTCCTTTTTGAAATATCTTGGCCGCTGTCATGACGCCCAACGCGCGGGAGAGGCTTATGAAATCCTGCGGCAGGCGGGATTTCAAAATATCAACCTGGACCTGATGTTCGCTTTTCCCCAGGAAACAGAGGCGGACCTGGAGAGGGACATCCGGCAGGTGACGGCGATGGGCAGCGAGCATGTTTCCCTGTATACTTTGACCGTTGAGGAGAACAGCCGTTTTTTTGCCAAACATATTGTTGAGCTGGAAGGCGGAGACCAGGCCCGGCAATACCGGATCGTGGCCGGGCGGCTCGAGGCCGCGGGATTGCGGCAATACGAGGTCAGCAATTTCGCGAAACCGGGGCATGAATCCCGGCACAATGGGCATTATTGGACCGGCGGCGATTATGCCGGGCTGGGCGTGGGCGCCCATTCCCACCGGAACGGGCGGCGCTCCTGGAACGTCTCGCGCCTGCCGGAATACCTGGCGCGGTTCAAGGACGGCCGTCCCCCGGAGGACGGGAGCGAACAGCTGGCGGCGGGCGAGCGCTTTTGGGAAACGTTTCTGCTCGGCCTGCGGATGAACGCCGGCGTCGATGTCAAAAGTTTGGAAAACCGGTTCGCCTGCGCCCTGGGGCATGATAGAACAGAGAGAATCGACGCGTTCGTCCGGGACGGTTTTCTCTGGCGGGACAACGGGCGGATCGGGGCGACGCTCGAGGGGCGCCTGGTCCTGGACGAAATCTCTTCGCGGCTTTTGTGAGGCCAATCATGGAATCGACGACGAATAGCAAGCAATCCCCCGGCTGGCTGACCGCAGGCATCCTTCTGTTCCTGCTTGTTGTGGCCGCTTACGGCAATTCTCTGCGCAACGATTTCCTGATCGACGACTACGATATTTTCCTGAGCGACACCAAAGTCCACAACGCGGCCTTTCTGCCCTACCTGTTCGTCCCGGACGCCGAGAAGGTCCTCAATATCCAGGACTCTCCGGCCTCGGCGGTTTACCGGCCCCTGGCGCGGTTGATCCCGGCGGCCTGTTTTTTGATGTTCCGGGAAAATCCCGTCGGCTATCACCTGGTGAATCTGGCGCTTTTTTATCTCTGCGGGATGGGGATTTACGGCCTGGTCCGCTGCATGACCGGCCGGGCGGCCCTGGCTTTTTTGACCGCTGCGCTGTACGCGGTCCATCCGATCCACGGGATGATCGTCAATTACATCACGGCCAGCATTTTTGCCGTTCAGATTCTGGCCTTGACCGGCAGCTTGTGGACTTGCTGGAAAGCGGCGGAGTCAGCCCGCCGCGGATTGCGGCTGGCCAGTCTCTTTTTGTTTTTGATGTCTCTATTTTGCCATGAGACATCGCTTGTTTTTCCGTTGTATGTCTTCGGCTTGTTGTGGATGGTGATGGGCAAGGGATTCCGGGAAGCGCTGGCGAGGTCTTTGCCTTACGCGGTGATCGCCGGGGTGTATCTGGCGTTCCGGATGACCCAGGCCAGCCTGAAGTCCGGGGTCCTCGACAATCTGCCCCTGTTCGGCGTTGACGCGTTCGGTTATTTGGCGTCTTTTTCCAAACTGGTCTTCTGGTATGCGGGGCGATTGGTCACGCTCAACGGGATCGTTATGATCTGGGTGACCCCGCCGGTCCATGAGGAAGCCTGGCTTTGGATTTTCGCCCTGGCTGCGGCCGCGGCCGGTTGCGTTATATTGCTGTTCCGCTGGGGGCGAAAGGACCTGAAATCCTTCGCGCTTTTGTGGGGACTGGCCGGGTTCGCGCCGGTCACGGCGGCCTGCCTTTTCCGTCCGGACGAAGGGTTCGCTATCGAGCCGCATTGGATGTTTTTCGCCAACATCGGATTTTTCCTCCTGGCCGCCGCCGGGCTCACGGCCCTGCGCCGGACATTGTCCCGGATATCCTGGCTGGTCCTGGCCGGAGGGCTTCTGCTCATCCTGATGGCCAGCACAATGGTCTATAATCATTTGTGGGGGCACCCGGTGAGGTATTGCCAGTACTGGTTGAACAAGGCGCCGACCATGACTCGTGCTTATCTGGCGGACGCGTATCTGCGGATGGGGGATTTTAAGACCGCCCGGGCCTATTATCTGATGTCCCTGCGGAATGAATTTCACGACTGGCAGATCTATTCGAACCTGGGGAGCATGGAACTGATGCTGGGCAGGCCCGGCGAGGCGGCGGGGCATTATCGGAAGGCCCTGGAGGTGAATCCTCATTCCGCGCTCACCTTTAACAATCTTGGCGTGGCCTTGCTGCAGAGCGGCGCCGGCGGGAACAAGGCCGAGGAGGCGTTTCAAAAATCCCTGGAGCTGAACTCCTATCTGGTCGAGCCGCGGCTGAACCTGGCCGGGATTTACGCGAAACGCGATGATCCCGCGTCCGTTGTCCGCCAGCACCGGGAAATCCTCGCCCTGGTCCCCTGGCATGCGAAGGCCTCGCTGGGGCTTTTGAAGTTTTATCTTTCCCGCAGCGACATGGCCGAGGCGGTGGAGTTGGGGCAGGCGATGCTGAGGGACTGCCGGGATCCCGGGCTGCTGGTGGGCGCCGGGAATCTTTTTGCCGCCCATCCTGTCCGGGAGCTGGCCATCGCGTTATATTCCCGGGCGATCGAGATCAGTCCGGGAAGTCCCGAGGCGTATTTGGAATGGGGGAAGGTTTACGGCAATGCCGGGAAGTTTGACGAGGCGGTCGAGATTTGGCGCGAAGGGTTGCGCCGGAGCCCTGCGGACCAGCGGTTTGGCGATCTGATGAGGGCTGCGGAAGGTTTGAAAGCCAAGGCCGCGGACGAAAAGTCATCCGGTCCGTGAGCGTGTTTATTAGAGGATGAAAGGAACGCCGTATTTTTCCGCCATGGCGCGGCTGGGCTTAAAGAGGGTCATTGTCAATTTTGTCAGGAGCCGGCGGTGCTTTTTTTTCATTTGGAGCCGCCCGATGATCGAAAGCGCCGACGTCAGCCGTTTCTCGACTTCCTGCAGGCTGTAGGACAGGCTTCCCGTCTGGAGGAATATTCTTCTCACCGCCACAAGGTCTGCGTAGGTCTTGCGGTTTTTCAGGAAATGCCGGAGGAATTCCTGCCGGCGTTTTCCGGAGAGGTGCCGGTAGGCGTGGCAGACGAGGATGGTCTTCTTGGACTCCGCGAGGTCGCTCAGGATGGACTTGCCGATGTTTTTTTGTGTGTCGAAGATCCCGATGATGTCATCCTGGATCTGGAAGGCCTGGCCGACCAGGAGGCCGAATTCCGCGAGCCGGGCGACGTCCTTTTTGCCGGCCCCCGCCAGGATGGCGCCGACGACGAGCGGGCAGTCAAAGGTGTAGCGCGCGGTCTTGAGCGAATAGTTGAGCAGAACATCTTTTTCCCCGATCTCTTCCAATTTTTTCATCCCGTGCAGGGTGTCGATGAACTCCCCCATCGCCGTGAAGACCGCGGTCTGGATGAAATATTTCAGCGCCTGCTCTTTGCGGGCCGGGTCCTCATGGATGGAGAGGAAGGCGTCGAAGGCGGAGGCGTAGACGATGTCTCCGACCACGATGGCCAGGTCGTGGCCCAGCCGTCCGCTCTCTTTCGTTTTGGCCGCCTTGGCCAGCAGTTTGTGCATGGTCGGTTTGCCGCGCCGCAGGCTGGAGCGATCGATGATGTCGTCATGGATGAGCATGAAATTGTGCAAGAGCTCGATGCAGGTGGACACATAATAGATGGAGGGAGACATCGGGGACGAACTTTTCCGGTAACCCTGATACCCCAGGATCAAGAGGAGCGGCCGGAGCCGTTTGCCCTTGCGCAGGACGAATTCCCTCATGCTTTTGTAGAGGATGGGGTCGACGAGGTGGAGACGGTATTCCGTGCGGATTTTGTCCAGGAAATTCCCGAGCCCCTGGTCGATGCGCTGGATCATTTTGTCAAACATGGTGGATATGGTAGCATACAATCCGGGAGGCCGCAACAGCATTGCCTCGGATCGTTTCCCTTTTGCCCGGCCGGACGTTTCAGAGATAACCGTTGCAGGGGCGCCGGGAAATGCATAGAATGAAGCATCAGCGGGCAATCTGAATTTTTTAGAGGGGGGTCGTTTATGAACACGCGGATCGCGGTTATCACTGCGGGTATTTTACTGGCTGGCGCCTGTGCGGCGTCCGCCGATACGGTCTACCTGAAAAACGGGACGAAAATCGATGGGCAGATCACCAAGGACACCGGTTATTCCGTCCAGATCAAGGTTGGGGACACATATAAAAGTTATTATATCAACGAGATCGAGAGAGTTGAGCGCGATAAGGACAAGGTCGAGGCAGGGGATCCGGCCATGCTGGCCCTGCAAACAGGGAAAGCGGAAGAGCTGACCGACCAGAAGAAGCAGTTAGTCTTGCGTTTCCTGGAGGCCAACGGTGTGCGCGAATCCATCGGGCGCATGTTTCAGCAGCTCCTAGCTGACGTCCCGCCGGAATCCCGCGAGTCCTACCGCAGGGTTTTCAAGAGCGAGGAGGTCATCGACCGCCTGGTCCCGTTGTATGCGAAGTATTATACGAGCGCCGAACTCAAGGAATTGATCGTCTTTTACCGGGGGCCGGTCGGGCAGAAAATCCTCAGCGCGACGCCGTATTTGGTCAACGACACGATGACCGAGATGACGAAGTATTTTCAAGAAAAATCTCAATCCGCCTCAGAGCTCCCTGTCCCGCAGAAAAAATCCGCGAAATAATCGTCCGTGGGGCCGATGACGCCGGACGCCCCGGCTGTTTTCTGGGCGTTCTGCGGCAGCGGCCGCGCTCGCTGGAGACCTTCGCCTCTGGTCCGTTGCCTATTCCTGCCCGTGCTCTTCCTCGATGAAGCCCATCAATTTATAAATAAATAGGAATGTGCAGTAAGCTCATAAGTTGTTATATGTGAATATGTTGCAGACTTACTAAAGAAATCTATGGCCCTTGCCTGTTGAATTTTCATTGACCTTAGAAATTTATTTTGATATAGTATTTGCGTTTCAGGAACAGAATTTTTGATAGAACCGCGGCTATTCCTAACATTTACTCCCATGTCCCACATTCATTTTGGGGTTTCAGGCCGCCCGCAGCGTCTCCCGGGCCGGGAAGGTTTTTTGCCGATGCCGTTTTCCGTCAATTCCTTTTGAAACGACCTTGATAATCCTAAGGAAGAGGAGAGAAGAAACATGATAGACCGCTATACGTTATCGAAAATGGGCAGCATTTGGACGGATGAGCACAAGTTTTCCATTATGCTGAAGATTGAAGTCCTCGCCTGCGAGGCCATGGGAGATCTGGGCATGATCCCCAAGAAATCCCTGGAAAAGATCCGCAAGAACGCCAAATTCGACATGGATGAGATCCGCCGCCTGGAGGACAAGACCAAGCACGACGTCGTGGCCTTCATCAACAACGTCGGCCAATATCTCGGGCCCGAAGCCAGGTACCTGCACATGGGGCTGACGTCCTCCGACCTTTTGGACACCGCCCTGTCGGTGCAGTGCGTCGAGGCAAGCGAAATCCTTATCGGCGACATCCAGAGGTTTCTGGCCGTCCTGAAAATAAAAGCCAAAAAGTACAAGGACACCAACTGTATCGCCCGCACCCACGGCGTCCACGCCGAACCGATCACGTTCGGGCTGAAGCTGGCGGTCTGGTATGACGAAATGATCCGCAATCTCGAACGCATGCAGCACGCCCGCGAGGCCATCCGCGTGGGCAAGCTTTCCGGGGCGGTCGGGACCTACGCCAACATCGATCCTCATGTCGAAGATTATGTCTGCCAGAAATTGAACCTCAAGCCGGCGAATATCGCCACCCAGATCATCCAGCGCGACATTCACTGCCAGTTCTTGAATACCCTGGCCGTGATCGGCGCGTCGTTGAACAAGTTCGCGACGGAGATCCGCCTCCTTCAGAAGACGGAAGTCCTGGAAGTGGAAGAGCCGTTTTTCAAGGGCCAGATCGGGTCCTCCGCCATGCCGCACAAGCGCAATCCCGTGACCTGCGAGCGCATCTCCGGCCTGTCCCGGCTTCTGCGCGCCAACGCCATGGCCGGCTTCGAGAACACCTGCCTCTGGCATGAGCGCGATATCAGCCATTCGTCCGTGGAACGCGTGATCCTGCCGGACAGCACCATCGCCCTGGATTACATGCTGCAGAAATTCATCCCCATCATCGACGGGCTGTTGGTTTACCCGAAGAACATGGTCTTGAGCTTGTCCAAGACCCGGGGGCTCATTTATTCCCAGCGCGTCCTGCTGGAACTCATGAAGAAAGGGCTCAACCGCGAAGAGGCCTATGAGATCATCCAGCACTGTGCCATGCAGGTCTGGCAGGAAACTTCCGATTTCAAGGACGTCCTGTACCGGGACCGCCGGGTGAGGAAGCACCTGCGGCCCAGCGAGATCGACGCCTGTTTCGACATTAAATACTACACCCGTCACCGGGACCTGATTTTCAAGAAGGTTGGGCTGAAGTAACCTTTAACCCGTAACTCAGGTGGGCGAAACATGGAAAAACGCAACAAGATCTACGAAGGCAAGGCCAAGATCCTTTATGAAACCGATTCGCCGGATCTGTTGATCCAGTATTTCAAGGACGACGCCACGGCGTTCAATGCCCAGAAAAAGGGCACGATCGACCAAAAAGGCGTCATCAACAACAAAATCTCAGCCAAGATCTTCGAGTATCTCAAGGCCAACGGCATTCCGACGCATTTGGAGAAGGTGCTCAACGACCGCGAGATGCTGGTCAAGCGGGTTCATATCGTCCCGGTGGAGGTCATCATCCGTAACGTGGCCGCCGGCTCCATGTGCCGCCAACTGGGTATCGAGGAAGGCCTCAAGCTGGCCTGCCCGGTCATCGAATTCTGCTTCAAAGAGGACAAGCTCAACGACCCGATGATCAACGAATACCACATCCGGGCCCTGGCGCTGGCCACCGATGAGGAGGTTGAGACGATCAAAGAACTGGCCTTCAAGATCAACGGGCTCATGTCCAAATTTTTCGCCGGTTTGAACATTCAGCTGGTGGACTTCAAGCTTGAGTTCGGGAGATACAAGGGAAAGATCATTTTGGCTGACGAAATCTCGCCTGATACCTGCCGGCTGTGGGAATTCGGGACCGGGCGCAAGCTCGACAAGGACCGTTTCCGCAGGGATCTGGGTAACATCGAAGAGGCCTACCAGGAAGTCCTGAGCCGCGTCACCAAGTAATTGTTTTCTGGTCTTATCGTCGTTTTTCCCGCCTGCCTTTTTCCGCCGGGCTTGCGGATTACGGTTTTTTTCTTTCTATGATCTGGCGCGCCGAGATAAAAGACAAAGAAGGCGTTTTTGATTCGCCCGGAGAGGGGACCCTCAAGGACATCCACGACTTGGGGATCAGTTCTGTCTCCGGGGTCCGCGTGGCCCAGGTCTACACCATCGAAGGCGACCTCGCCGAAGACGCGATCCGCAGGGTCTGCGAAGACCTCCTCACCGATCAAATCACCCAGGAATCCTCCTATCACCGCGCCGGAGATGCCGTTTCGTCCCTTTTCCCTCAGCCCGGTGTCCGCGTCATGGAAATCGCTTACAATCCCGGGGTCATGGATCCTGTCGAGACCTCGACCCTGAAAGGGATCCGGGATCTGGGGATCAAGGGCGCGCGCTCGGTCCGGACGTCGAAAAAATATTTTTTGCAAGGCCAGGTCTCTGAAGCGGACGCGCAGCGGATCGCGGACAAGGTCCTCATGAACAAGCTGATCCAGCACGTCGTGCAGGAAGAGTCCGCTGAGGCCGGCCTGCCGACCCAAGCCGCCGGAAGCGAAGTCAAGGTGGTCCTGGTGGACATGGCCCGGGCGGGCGACAAGCAGCTCAAGGATTTGAGCCAGAAGGGCCAGTTGTTTTTAAATCTCGAGGAGATGAAGGCGATCCGGAATTATTTCCGCAGGATCGGCCGCAATCCGACGGACTGCGAGCTGGAAACCGTCGCCCAGACCTGGAGTGAACACTGTCATCACAAAACCTTCCGCGGCAATATTCTGTACCGTTCCCGTGAGAATGGGCGGGTGAAAAAGACCCTGATCCGCAGTCTGCTGAAGTCCACGATCATCAAAGCCACCCGACAGATCAACAAGTCCTGGTGCGTGTCCGTGTTCCACGACAACGCCGGGGTCATTGATTTCGACAAAGAATGGAACGTCTGCTTCAAGGTCGAGACGCACAACCATCCGTCGGCTCTGGAGCCGTTCGGCGGGGCCAACACGGGCGTGGGCGGTGTTATCCGCGACACCCTGGGCACGGGGCTGGGCGCCAAGCCGGTCTGCAACACGGACATTTTTTGTTTCGCCCCGCCGGATTACGACGCCGGGCGCGTGCCGGCCGGGACGCTGCACCCGAAACGCGTGATGAAGGGCGTTGTGAGCGGGGTGCGCGATTACGGCAACAAGATGGGGATCCCCACCATCAACGGCGCGATCCTCTTTGACGACCATTTCGTGGCCAACCCCCTGGTGTATTGCGGCAACGTCGGGCTCATCCCCAAAGGCAAGGAAAAGAAGGCCGCGCGGACCGGCGACCTGGTGGTTGTGGCGGGCGGGCGCACCGGCCGCGACGGGATCCATGGCGCCACGTTCTCTTCGGGCGAGCTGACCCATGAGTCGGAAGTCGTCTCGTCCGGGGCCGTGCAGATCGGCAACCCGATCGAAGAGAAGAAGGTCCTCGACGCTTTGATGCAGGCGCGCGACGAAAATCTGTATTCCGCCATCACGGACTGCGGGGCCGGGGGCCTTTCCAGCGCCGTCGGGGAAATGGGGCAGGAACTGGGCGCGCGGGTGCAGTTGGAAGCCGTGCCGCTCAAATACAAGGGATTGTCTTATACCGAGATCTGGATCTCCGAATCGCAGGAGCGCATGGTCATGGCCGTGCCGCCGAAGAATATCGGCCGGCTTTTGAAGATTTTTGAAGGGGAGAACGCCGAGGCCACGGTGATCGGCGAATTCACCGGCAACAAACGGCTGGAGCTGTTCTTCGGCGATGTCCAGGTCTGCGATCTGGACATGGAATTCCTGCACGAGGGCATTCCGCAGATCACCAAACAGGCGGTGTGGGCCAAGCCGAAGGTGAAAGAGCCTAAATTCGCCTGCCCGCCGGATCTGACGGAAAGCCTTCTGGACAGCCTTTCGCATTATAATGTCTGCTCCAAGGAATGGGTGATCCGCCAGTATGACCATGAGGTCCAGGGCGGGAGCGTGGTCAAGCCGTTGTGCGGGGCCGCCTGCGACGGCCCGTCGGACGCGAGCGTGATCACGCCGCGGCTGGGGTCGGTCAAGGGTGTGGCGATCTCCAACGGGATCAACATCCGTTACGGTATGATCGACCCGTTCTGGATGGCGGCGTCCTGCATCGACGAGGCCGTGCGCCAGGTCATTTCGGTCGGGGGCGACCTGTCGCGCATCGCCATCCTGGACAACTTTTGCTGGGGCAATCCGGACAAACCGGACCGGCTGGGAAGCCTGGTCCGCGCGGCGCAGGGATGCTACAAAGCCGCGGTCGGATACGGCGTGCCGTTCATTTCCGGCAAGGACAGTCTGTACAACGAGTATACGGAAGGGAAAAAGTCCATCGCGATCCCGGGCACGATCCTGATCTCCGCGATCGGGATCATTGAGGACGTCACCAAGTGCGTGACCATGGATTTTAAGAAATCCGGAAACCTGATCTATGCCGTCGGCAAAACGATGCCCGAGATGGGCGGCTCGATCTATTACGATACGATGTCCTTCCTGGGCGGGAGCGTGCCGCAGGTGAATTTTAAATCAGGCGTAAAAATTTTTCAGGCGCTCTCCAGGGCCGTCCGCAAAGGGCTTGTGCGCAGCGCGCATGACTGTTCCGAGGGCGGCCTGGGCGTGGCCCTGGCCGAGATGGCGTTCAGCGGCGGGCTGGGCGTGACGGTCCGCCTGGACCAGGCCCCGTCTTCGGGCACAAAGCGCAACGACGAGATTTTATTTTCTGAATCGAACACGCGGTTTTTGGCAGAGGTCGCTCCGGAGCATCAGAAGGCGTTTGAGCGGACCATGGCCGGTGTGGCCTGCCGGATGATCGGCCGGGTCGAATCGACGCCGGAGTTCATCGTTCACGGGCTCAATCGCGAGGTGTGTGTGAACGCGCATATCGGCGATTTGAAGGACGCGTGGCAAAAGCCCCTGTCCTGGTAATTATCAAGGAGATCCAATGAATCAACGCGACAGAGAATCCGCAGAAGCCATGATGATGGAAGACCCGTGGCGGGTGTTCAAGATCATGTCGGAGTTCGTGGAAGGGTTCGAAGAGCTGGGCCGGATCGGCCCGGCGGTGAGCATTTTCGGCTCGGCGCGGACCAAGAAAACGCACCCGATGTATAAAATGGCGGAAAAGACCGCCCAACTTTTGGCCAAGGACGGGTATGCCATCATCACCGGCGGCGGTCCGGCGATCATGGAGGCGGCCAATAAAGGCGCGACCAAGGCCGGCGGCGTGTCCATCGGGCTCAACATCGACCTGCCGTTTGAGCAGAAACCCAACAAATACGCGACCACGCTCATCAATTTTCATTATTTTTTCTGCCGCAAGGTCATGTTCGTGAAATACGCCAAGGCCTTCGTCATTTTTCCCGGCGGGTTCGGGACCATGGATGAGCTGTTCGAAAGCCTGACCCTGATCCAGACGCGGCGCATCGAAAAGTTCCCGGTCGTGCTTTTCGGCAGCGCGTATTGGAAGGGCATGGTGGACTGGCTGAGAAATTCCCTGGTCAAGGCCGGCAACATCAGCCCGGAAGATATGGATCTGTTGGAAGTGGTGGACAAGCCCGAGCACGTCCTGCACATCATCCGCAATTTTTACGGCAAAAGGAAGAACAATGGCCGAAAAGGCTAAAGTCCTGGTCCTGAGGACCGCGGGCGTCAACTGCGACATGGAAACGCAATTTGCCTTCCGCAGCTGCGGCGCCCAGGCGGACCTGGTGCACATCAATCAGCTCCTTCGCGGCGAAACGGCCCTGGGCGATTATCATATCCTTGCCTTGCCGGGCGGATTTTCCTACGGGGACGACATCGCCTCGGGCCGGATCGTGGCCAACGAACTGCGCATTTTGCTGGGCGAGCAGGTCAAAAAGTTCATGGCCGACGGCAAGTTGATCATCGGCATCTGCAACGGGTTTCAGGTCCTGGTCAAGGCCGGGATCCTGCCGGATCTGTCCCTGTGCGGCCCCGGGAAAATCCAGGCCGCTACATTGACCAACAATGATTCCGGCAAATTCGAAGACCGCTGGGTGCGCCTGAAATCCGGCGGCCGCTGTGTGTGGACCGAGGGGCTGGGGGAGATCATCTATCTGCCCGTGGCGCACGGGGAAGGAAAATTCTTCGTTGAAGATACGGCGCTGCTCAAAAAATGGGAGGAGAACGGCCAGATCGTTTTCCGGTATTGTTCGGCTGGCGGCGGGCGTCCGCAGTATCCTGATAATCCCAACGGCTCCATGGACGACATCGCCGGGATCACCGATCCCACGGGCCGGATCCTGGGCCTGATGCCGCATCCGGAACGCCACTTTTTGTTCACCCAGCATCCGTTCTGGACCCGGCTGGAAAAAAAAGGCCGCTTCGGCCACGGCGCGAAGATCTTTGAAAACGGCGTGAGGTACGTGAGGGAAAGATTTTTGAGCGAACAGCCCATCGGGGCTTCGGGAGCATAACATGAAAAAGCGCGCGACCTACAAGACCAGCGGAGTGGACATCGGCAAGGCCGAGGTGTTCGTCAAGGCGATCGGGCCGATGGTGAAGTCCACGTTTGTCCCGGCGGTGTTGAACCGGACAACGGCGTTCGGCTCGCTGTTCGCGCTGGACAAGTCGGCTTATCAGGAACCTGTGCTGGTGTCCTCGACGGATGGGGTGGGCACAAAGCTCCTGGTGGCCAAGACCATCGGCAGGCACGACACGGTGGGGATCGACCTGGTGGCCATGAATGTCAACGACGTTTTGTGCGTCGGCGCCAAGCCGTTATTTTTTTTGGATTATATCGCCTGCGGCAAGCTTGAGCCGAAAGTTTTGCAGGATGTCATGAAGGGGATCATCGAGGGCTGCCGCCAGGCGGGATGCAGTTTGATCGGCGGGGAAACGGCCGAAATGCCCGGGATGTATAAAAGGGAAGATTATGACTTGGCCGGATTCGCGGTCGGGGTCGTGGACAAATCCAGGATCATCGACGGTTCCTCGATCGAAACCGGGGACCAGGTCATCGGGCTGGCGTCCACCGGCCTGCATTCCAACGGTTATTCGCTGGCGCGCAAGGTTTTTTCGCCCAAGGAACAAAAGGCGCTGGGCAAAGAGCTCCTGGCGCCGACCCGGATTTACGTCAAGGAAGTCCTGGCCGTGCTCGAGAAATTTACGGTCAAGGGCCTTGCCCACGTCACCGGCGGCGCGTTTTATGAGAAGATGACCAAGATCCTGCAGCCGGGAAAATGTTTTTTGATCGACAAAAACAGCTGGCCTGTCCCAAAGATATTTCAAAAGATCCAGAAAAAGGGTAGAATAGACACTTCCGAGATGTTCCGCACGTTCAACATGGGCATCGGGATGATCCTGGTCGTGAAGCCCGAGGACGCCGTGCCGGTGCGCTCGTATTTGAACGGATTGGGCGCGGTTTCGTACCGGATCGGGGAAGTGGTGGATGATCCGAAACGGAAAATCATCTTTGGCGGGTAACGGGAATCCTGGAAATTGAAAATCCAGGATCGAATCGGAGTTTTATGGAAAAGTTGAGAATCCTGTTGATCGGCTCCGGCGGACGGGAGCACGCGCTGGCCTGGAAGATCAGGCAGAGCCCGCTTGTCAAGGACCTCTATTGCGCCCCGGGCAACGCCGGGATCGCCGAGCTGGCCCAATGCGCGGAGATCAAGGCCGAAGACATCCACGGCCTGCTGAAATTCGCCAAAGGGAAAAAGATCGACCTGACCGTTGTCGGCCCCGAGGTCCCGCTGGTCGCGGGGATCGTGGACCTGTTTGAAAAAGAGGGCCTCAAGATCTTCGGGCCTTCCCAGGCCGCGGCCCAGCTGGAAGGGAGCAAGGTCTTCACTAAGGAGTTTTTGCACCGCCGGAACATCCCGACGGCTGGTTACAAGATTTTTGATAAAAGCCAGGACGCGCTCAGCTTCGTGGAGCAGGCCGACTATCCTCTGGTCATCAAGGCCGAAGGGCTCGCGGCCGGCAAGGGCGTGATGATCTGCCATTCCCGGCAGGAAGCCAAGGACGCGGTCAAACAGATCATGGAGGACAAGGTGTTCCAGGGGGCGGGCAACCGCATCGTGGCCGAGGAGTTCCTCGACGGGGAGGAGGCCTCGGTCCTGGCGATCTGTGACGGCGAGCGCTATGTGATCCTGGCCGCGGCCCAGGACCATAAGAGGATTTTTGACGACGACCGGGGGCCCAACACCGGCGGGATGGGCGCGTATTCCCCGGCCCCGGCGGTGACCTCGGACATGATGAAGCTGATCGACGCCCGGGTCATTGAGCCGACGGTGCGCGGCATGGCCAAGGACGGGCATCCGTTCAAGGGGGTCCTTTACGCGGGGCTCATGCTGACTTCCAGCGGCCCCAAGGTCCTGGAGTTCAACACCCGGTTCGGCGACCCCGAAACCCAGGCCATCCTGCCGCGGCTGAAGACCGACCTGGTCGAGGTGATGCTGGCGGCCTGCGAAGGACGTTTGCACGAGATGGCATTGGAGTGGGACCCGCGGGCGTGCGTGTGCGTGGTGATGTGTTCCGGCGGATATCCCGGCAAATATGAGACGGGGAAAAAGATTTCCGGGCTGCAGGACGCGGCCGCGCAGCCGGATGCGATGGTTTTTCACGCCGGGACCATGAAGTCCGGCGAAGATGTCGTGACCGCCGGCGGCCGCGTGCTGGGGGTGACCGCCCTGGGGAACGGCATCGAGGACGCGATCAAGAACAGCTACGCGGCCGTTGAGAAGATCCGTTTTGACCATTGCTTTTTTCGTCGGGATATCGGGGCCAGGGCTCTGAAGAAAGTCCACGCCTAATGACGGCTTGACTTACGGACGTAAATCAATGCCGGAACCCGTTCGCCCAGGCGTCTTGCCCCGTAAGTGGGCAGCCGGGGCTGCATGAAAGGGAGGATCAGCCATGAGTGACGTCAAAGTTGCCATCATGATGGGAAGCGAATCGGACGCCCCGGTGATGGGCGAAGCCGCCAAGATCCTTCAGCAGTTTGGGGTTGGGTGCGAGATGAGGGTCCTGTCCGCCCACCGGACGCCCAAAGAAACGGTGGAATATGTGGAGCAATTTCCAAAGGTGGGGATTCAGGTCGCAATCTGCGGGGCTGGCGGGTCGGCGGCTCTCGCGGGGGTCGTGGCCGCGCACACCACCCGGCCGGTCATCGGTGTGCCGATGGATTCTATGGGGCTGAACGGGCTTGACGCTTTGCTGTCCACGGTCCAGATGCCGCCCGGGGTCCCGGTCGGCGGGGTGGCGATCGGCAAGCCGGGGGCGAAGAACGCCGCGCTTTTGGCCCTGCGCATCCTGGCGCTGTCCGACAAGGTGATCGAACGCAAGCTCGAGGATTACCGGGAAGAGAACCGCAAGAAGATCCTGGGGACAAAGCTTTCGTGGTGAGTTCTCTGTTAACGGGGCTGCCGGCTTGAAGACAAAGATCATCAAAGTGGATCCGGAATTTCCGGAACTGGACAAGGTCGCCCAGTGCGCGAAGGTCATCCGCCAGGGCGGCCTGGTCATTTTTCCGACGGAAACGGTCTACGGGATCGCCGCGGACTTCAACAATCCCAAGGCCATGGCCCGTCTGCGGGAGGTCAAGAAACGCACGGATGACAAGCCGTTCTCCGTGCTGATCGCGCAAAAGGGGCTGCTCTCGAATTATTCCACCACGAACGACCCGGTTGTTTTCAAGCTGATCGACGCCTGCTGGCCCGGCCCGCTGACCATCATCGTCCCGGCCCGGCATGAGGGGCAGACGATCGGCATCCGGATGCCGCAAAACAATATCGCCTTGCTGCTGGTCCAGGAATCGCAGTGCACTGTGGCCGCGCCGTCGGCGAATTTCGAAGGCAAGCCGGCGCCGTCGACCTGCGAAGAGGCCCTGCGGGACCTGGACGGGCTGGTCGATATCGCCATCGACGGCGGGCCGGCGACGCTGGGCTTGTCGTCGTCGATCGTGGATTTCACCCAGCCGAAACCGACGGTGACCCGCCAGGGCGCGATCACGCAGGAGGATGTCGACAAGATCACGCGCCGCAAGACCGTGCTGTTTGTCTGCACGGGCAACAGCTGCCGGTCGGTCATGGCGGAATACCTGCTCAAGCACATGCTCCAGGCGGATCCGTACCGTCCTGCAAAAGATATCGAAGTGTTGTCCGCCGGGACCAGCGTATTTTTAATGTCGTCGGCCAGCGCCGAGACACTGACCGTCCTGCGCAAGGAAGGCATCGGCGCCGGGATGCACCAGTCGCGGCCGCTCAACACGATCATCATCAAAAAGTCGGACCTGATCCTGGTCATGACTAAGGCGCATCGCCAGCAGGTCTTGGAACGTGTCCCCGAGGTGGAAAGCCGGGTGTATCTCTTGCGGGAGTTCGCCAGTGAGCCGCTCAATGTCATGGACATTGACATCCCGGACCCCATCGGCAAGCCGGCGGAGGCCTACGAGGAATGCCTGCTGGTCATCAAGGATTCCATCAAGAAGCTGTTGACGTTGTTGTAATGAGCGCAGGAGTTATGGAATAAAGAAGCAGCGAAGGGTACAGTGGAAATCCCGCCACCCCGCCCGAGGCGGGGAGACGGCGGGATCAATTCGCGCAGATGAGTTGTCGTCGTCCCGCTTTGCGGGACTCCGCAACTCATGCGCTCATTGAGGAGAACTATGAAAGTTTTTATCGGGGCTGATCACAGGGGCTTTCATTTGAAGGCGGAAATCACCGGACTGCTGAAGCAGTTGAAGCATCAGGTGGTGGACGTCGGTTCGTATGGCGAGGAGATGTGCGATTATCCGGAGATTTCGTACAAACTGGCCCGGGAAGTGGCGAGATCGAAGGGCAGCCGCGGCATCCTGGTCTGCATGACCGGCATCGGGCATTCGATCGCGGCCAACAAGGTTCGCGGCGCGTACGCGGCGCTGTGTTATACTGAAGAAGCTGCGGCCTTTTCCCGCCAGCATAATAATTCGAACATCCTGGTCCTGGGGGCCCGGTTCACGCCGCAGGACAGGATCCCCGGGATCGTGACGACCTGGCTTTCCAGTGAATTTGAAGGCGGCCGGCATCTGCGCCGCGTGAAACAGATCAAAGAGATTGAAAAAAAGGAATTCAAGGCATAGGCTGGGGAAATGATGAATCCTTTGACCATGACAGCGGCCGTAGAAAAGAGGGGGATGATGGAACACTTGAAGAAAACAGATATCGAGGTTTATGAAGCCATTCAGAACGAGCTCCGGCGCCAGCAGAACAACCTGGAGTTGATCGCGTCGGAGAACATCGTGTCCCGTGCGGTGCTGGAGGCCCAGGGCAGCGTCATGACCAACAAATACGCCGAAGGGTATCCGGGCAAACGCTGGTACGGCGGGTGCGAGTACGTGGATGTCCCGGAGACCCTGGCCATCGAGCGCGCCAAGAAAATTTTCGGGGCCCAGCACGTGAACGTCCAGCCCCATTCGGGATCGCAGGCCAACATGGCCGTTTACATGGCGGCCCTGAACAACGGCGACACGGTGCTGGCCATGGACCTGGCCTGCGGCGGGCACCTGACGCACGGTCATAAAATGAATTTTTCCGGCCGGATGTACAATATCGTGTCGTACAAAGTCAACCCCAAGACCGAGATGATCGATTTCGACGAGGTCGCGGCCTTGGCCCAGGAGCATAAACCAAAGATGATCCTGGCTGGCGCCTCGGCGTATTCCAGGACCATTGATTTCAAAAAATTCCGGGAGATCTGCGATTCCGTTGGCGCGTATCTGTTCGTGGACATGGCCCACATCGCCGGGCTGGTGGCCGCCGGCGAACATCCCAATCCGGTGCCTTACGCCGAATTCGTGACCACGACCACGCACAAGACCCTGCGCGGCCCCCGCGGGGGGATGATCCTGTGCCGCGAGGAGTTCGGCAAGAAGATCGATTCCAACATTTTCCCCGGCATCCAGGGCGGGCCCCTGATGCACGTGATCGCGGCCAAGGCCGTTATGCTCAAAGAAGCCATGACGGACGAATTCAAGCTTTATCAGCACCAGATCGTGAGGAACGCCCAGGCCTTTGCTTCGGCCATGATCAAACTCGGTTACCGGATCGTGGCCGGAGGCACGGACAACCATTTGTTCATGGTGGACCTGCGCCCCAAGCGGATCACCGGCAAAGACGCCTCGGCGGTCCTGGACAAGGTCCACATCACCGTCAACAAAAACCTGATCCCCTTTGACCCGGAGAGCCCGATGGTCACCAGCGGTATCCGCATCGGGACTCCGGCTCTGACCACCCGCGGCATGAGAGAAAAAGACATGGAAGAGGTCGCGCGGCTGATCGAAGAGGCCATCAAACACAGAGACGAGCTGCCGGCGCTGGTCAAGGTCCGGGAAGACGTGCTGAAGTTGACGAAGAAGTTTCCTATTTACCCAAACATGTAAAAACATGACATTAGAAACAAATTCAAAAGTTTCGGATTTCGGGATTGGGATTTTGGATTTTTGCCTATGAAGTGTCCAGCTTGCGGATATCAGGATACCAAGGTCATCGACTCGCGCATGAACACCGACGGGAGCTCCATCCGCCGCCGGAGAGAGTGCCTGAAGTGCGAGAAGAGGTTCACGACTTATGAATACGTCGAGCAGGTGCCGCTGATGGTCGTCAAAAAGGACGGCCGGCGCCAGCCGTTCGACAGGACCAAGATCATCTCAGGGCTGGTCAAGGCCTGCGAGAAACGCCCGGTCAGCGTGGACAAGATCGATGAGGTCACTAACGAGATCGAGCGTTCGATCCAGAAGCGTTATGACCGTGAGGTCAACTCCTCGGCCATCGGCGAGATGCTGATGGAGAAACTCGTCCAGCTGGACGAGGTGGCTTACGTGCGGTTCGCGTCCGTGTACAGGCAATTCCGCGACGTCAACCAGTTCATGAAAGAGCTCAAGGTCATCCTTGAGAAAGACAAGGCGGAGCGCAAAGAATGAACCAACCGGAAAAGATCGAACACATGCTGGTCCAGGTCGAGTTGAGCAAGATCATCATCGATGAAAAGCGCCAGGACCAGATCATCGTCCTCAAGGAGAAAGACGGGAAGCGCCAGTTTCCGATCGTGATCGGGTTCCTGGAGGCCTCCAGCATCAAGATGAAGCTGTCCAACATGGAAGTGCCGCGTCCTCTCACGCACGACCTTTTGCAGGCGGTTATCCAGGGGCTCGGCGCAAAATTGGAAAAGCTCGTGATCGACAAGCTGGTGGAAAGCACGTTCCACGCCAAGCTGGTCCTCAAGGCCGCCGACGGTCAAATCCGCGAGATCGATTCCCGCCCGTCGGACGGCGTGGCCATGGCGGTGAGGGCCCACGCGCCGATCTTTGTCGAGGAAGAAGTCCTTAAAAAAGCCGTGATCTTTGAAGGACACTGAGACAGTCAGAAGTGAGAAGTCAGATGTCAGATGTTCGCTGTCAGAAGGGCAACCGTTGCTCCTGCTCACTTCTGACATCTGCTCTCTGACGCATAGCCACTCCTCCCATGCCCTTTCCTGAAGAACATCCGTATCTGAAAATCATCCAGGACATCTCCCGCCAGAAAGAAATACGCGTCTATCTTGTCGGCGGTTTTCTCCGCGACCATTTCTTGAAACGCCCCTGCCTGGATTTTGATTTCGCCGTTGAGAAAAACGCCGTCGCCTTTGCCCGCGCTTTCGCCAAGAAAATTCAGGGCGCTTTTGTCCTGCTGGACGCGGAGCACGGCTGCGGCCGCGTCGTGAAGAAAGGGCCGGGGGGGCCGCAGACGTACGATTTCGCGGATTTTCGCGCCCCGTCGCTCCCTAAGGACCTCCTGCACCGAGATTTCACGATCAATACCCTGTGTGTGGACATCAAGGATGTGGAGCCAGGAGCGGAACTAAACGAAATTTTGAAGGACCATCGCGGCGGGCTTAAAGATCTGAAGGCCAGGTCGGTGCGCATGAATTCCGTCCGCACCTTCCGCGAAGATCCCCTGCGACTGCTGCGGGCCTACAGCCACCGCGCGGTTCTGGGTTTCAAAATTGAAAAAAAGACGCTCGCGCAGATCAAGAAGGACGTCAAGCTGATCCGCCGGGTTTCGTTTGAACGCGTGCGGGACGAGCTTTTCAAGATCCTGGCCTCGCCGCGCGCCGCCGAGACCCTCAAAGCGATGGACGCGTGCGGCCTCTTGTCCGAAATCCTGCCGCAGATCACGGTTATGTACGGCGTTCATCAGGGCGGATACCATCATCTCGATGTCTGGCCGCATTCGCTGGAGACCGTCCGCCAGTTCGAGGGCGTCCTGGAGCAAATGAAGGATGACCCGGATGTCACGGCCTACATGGGCGAATGCCTTGCCGGCCCGCGTCCGCGCTACGCCCTTGTGAAACTGGCCGCCCTGCTGCACGACATCGGCAAGCCGGAAACGCGCAAAAAAGAGGTGGACCGGATTTCTTTCCACGGCCATGAACACGTCGGGCGGAATATCGCGCGGCCCATGGCCAAGGCGCTCAAGCTCTCCACTCGCGAGCGGTATGTTTTGGAGGACATCATCCAGTGGCATTTGCGGCCCGGTTACCTGTCGAATTTCAAGCAGCCCAGCGAAAGATCCGTGTTCCGGTTTTTTCGTGACACGAAGGACGAAGCGGTCAGCGTTCTGTTGATGTCGCTGGCCGACCAGCGGTCCACCCGCGGGCCCTTGACGAGCGAAGCCGACCAGAGACACCACGAGAAAATTTGCCTGGGGCTGACCCGGCGGTATTTTGAGATCAAAAAGGCCAAACCGCTGGTGCGGCTCATCGACGGACATGATTTGATCAAGGCACTGAAGCTGACGCCGTCGCCGCTGTTTGGAAAGATCCTCAAAGAGATTGAAGAAATGCAGGCCACGGGAAAGGTCGCCACGCGCGAGGACGCCCTGGCGGCGGCCAGGGGCATCGCGCAGAACGGGCCGAAAGCGAAGAAAGCGTAAGGAACGACATGCGTATCAAGAATATCGAGCTGAAAGTTTTGAAGGGTGACATCACGGATTTGGACGTGGATGCCATCGTAAATCCGGCGAATTGCGACCTGACGATGTCCGCGGGGCTGGCCGGAGTCATCAAGAAAAAGGGCGGGGATTCGATCGAGGCCACGGCCCTTCTGAAAGGGCCGGTCAAACCGGGCCAGGCCGTCTGGACCGGCGGCGGAGAGCTTAAGGCCCAATACGTGATCCATGCCGCCACGGTGAACAGAAATTTGAAATCGGATGAACAGACCGTCCGCCAGGCTACAGCCGGCGCGTTAAAATGCGCGGCGGAGCTTGGGGTTCGCTCCGTGGCTCTGCCGGCGTTGGGCATCGGCACGGGCGGGTTTCCGGCTATCGGCGCGGCCAAGATCATGGCCCAGGAGTTTCTCAAATTCGGGCGTTTCGCGAAAAGCTCTCTTCAGGAAATTGTCCTGTGTCTTTATGACCTGGAAACGTTTGAGGTTTTTGACCAGCAGGTCAACGGTTATGTCCGCCACATCCAGGAAGACCTGGGGATCGGACCGTATGTGACGGTGGACATCATCATCGAGCTTGCCGAAGGCATCATCCTGATCGAACGCTCCAACCCGCCTTACGGCTGGGCCCTGCCCGGCGGGTTCGTGGATTACGGCGAGAGCATGGAAAAGGCCGCGGCCCGCGAGGCCAAGGAGGAAACAAATATGGATCTGGCCGGCCTGCGGCAGTTCCGCGTTTATTCCGACCCTTCCCGCGATCCCCGGTTTCATACGGTCAGCACGGTTTTCATCGCCAAAGGCAAGGGCAAGCCGCAGTTCGGCGACGACGCCAAGGGGTTGAAGATCGTCCCTTACAGGGATTTGCGCAGGCTGAAATACGCGTTTGACCATAATAAGGTCATTGCAGATTATCTGAAAGAGAGGAAGCCCCGTGCCGCGAAGAAAAAGTGATCCCGCGCAGAAATCCCGATGCGCCTGGCCGGCCGTCGGGGACGAGCTTTACATCCGTTACCATGACGATGAATGGGGCGTCCCGGTGCTCGATGACAGGAAAATTTTCGAGTTCCTGGTCCTGGAATCCGCGCAGGCGGGGCTGAGCTGGCGCACGGTCCTCTATAAGAGGGAAAATTACCGCAAGGCCTTTGCCGGGTTCGACCCGGTCAGGGTCGCGAAGTTCACGGCCAAGGACGTTGAGAAGCTTTTGGGGAACGCCGGCATCATCCGCAACCGCGCCAAGATCGAGGCCGCGATCAACAACGCCAGGCGGTTCCTGGAGGTGCAGAAGGAATTCGGGACGTTTTCCAAATACATCTGGGGTTTTGTCAACGGCAAGCCGATCGTCAACCGCTGGAAGTCCCTGAAAGAGCTCCCGGCGGTCACCCCTGAAGCGGAGGCCCTGGCGAAAGATTTGAAATCGCGCGGCTTCAAATTTCTCGGCCCGACGGTCATTTACGCCCACATGCAGGCCACGGGCATGGTGAACGACCATACGATGGATTGTTTCCGTTACCGTGAGGTTTTGAAGCGCGTTTAAAGCAAGGGAGAAGAACAATGGGTTCCCAAAATCCCGGTTTGCATGATTCCTGGACGCTGATCATCACCTTGGCGGTGGCTGTGGGGATATACATCTTGATCCGCGTCCTGCAAAAACGACAATAATTCTAATGAGGTCGTGACTTACGGAACGTTAGTGAACGTAAGTCACTGACCGAATGAGTGGAGGCTCTATGAAAAAACATCGTACAAAGGGTTCGCTGCAAACGGTCATCCTTTTTGTGTTGATCGCGCCGGTCATCGGGTATTTGATCTGGTTCTCGGTGATCCGGAACCAGCAGTTTGAGGAAAAGGCCCAGCAGTGCCGTCAGGACTGCACGGTGAACGGGTATCTGGAATCGGATTTCAAATGGTCGGCATTCACCAGAAGCGAATGCGTCTGTGCAGGTCAATTATGAGACCCCATCGTTCCGTTGATTTGTATGCCGCGGCCCACGAGACCATGTCGAAGTACGGGTTTCTGTGGAAATTTCCGTCGGGTGTGCACCGCGAGGCCAAGAACCTCGTTGACACGGTGGCCTCTGCGCGGGAGCCGGGGATCCAGGATTTGCGCAAGCTCTTGTGGTCTTCGATCGACAATGAAGACTCTCTGGACCTTGACCAGCTCGCTTTTTGCGAGTCTCTGCCGCATGACGAGATCCGGGTCCGGGTGGCCATTGCCGATGTCGACCATTATGTCCGCCGGAATTCCGAAGTGGACCGCCATGCCGCCAAGAACGGTGTCTCTGTTTACGCGGCCGTGCAGACGTTCCCGATGTTGCCGGAACGGCTGTCCACGGACCTGACGTCCTTGAATCCCGGCCAGGACCGGCTGGCGGTTGTCATGGATTTTGCCGTCGACCGCAACGGCGGGGTCCACGGCGGGAAAGTTTACCGGGCGCTCGTCCATAATCACGCCAAGCTTGTTTATGAGACCGTCGGGGATTGGCTCGAGGGTAAGGGGCCTCTGCCGGAGAGTATCGTCCGGATCCCGGCGCTGGCCGCGCAGGTCCGCCTCCAGGACCGGGCGTCCCAACGCCTGCAGGAATTGCGCAAGGCCAAAGGCGCCATGGAGTTCGAGACCATTGAAGTTGTTCCGGTCATCAAGAACGGCAAGGTCCTGGGGCTCAAGGAACGGCACGATAACCGGGCCCATCATTTGATCGAGAATTTTATGGTCGCGGCCAACGGGGTCATGGCCACGTTCATCAAGCAGCATGGTTATCCGCTGATCCAGCGGGTCGTCCGCGAGCCGGAACGCTGGCCCAAGATCCGAGAGGTCGCACTGGCCCTGGGCGTGAAACTGCCGCGCGATCCCGACCCGAAGGCGCTGGCCGATTTTCTGGAGCGCGAACGGCAGATCCATCCGGCGCAGTTTCCGGACCTGTCGCTGACCGTCATCAAGCTTATCGGCAAGGCGGAGTACGACTTCACGTATCCGCAGGAGAAGTCCGAGGGTCATTTCGGGCTGGCTGTCGAGGATTACGCCCATTCCACTGCGCCCAACCGGCGGTATGTGGATTTGATCGTCCAGAGGATCCTCAAATGCGTCCTCTTGAAAAAACCGCTGCCGTACACGAAAACGGAATTGAAAGACATCGCGTCCTGGTGCACGGACCGGGACCAAGCCGCTAAAAAAGTGGAACGGTTCATTCACAAGATCGCGTCCGCCGTCCTGCTGGAGCCGCGGGTCGGGGAGGTGTTTGAGGCCATCGTCACCGGGGCGACCGAGAAGGGAACTTTTGTCCGGCTGCTGGACCCGCCGGCCGAAGGCATGGTGGTGCGCCGGTTCGACGGGATGGACGTGGGGGACAAGGTGCGGGTGAAGCTTGTCAAGGTTTCCCCCCAAAGGGGGTTTGTGGATTTTGAGGGGATCGCGCTTTACCGGCAGGAGCTTTTGGCCCCGGAGAAGAAGCCCGCCGCCGTGGCGAGGGCCCCGCGCCGCCGGAAAGGATTTTTCCGCCGGAGACGAAGGTAGGAGGGCCGCATGGACAATCTTTCGGACCAGATCACGATGATGCTGGCGGCCCAGGTCGCCCTTTTCGTCGTGATCATACTGGCGGCGGTTCTCTATCACCGGAGGCAGACGCAGCGGCATTTTCGGTGGATGCAGGCCCAGGCCGCGAAACGCGGCGGGCGGGTCAAGCCGGCGACGCTGTTCTCGTATCCTGAAATTTTGATCCCTGATCAGGGGGGCGAGATCCGGATCCACCTGACCGCCGGCAGCCGGTACTCACCTCCAAGAACGCACGCGTTTTTTCGTTTTCCCATTCCGAAGGGTTATAAAATCCATGTTTACCGCGAAAGTGTTTTGCACAAGGCCGTCAAAGTTTTAGGTTTGCAGGATATTCAGCTCGGGCATCCCGCGTTTGACCAGGAGTTCATCATCCAGGGCTCGGACCCCCATATGGTCCGCAACTTCCTGACCAGCGAAATCCAGCATACATTGTTGCTGGCCAAGGACTTTTATCCCAGCCTGGAGATCAAGAATGAGATGAAACTGTCCGTTCCCAGGCATTTTAAGGAAGAGCAGGAGTATGACAGTTTCATAGACTCAGCTATGGCTGTCCTGCGGCGTTTGTCGCAGATGGCGTGAGAATATTTTTTTGTAAAATAAGTCTCCTATCCTGATTCAGATAATTTTGTTGACCTTTTTCATGTTTTGCTATATTTTAAAAAGGTGATTTTTCAGCTTTCAACCCTTAAGATGACGACTCTGTTGAAAAGCCTTTCCTCCCAAGCTGTTTCTTCTCTAAAGAAAAATTTACCCATTCTTTCACGCTCGATGGATCACCCTTTTGACAGTCCGTTTTTCTTTGCCGCCAGATGAAGAATTTTCTTTATAAAGAATTGAAACATCATTTTCGGCCTGCCGCATCGCGGAATGCCGTTCCCTCCATCAAAGCGTTTCCATTCGTTTTTACTTTTGTCCTCCTGAGTTTTTCTTTTGTCTCGTCCATCCATGCTGAAAAAATCATCAAGGGCTCGGCCATTCAAGAGGTTTCTGGTGAGTCTGCCGTCCTGAAAGGCCGCCAGATCGGCCCTTCCCGGGGAGGCGATTTGGGAGGGACCGGTGCGGGGATCGAAACCGGCCGCGGTCTCCAATTTGCGGGACAGGGGGAAAGCCCTGCCCCTTCATTCAAAAGCGGCATTGATGAAACTGCGGAAACGCCCTGGAGCGAATGGAACCAGCCTGCCATGCTCAGGAGTTTTGACCCTTACGGCGGGTTTAAGCAGATCGCGCACGAACCATCCTTCCGGCCGGGCGGTTTAAACGATTTTGCTCCCCAGGAAGCGGACGACCAGGTCCTTTTGTTTGACAAAATGAACGGCCTGGCCGGGACGATCATTGAGGACGTTCAACGGGCCGAGGAATTGAGTAACGTTGTCCCGGCGGACAGGGTCAATGCCATGCTGGACGCGGTGGACGGCGTTTACGCTCCCGTGGACCAGGCGTACGGCGATATCGATGCGATGTACAATGAAATCGATACGCTATATAAAACTCTCGACCAGAATTACGCCGGCCTTGACCAGTACGAATCCATAACCCCCGAAATCGCCTCTGGTTTTAATGCCGCCTCTGACGCCATGGCCGAGCGTGTCGCCGGTATGGGGAAGGCTGTCGGCGGCATGATCAACAAAGTTGAATCGCAGATCCAGGACCTGGACGGCCTTTTGGCCGCGGTCGACCACATGGCCAAGGACGGCAACGCGGCCATGAAGTTCTGCGATGAACTGATGAGCCAGATCGACGCGGCCACCAAGCAGCATCAGCTGCTCGCCCAAACCCTGGAGAAACAGAACCCTTACGATTATTTCCCCGGGGAGCTGTCGCAGGACCCCGCTGTTTTCAAAGATCAGAAGGACTATTTAAAAGATCTTAAAGATTATATCCAGAAGAGCGAATTAAAGCAGATTGATGATGTCCGTAAATATATCACTGAAGCCAAGGCCTATTTAGAGAAGGTCCTGAAAGATCTTGAGAGCACCAAGGCCAATTTAAAAGAGACAGAGGATTACTTCCGCAAGGCCAAGGTGGGCGATGATCTGGGCGGCCGCGGCGGCATCGAAATGGCCCCTGAAGGTGGGGAGAGCAACGCCTGCACCGAGGATGAAGAGGTCCAGGGTCTTGATACGCTTCAAAACTGCGCAAAAAGTTGCCGCACCGTCTGCCGCTGGAAGAAGAAAGGCTCGGATGGCAGCGACTGCTACGAATGCCCATCCGGGTCTCCGGATACCTGCTATGATCTCACCCCGCCCGCCTGGCCGGCCGACCATCCCTGGTGCCAGCCCGGCGGCATCTGTCACTCCGACCCCATGCTTTACTGCTCGCCGTTTGGAGCGACCGGCCCCAATTTAGAACCTCTGCAATGCACGAATTGCAAACAACGTCCGGATATGTGCTGGCAAAAAGCCGGCGGCGGGATGACTTACACAAATTGCAAGCTGGGCTGCTGGAACGGCACGTGTGTTTTTAAAGGCAAATATCAGGAATTCGAATGGGACGGCACGCTGGAGTGGGTTCATTGCTATGAATGCAAGACCCCTCCTCCTCCTCCGACGTGCGAGGAGCTCGGCTGGGGTTATGACTGGGAAGCCGATTGCAAGAAAAACTGCCCGGATCCGGGAAAATGCGAAGAAGTCAACAAGAAGGTCGGAGGCAAACCGCCGGCTCCGCCGGCCGGAGGTCCGCCGGCCGGAGGTCCGCCGGGCGGAGGCCAGCCGGGCGGCGCTCAGGCGGGCGGCGGTCAGCCGGCCGATGGCGGGAAAGAGGGCGGCGACACCACTTCCAGTGGCGGCGATGAAGGCGGTGGCCCAGACGGGCAGAAGCCCAATCCGCCGACGGGAACGCCGGAACAGCCGGGCGGTGGCGGCGGCCAGGTGGCCGGCGGCGAGAAAGAACCTGAAGGCCAGGAAGCCCAGCCGCAGCAACAGGATGGCACGCAGGAAAGGCCGCAACAGCCCAAGACCGATCCGCCCGAACAGCCGGACAAACCGAAGGTCAATAAGCCGGAAGTGACCGAAGGCAATCCTCCTTCGCCTCCGGACAACGCCGAGATCCAGTCCTTAAAGACCCGGATCAGGCAGACCGAAGAGATCATTGAGGACCGTGAGGAGATCATATCCGACCCGCGCGAAGGCGACGGGACCAAAGCCGAGGCCGCGAGGCAGAAGGAAGCCTATGAGAAAGAACTTGCGGACCTTCAGGAACGGTTAAGGCAGGAAGAGCTCGAAGAGCTGGAGCGCCAGCGCAAGGCGCTGGAGGAGGAACAGCGCCAGGCGGAAGCGCAGCGCCAACGCGACGCCACGCGCACCCGCTGGCCTGATCCCGCGGAGGAGATGCGCAAGATCCGGCTCAAGGAGCTTAAGGACGCCATCGATCAGCTCAACCAGCGCGCCCGGGAGATCAAGGAACAGCTCGGCGGCCGAAGAGAACACGTCGACCGCTTAGACAGGGAGATCGGTCTGATTGAGCGCGAGATCCAGCACCATAAGGATGCCAAGGAATCCGGGGCCACCCAGGAACGCCACGCCGATGAAGCCATCAAGAAGCTCGAAGCCCAGCTCAAGCACAAAAAATGGCTGCGCGATCAATTGAACAAGCAGTTGCAGGAAGCGCAGCGGCAGGCCAATGAGGAACTCGAGAAGCTCAGAAAAACATACCTGAAGAAATTATACGCGGTCGATGAGCGGGCCCGACGCCAGGAAGAGGCCAATCGTATCGATGAATTTTACTCTCTCTGGGAGGAGCGCGAGCATATCAAGGCGAGCCGCGACGAGCGCAACAGGGCCTTTGAAGAGAAGTTCAAGCAGATGGAGGACGAGATCGCCGCGGCCAAGGCCCGGGGCGACGACGAGACCGCCGAACGGCTTCAGGAAGAGCTCGACAACATGAAGCGCGGCAAGGAGGATTGGGACAAGAACTATGAGTCCCGCCTGAAAAACGTCGAAGAGCGGATGTACCAGACCGGCCATCATGACAACTTTGACGACGGGGTCGGCCCCATCGACGATGCCGGCCTTGTCTCCAAGCTCGACGAGTACGGCAAGATCATCGATAACGAGATCGCGGCGACCGAGCGGCGGATCGCTGAGCTGGAACAGCAGTGGAAGGAAGGGAAGATCGGCACGAGCGTCCGCGCGGACGGCAGCGAGCACGTCGTTGAACTGGATAATTTAAGGAGCAAGCTTGAACAGCTCAAGGGCAACCGGGACGGCATCACGGAAAAGCTGGACGCCATGAAGAACGGGTATCAGCTCCCCGAGGACATCGCCGCCAATATCCAGAATTCAACAGAAAGGTACACGGAGGGGTCGAAGACCAGAGGTGAGGACAAATCGTTCGCGCGGCTGTTTGCCGAATCGCTGGCCGAGGAAGCGGCGCACAATCTTCGGCCGGATGTGGCCCTGAAAAAGAGCGTGAATTTCGGCATCGGCCTGGTGGAGGGCATCGGTTCGGCGGTCAAAGACCTGGCCGTGCTGGGCGCGGGGGCCATTGACCTGACCATCGAGATGCATCTGACCAACCTCGGGTTTGATGTCGAGACCGATTCCTTTGACAAGCTCAACAGCATGCTGACCACCGTCGGAGAGAACGCGAACTTTGACGGGATCATCAAGGCCACCGTTGCCCTGGGCGGGGCCATTGACAAGAAGCTCAAGGAGATTGAACGCAGCGGCGATATCGATGCCGCGACTGCGAGGGCCGGCGGGCAAGTCGGCGGTATGGTCATCGGGGAAGTGCTGACGGACAAAGGTTTGGGGGCCCTGGGAACGGTTGTCGGTTTAGGCGATGATGCCGTTGACGCCGGACGCGTCATCGGAAAAGCCGATGATGTCGCGGATGCGGGCCGCGCGGGAACCCGCGCGCGTTCGGGCACCAGCGGTGTGCCGGACACAACGCCCGTCGAAACCCCCGATGTTTTGAAGCCGCCCAAGACGCCGGACGCTCCGCCTTCAACCGCGGGCGCCGGGTCCCGCCCGAGAGGGACACCCGACGCGCCGGATGGCCCGACTGTCCGGACACCGGATGACGGCCCTGCAGCCCCGGGCACGCGCCCGCGCGGCGACAGGCCCGACGCGCCTGACCGGCCCGACAGCACCCGGCCGCGCGCCGATGGAGATAAACCGCCTGACGCGCCTCCGCCGCCCAGGATCCCGGACCCCGACGCGCCGAAGCCTAAACCGGCGGATGATATTGCCGATGGGGCCGCCGATGCAGGGAAGGTCGATGATGCCGCGCCGCCACCACGCGAAGCCGCCGCGGATGCGCCGCCCAAGCAAACGCCCGATCCCGAACCGCCGGCGCAGCCGGGTCCTGCCGCGAAAGCCGATGATGTGCCGCCGGCCGCCAAGGTTGAGCCTCCGCCGGCACGGGCACCGCCGCCTCCGCCGAAAGCTTATGACAATGCCCGGCCGCTTCC
The DNA here is from genome assembly GCA_030688425.1 of Candidatus Omnitrophota bacterium. NCBI lineage: Bacteria > Pseudomonadati > Candidatus Omnitrophota > Candidatus Omnitrophota bacterium. Next base: position 17,203 of record JAUYIB010000010.1, on the reverse strand, counting down.
CGATGCTCCCCCTGCCGCGGGGAAGAAACCGACCCAGCTCACCGATGGAGCGCTGGATGCCATTGAGAAAAAGCAGGGCTTCCGCAAAGACCATGCCCAGCGCATGCACGAATTCGCCCAGGACAAGGACTCCTTCCTCCTGGTGCGCGACGGCAATCCCGACAGCGTCAAATATTTCGGCGACGCCGACAAAGTTCCAAAACCGATGTCCTCCAAAGCCAAGACCGCCAAGGTCGGCCCTGACCAAGGGCTGGTCGTGGACCCGACGCACGCCAAACAGGCGGCGGAATGGGACCTCGCGATCAAAAAGGCCGCCGCGAAAGCCGTCAAGACCGGCGATTTCACCGAGCTCAATAAATTGAAAGCCGCGCACCAGAAAGCGCTCAAGTCCTGGGCGGATTACGGCGAAGACATGCTTCAGAGCGGTTATAAGGTCGACCCGGACACGGGCCGCGTCCTCATGAAGACCACCGATGCCAACGGCAACGAGATTTTCAAGGCGGTCCATGGCGATTACGATCTGCATGGTGTCTATCGTAAAGCCCCGGACGGGAGCATGGAACATGTTTCCTTCGGCGAGGGCAATAAATTTGACGCGAACGGCGTTGATACTTCCGGCGGGAACCTGCGAAACCAACTCAACGACAAGATCAGCGGCGGCGATAAAGATTTTATTCAGCACGGCGGCCAGGATGACTGGATCCCTGACCCGGACCACGTTCCCGTCAAACCGCCGGATCCTCCGGTTACGGTCTTTTTCCCCGACGGCCGTCCGCCTGTCCGCCTGACGACGAAAGCGGAGATGCAGGATTTTTACGAGAACGTCATGGGCGTCCAATGGCCGTATAAGTCTGTTGATAACGCGGCCGGTGCCGCCGGCGCCGCGATGAAAGCCAGCGACGACGCGTTAAAGGCCGGCGGGGTCGTCACCGATGCCGTTCCTTCGTCCCCCAAAGGCGGTTTATCTTCCGGAGCCGGCTCCGCCCAATCCCCTCCCAAAGCCGGTTCGATACTCGATGATGACATTAAAACGGCGATCGACGCTCCCGGTTCGTCTCCGGCAGCGGGAAGCGCGACGCAAAAATTTGACGATGTTCTTCAGCCGCCGGGATCAGCGACACAGAAGTTTGATGACGTTCTTCAGCCGCCCGGATCAGGGACACAAAAGTTTGACGATGTTTTACAGCCGCCGGGATCAGGAACACAGAAATTTGATGACGTTTTAAAAGCGCCGGACGCCGGTACACCGCCGCGCGCCGGGATTCCGCCGAATTCTTCGACTACGATCAAGGGCCCGGACGGCAAGCCAATGACGTTGAATGTCGGCGATGAGCTTGGCCACGGCAGTACCAGCACGGTTTTTGCCGATGCCACAGACCCCAAGAAGGCGATCCGTATCACCGAACCCGGCAAAGGCGGGATCACCGAAGCTGTAAAACTCGACCAGGCCGGGCGCAAGGCGGTCCAAAACGTCCAGAAACCCGGCGGCCCGATCCGCATTGTGGAAGAAGGCAAGCCGGTTACGGTCAAGGATCCGAATTCTCCGCTGAACGGCAAAGTCGTTGAAGTGGTCGAGCGTCTGCCCGAAGGCAGTGCCGACAAAATGCTGCCCAGCCAGGGTGGAAAATTAAGCGACGGTCAGGCGAAAGCGTTCATTGACGCGACCGAGGAATTGAATAAAAGCGGCTACGCGTGGCTGGATAACCACACCGGTAATTACGGATTTGAAAAGATCGAGGGGACAACAGATGAATGGCGCGTGGTCGTGCTTGATCCCGGAGGCATCGTTCCCATGAAAGGCAAAACGTTGGCGGAAAGGGCCGATAACGCGAGGGCGCTTCAGACGCGGATCAACGTTCATGAAGAGGGGACGACGGAATTCATTAAAAGTGCCAGCGACGGGATGAAACAGAATTTCGCCAAGGCCGAGCGCGGCGAGATCATGAAAGAATTCGGCGACAAGATCAATACCGACGCCATGAAAATCAAAGACCCCAAAGACATCGCGTTCTATCCGTTGGGAACCGCGGAGCTGCCGGAAATTCAGAAGTTGGCTCCGAGATAAGCGGTAAAATTTTATGGGAAACAGAAAAGTCATAAATCACAAGACACAGGCCGCATGTTCCCTGAGGCCCTTGCGCAGGGGATGGGCGCCTTTTTATGCCCTGTGTTTTGCTTCCTGTGCCTTTTTGATGTTGGCCGCGCCCTGTGATGCCAAAAAACCGTCCGTGGGCAACAAGCAGGAACAGTCCGCTTTTACCCAGAAATATTTCGAGATGAAGGCCAAGGGCGGTCAGGAGTTCAAGGATTGGAAACAGTCGGTCCAGATGGACCAGTCCGGCAAGGATGCGGAAGAGCGCTTTAACATGCTCAACAATCTGGAGGGTGATAAAACCGCTGACGGAAAGCCGAAGTCGCCGGAGCAATTAGAGGCCGATAAGCAGAGACTGCAGGAGATCAAGAAAAAACAGGGGTTCATGGGCGATCCGACCGACAAGGGGCCACAGGACTGGTCGGATTATAATATAGAAACGGACGCCAACGGCAATGTCACTGGTTTTAAAGAGAAGGATTTCGAAGAGAAGGACAAGGATAAGGACGGCGAGATCTCCGATGAAGAGCGCGCGGAATGGGACGCGAAAAAGAAAAAAGAACATGATGAGGCCGGCGGCGCGCCGGGCGAGGTCCCGCCCATCGCGGATTGGGACAAGGACGGCGACGGCAAGCCGGACCCCGGATTTGAACGCGACTGCTGGCAGTGCAAGAAACCGCCCGAGGACCTTCATGAATGCGTTGACGGCGCCCTCGGCCCCTGCGACAGCCACGCCTGTGACCAGGACCAGGAGGAATGCGTCGAGCATGTCGAGACCCACGGCGGCAAGGAGTATCGTTGCCACAACTGCGTGCCCAAGAAAGAGAAACCTTTTTGCGAGGCGTGCGGGTTTTCGTCCGACCCGAACTGCGGCGGGGAGTGCCGGCAGGGGCCGTGTGTCCCCATTGATTTGAACAAAGAATCCTGTGATGTCATCCCGACCGCCCAGACCCGCGAGCGCGGTTCCACACAGCAGTGCTACACCTGCATGCGCGTCACAACGATTGAGGTCACGTGGGTCATCATCATTGTGGAAACGCCGTTTGAACGGTTTGTCCTTGGGAAAGCCAACCCGTTAGATGCTTTTAAGCCGGCCTCGGTCATGGCATTGGCCAAGGTGGACAAGGCGAGCGGGATGATCCAGAACACCGTCGGCCAGTATAAGGCGGTCACGGATTTCCTGGGCGGGTTTAACGTCGGCCTGGGGCCGATGGGGATGACCACCACCGGCAAAATGAGCATGGACCAGCTGTCCGGCCTTTTGGGGAGCAAGTTGTCCGGCGGTGGGAGTTATGGCTCGGACTGCTTCGGGGACGTTGTCGACGAGGCTGACAAGCAGGCGGAAGCCGAGGGGATGCCTACCAGCCAGGACATTGGCGGCACCGGGAAGGCGCGCAAGGCCGACAAGAAAAAAGGTGAAAGCGAAAATATTAATGAGGAGCAGTTGAAGAAAGCGGACCAGGCCGGCAGCCCGGCCGTGACAGGGCCGATCGTGGCGTGCGGGAACGAAGGCCGCAACAAAGTTTTGCGGATTTACGACGCCAGCGGGGCCCTGGTGGACACGATCACCCAGGCGATGTTCAAGGCCAACCCGGGCATCATCACCGAGAAGCTCGGCGCGGCCCAGCAGTTGACCGACATATTCATCCAGAAAAGCGGGATCGATTTCTCCTCGTATATCGAAAAATTCACGGGGCTTCCGCTCAAGGACATGCAGTCCTACGCGGCCAAGGTATCCCAGATCAAATCCAGGGTTGACCAGGCCGTCGGCGTGGCCGCTTCCCAAAAAAAGAAGAAGGGGCAGAAGGAAGAAGAACCCAGGATTATCATCCCGAACGATCCGCTGTATTTGTCTCCGGACGCGGGGAAGAAAAAGAGCGCGGTGAAGGAGCGGATGAAAAAGATCGCGGCCAGTCCTCTCGGCACGGGGATGCGCATGGGCGGTGGCGAGGTCGGCGCAGGGAGTGACGATCCTCTGGAAGAGATGCGCAAGGCAAAGGCCGAGGCCGTCCAGGACCAGTGGAGCCTGCGCAAGATCGGCTTTACGGATGAATCCGATCCGAATTCCGCCTGGAACGTGGTCGAAGCTTCGGAAAAGAACGTTGTCGTGGCCGTGATCGATTCCGGGCTGGACACGACGCATCCCGACGGGCCGCAGTATCTCTGGACGAACCCGAAGGAGACGCCGGACAACGGCATTGACGACGACAAGAACGGGTTCGTGGACGACATCCATGGCTGGAACTTCCTGAACGAAAACCATGATTTCACCGATGTCCGCGGCCACGGGACCTTTGTCGCCGGGATCATCGCGGCCAAATCCAATAACGGGATCGGCATCGCCGGCATCAACCCCGGCGCGGTGATCATGCCGGTCAAGGTGGCCGACGACGAAGGCGTGACGAACAGCCTGAACATTTACCGGGGGATCAATTACGCGGTCAATCACGGCGCCAAGATCATCAACGTCAGCCTGGGTTCCCGGAGCGTTTCCAAACTGGAGCAGCAGGCCATTGAGCGGGCGAGCGCCATGGGAGCGTTGGTCTTTATCGCCGCGGGCAACAGCAATGACAATTTGATGGAATTCGGCCCGGCTTCCTCCAAGCACGGCCTGGCGGTCGGGCAGATCGACATGAGCGGCGTGCGCTCGACGGTCTCCAACTGGGGGCCGAACTTAGGGCTGGTGGCGCCGGGCGAGCAGATCCTTTCCCTGTGCTCGAAGGACAACAAGCACGTCCTACCGTCCATCCGCAAGGAAGGGTACTATCGCCAGGACGGGACGTCGTTTGCCACGCCGATGGTGGCCGCGACCGCGTCGCTGATTTGGGCCAAGAATCCGAATTTGACACATCAGCAGGTCGCGGATATGATACGGATGACGGCCACGGATATGAACGAGCCGGGCTGGGACGGCATGACCGGTCACGGGCTTCTCAATGCCGCGTCCGCCCTGCGGGCCGACGCGGATGAGAAACTGGTCCTCATGTTCACAACCTTGCGCCTGAACCGGGACATCCATGACAAGGTCATCTCCGTCGATGTTTTTGGCACCGCGCGCGGACAATTTAAGGAGTTCTTCGTTGAGATCGGCAAAGGCAAAAATCCGGGGCAATTTGAAGCCGTTGCCGGCCCGCTCTCCGAGCCCCACATCCACCAGCACATCGCCCGGATCAACGTTCAAAAATCCCTGCGCGGCAGCAAGGACTGGGTGTTCCGCATCCGGGCCGTTGATCAAAGCGGGGCCGAGCGGATCGCTTCCACGCCCTTCAGCCTGCCCAAGTAAATTCACCCTTCACAGGATCCGGCTTCCCCATGGATGTCTTTCCACTTCACCCTGAGTCCATCGTCCGCCGTGACGCCATTATCAAGGAACACCAGGCCCTGATCCTCGAGATGCGGCGGGTTGAGAAGGACATAGAAAATCTGCTTCGCGAATCCAGCCCTCGATGGAAGGAGCTGGAAAAAGAGCGCAACGCGTTGTATGTCCGGATCGAGCCGTTAGTGGAAAAGTATTGGGACTGGATCCCGCCGGTTTTCTTGAGCCGTTGCCCGTTCTGCGGGGAAACGCTACGGCGGCTTTTTGATCCCGTCGATCTGAGAGGGTTCTGGTGGATGGACAGGACGCAGCGTTCCAGGCCGGAGCCGGCGAGTTGTGGGCATTTCCGTCTGCTTCTTGGTGCCGTGAACCTTAACGGCCTGCCGCCTCAGGGCGGGCTGTTCGAATGCCGTCCGGGGCCGGATGTGCCATTCGTGATCCAGAGGATCCTGGATTTGCCGAAAATGACCGTGGTCGTGTCTGCGGTCCCGATGCGCTGCGGCTACATCGCCTATCCAATCGCGTATTTTTCTGAAATCGAACCGCCGCCACGATCACTGACCCAGTCCTGGGCCCGTCTGGAATACCGGTTCCGCGCGCAAGACGGCCGCCAGGGATGGGACAGGGTTGCGGACCCGCATGAATATGATTTGATCCCTTGGATTAAACGGGGAAAAGTGCGGTGGTTGATCGCAGGGGACTTGAGTGCTCCGACGGAGCCGCCGGACCGGTATCCGTTCAGGGCTGTCCGCGGAGCGGCGAAACCGCAGGTCGTTCTTGGCCGGGAACTCAGCTATGTCTCCGGCTGAATGGGACAATTGAATTTGGCATGATTCTGCCATAGAATAATTCCGGCAAGAAATGGAGGGGCCATATGGCACAGATCAAAGAGAAAATCGCCGTTGTCACCGGCGGTAACCGCGGAATCGGGTTTGAGATTTGCCGTCAGCTCGCCCGGCAGGGTGTTCTCGTGGTGCTGACCAGCCGTGATGAGGGGCAAGGTCTGCGGGCGTGTGAAATTCTGCATAAGGAAGAGCTTTCCATCCGCTATTGTCCGCTCGATGTGGATCACCCCGGGAGCATCGAGGATTTTCAGATTTTTATCCAGAGAGAATTCGGCCGTTGCGACATCCTTGTTAATAACGCCGGGATTTTTCCCGACAGCCGCAACGCCGATGCCGAAGATTTTCCGAGCATTTTTCACGGGAAGGCCGAAACCATCACCCGCGCCATGGTGACCAATGTCTATGGTCCCCTTTTGCTGTGCCAGGCCATCGTCCCGCTCATGATCAAACATGATTACGGCCGGATCGTCAACATGTCCAGCGGCATGGGACAGCTGACCGACATGAACGGGGGATACCCGGCGTACCGGATTTCCAAGACCGCCCTCAACGCCCTGACGAGGATGCTGAACGACGAATTGCTGGACCGTAACATCCTGGTCAACAGCATGTGCCCGGGCTGGGTCAAGACGGACATGGGCGGCCCCGGCGCCACGCGTTCCGTTGAGCAGGGTGCCGACACCGCGGTCTGGCTGGCGACTCTTCCGGACGGCGGTCCCCGGGGTAAGTTTTTCCGGGACCGCAAAGAGATCCCCTGGTGATCATCATCCCGGCGGCGTCCGCCGAACCCCCAATCTTTTCATGAAACTTTATCGCGTTGACAAGACCGTCCTGATTTTCAAGAATGGCGCGAAGGCCTTTCTCGGCGGCCTCACGTCCAACGCCATGGACAGGCCATGGAACGCATTTCTGAATATTCACGGCAAGATCATTGCGACATTCGACCAGCGGGTGCTCAATGACGATGAGGTCCTTGCGGTGATCGAGCGGCCTCTTGTCGACGCCGTTTTGGGCCACCTGGATCGTTACATGCGCTTGAGCGGTGTGACGGTTGAGAAAAGGGATCACCGCGTTTATTTCGACCTTGAGGGAAATATTCCCGCCGAAAACGATGAATTTGCCATCCCTCAGAAACACGGCAAACTGCTGGTCAGCCGCCGGGACAGGGAGTGCCCGGTCAGCGATGGAGAATTCTTGCTTTTTCGTTTGCGGCACAATATCCCATGGCCGGGGGTGGATTATCAAGACGACTTCGCTTTGAATGTCAGTGAAGACGATTTTGTGTCCTACACAAAGGGATGCTACCTTGGCCAGGAGCCCGTGTCCAAGGTCCATAGCCGGTCCCGTCCCACCTGGAAACTGGCGGTCCGGTTTGAGGATGAGTGCGATGCGGAGCAGCGGTCCCGGATGACATCAAAGGCCTTGGATGAAGAAACCGGGCGGGTGCGGGGCTTTGTTTTCACCAAAAACAGTTGACCGGCCCTGGAATTCCCTCATTGACTATCTTGATGGATAAAGGTATATTATTCTTTCTTAAGAATAACAGCGTCCGGGACGCCGGGTCCTGGCCGCGCAAGGGGAAATAGCATGGCCAAGAAACATCAAAAAATCGGTTTGCGGACGAGCAGCGTTCATACGGGGATTTATAAGGACGCGAGTTATAACTCCGTCACCACCCCGATCTATCCGACCTCCACGTTTTATTTCCACGAGCTGGGAAAGAACAAGGGATATGACTATACCCGCAGCGGCAATCCGACCCGTTCGGCGCTGGAAGAGAACATTGCCGCACTGGAAGGCGGGACCGGCTGTTCCGTGACCGCGACCGGCATGGCCGCGATCACGGCGGCCCTGTTTCTCCTGGAATCCGGCGACCACGTGGTCACGGGCGATGACATCTACGGCGGGACCTACCGTCTGTTCGCTTATGTCCTGCCCAAGATGGGGATCAAATTTTCCTTTGTCAACATGCGCGATCTTTCTGCCGTGAAAAAAGCGATCCGGCCCGAGACCAGGATGATCTGGATCGAGACGCCGTCCAACCCGCTGTTAAACATTGTGGATCTGGACGCCGTGATCGCCCTGGCCAAGACGAAGCAGCTTTGGGCGATCGTGGACAATACGTTTTTGTCTCCGTACTTTCAAAAGCCGTTTGAATTTGGGGCCGATGCCATCGTCCATTCGACGACGAAATATATCAATGGCCACAGCGATGTGGTCGGTGGAGCCATTGTCTATGGGAATAAGGAGATCGAGCAGAAGCTCAGGTATGTTGTCAACGCGATCGGCGTTGCCGAGTCGCCGTTCGATTCCTGGCTTGTCCTGCGCGGGGTCAAGACCCTGGCCCAGCGGATGGAGGCCCATCAGGACAACGCCCTGGCGATCGCCAAATTCCTGGAAAGCCATTCCAGCGTGAGAAAAGTTTACTACCCGGGGTTGCAGAGCCATCCCCAGAGGGCCTTGATCAGGAAACAGATGAAAGGTTTCGGCGGCATGCTGGCGTTTGAGCTGAATACCAAAAAGGCCCCTCTCCGGCGCTTTTTCAGCCGGTTGAAGTATTTTTCACTGGCCGAATCGCTTGGCGGTGTCGAGTCGCTGATCGAGCATCCCTGGAGCATGAGCCACTCGTCCATGGGAGAGGCGGCCCTCAAAGCCTCAGGCATGACCCGCGAAACCATCCGGGTCTCGGTCGGCATCGAGGATCCGCGCGACCTCATCGCCGATTTGGCCAACGCGTTGAAGCCTTAATGAGGTCCAAACTTATGGAGCTGTAGGCGAATATAAGTTTGATGGCCGAACCCGTTCGACTAGGCTCAGGGTGGTTTGGCCCAGAGGGGCCAAACCACCGAAGGCCCCGCAGCCATGATTTGCGTCAGCAAATCATGCGGGGTATGTCATTCCCAACCCATTCCAACCGCGGTGCGGCTGACGTGTTTTTTTCTTCCCCCCAGGATCCGCAGAGAAATTATCTTTCCGACCCCGACGTCCTTTTGATGTCGGCGTTCCAGAAGGGCGACCCCGCGTCGTTCGAGACCCTGATGCGCAAGTATTACGCGCGGGTCCTCAATTTTATTTACCGTTTTGTCGGATCCAAAGAAATTGCCGAGGATCTCACCCAGGAAGTCTTTCTCCGGGTCTACAAGACCGCGCCCTCTTACAAGCCCCAGGCCAAATTTCAGACTTGGCTTTATACCATCGCCAAAAACCTCAGCCTTAATGAATTGCGCAGAAATCGCCATCGGACGTTCTCTATGGACGAGGAGATTGCGGGATCGGACGGTGAGCTCCGGCGTCAATTTGAGGACCATTCCATCCCCCGGCCGGATGCGGCCTTGGTCAAAGAAGACGCGGCCAAGGCTGTGAAGGAGGCGATCAACGCGTTGCCGGAGAATCAGCGGCTGGCCGTCATCCTGCGCCGGTATGAGGATTTTTCTTATGAGGAAATCGCCAGGACCATGAATTGTTCCGTCAAAGCGGTCAAATCCCTGTTGAATCGGGCCAAGGAGAATTTGCGAAACGCCCTTGGAAAATATGTGCAGGGGAAACAATGATTGACCCCAGCTGCCCTCATCGCTTAGCAGGGCAAACCGGCTGGGGTTAATTCTGGCTCTGATTTGCGTTCATCCCGCTTCTTGCCTGGGCAGCGGGATTCCGCAAATCATGCGTCATTAAATATTAAGAAACTTTTAATGGTTTGGGGTGTTGAAAGGTCCAGGAGGCAGACATGAATTGCAAAAATGTTAAAAAAATGATCCCGTCCTATTTGGACGAGGATTTGAAACCCGCAGAACGGGAAGAAGTTAAGAACCATCTGCCCTCGTGTGAGTCCTGCCGTCAAGAAGTCCTTGCCTATGAAAAATCCTGGAATGTATTGAAACAATGGTCCGCTGTCGAACCGGATCCCGGCTATATCTCCCGTTTTTGGACGCAGCTGGGACAGGAAAAGTCGTGGTTGGGGCAGGCCGCGGATGCGGTCAAATCCTTGGCTTTGCAGGTCCGCTTTGTCCCGGTTTATGCGGCGATTGCCGTTTTGGCGGTGACCGCTGTGATGACCCTGCGTTTGTCCGTGAGGACTTACCAAACTGAGGTGGTTTTGACGAGGCTTTCCGGGGAAGACATGGAAATGGTGGAAAATATCGATCTGGCTGAAAACTTTGAGATCGTTGCTGAGATGGATCTGTGGGAAGACATGGATGTTATTGAAAGTTTGGAGGTCCCTGGGACCCCGGCCGAAGGCGTGTCATGAAACCGGCCGGGATGATGCCGATTCTGGGGTTGGGCCTGCTGCTGGCGGTTTCCGGGCAGGCGGCCGGGGATGAGAAGACCGTGAAGCCGGAAGATTTGGCGGTCATCGAGAATATGGACCTGTTGGAGAATTGGGACGTTTTGCAGGATGAAGAGGTTGAGTTTCTGGAAGAATATGATGTCGCGCAGAAATCCATGGAGGACAAGGATGAAAAATAAATGGACGATGGTTGTGTTGGCGGGGCTCCTCCTGTGGGGGGTGCCGATGGTGGGGATTCCCGGGGTTGCCGCGGCCGAGGACGAAGTCCTGCCTCCGGCGTTGAGGGGAAAAAACGTCGATCCCGAGAAATTGAAAAAATGGCAGAGCCTCAGCGAGGAGCAGAAAGAGCGCCTGCGCCGTCGTCACGAAAAGTGGCAATCCATGGATCCCGAGCGCAAAGAGAAGATCAAAAATCGGTATCAGCGGTTTCAGAAGCTTCCCCCCGGGCGCCAGGAAGAGATCCGCAAGAAGTGGCAGAGTTTCAAGAATCTTCCTGAAGATCAGCAGGCCGCGATTAAGGAACGTTACCAGCGCTGGCAAAACCTCCCCCCGGATGAGAAGGCTCGTCTCCGGCAGCGTTCCCAGCGGTGGGAGTCGCTTTCGCCGGAGCAAAAAGAGCGGATGAAAGAAAAACGCGAGAAATGGCAGTCCCTTCCTCCCGAGAAGCGCCAGGAGTTGCGTAAGGCCATCCGGGATCGCGATTCCCATCAGCGTTCTATGCCGTCAAGACGGCGGTAATTTCGCTGGTGGCTTTTTGATTGACCTCCCCGTTCACCGTTCGCACTGTTTCTGCGCAGGGTATAATTTCATAGCCAAAAAACCGCGTTTTTGTTAAGATAACAGCCATGAAAATGTTTTTATCTATCCGATCCGCCTTGGCCGGTTTGTGTGTGTTTTTCGTTTTTTCCGGGTTTTCCAATGATCCCTATTCCGACATGGAAACCGCGATCATTGAACAGGATTATAAAAAGGCGGAATCCCTGGCCAAGGGGTTTATCTCCGCTCATCCTGAGTATCCCAAGCTGGACGCTGTTTATTATTACTTGGGGTTGAGCCAATTGAACCTGGGGCAGATTCCAGATTCCCGTGAGACCTTCAGCCTTCTGATCGACAGGTTCCCATCGCAACCGCTGCTGGACAAAGCCTATCTCGGGTTGATTGACGCCTGTTTGCTGGGAGAGGATCATGCCAATGCCCTGATCGTGGCAGAGGCGCTCCTGAAGGCCAGCCCCCAGTCGGAATTTTTGGGATTGATCTATCTGAAATTCGCGCGGGCCCATTTGAAAATGGCCCACTGGCCCCAGGCCCGCGGTTATCTCGAGAGAATCATCGCGGACTTCCCTGACGGCATGGAAGCCCATCTGGCACGGCAGCTTCTCGAAGAAAAGCAGTTCTTTTCCGTCCAGGTCGGGTCTTTTCTGGACCGCGGCAGGGCCGAGGGGCTCATTGGCGACTTGAAGCTGAAAGGCGAGTATGCCTATATTGTCGAAACCAAAGACTATTCCGGCAAGAAATTCTACCGCGTCCGGATCGGGCAGTTCTCCGGCCTGGGAGAAGCGCAGGGCCTTCAAAAAAAGCTTGCAGATCTTGGTTATCCCACCCGCATCTATCCCTGATATGCCTCGTCAGAAAATTTTATTCGTCGTCGGCCCGACCGCCGTGGGCAAGACCGACGTCGCCTTTGCCTTGGCCCGGCGGCTGGGCAGTGAGGTCATCTCTTGCGATGCGATGCAGGTTTACCGGGAGGTTTCCATCGCGACCAACAAGCCCTCCCCGAAAGTGCTCAAAACGGTCCCGCACCATTTGATCGGACATGTGCCGGTTGAGCAGAAATTTGATGTCGTCTCTTTTAGGGCTGCCGCTGTTCGGGAAATTTCTCGCCTTTTGGCTGACGGAAAAGTTCCCGTTGTCGCGGGCGGCAGCGGGATGTACATGCAGGTCTTGCTGGATGGGATTTTTGAGGATGTTGGCAAAGCCCCCGGTGTACGTCCGCACCTGGAAGCAAGGGCAGACGCAGAGGGAGTGGACGCCTTGCACAGGGCGCTGGCCGGGGTTGATCCGGCGGCCGCTCAGAAGATCCATCCCGGGGACCGGCGCAGGATCATCCGCGCCTTGGAGGTGTATGCTTCGACGAAACGTCCCATTTCTGAACTTCAAAAAAGCCGCCGGGGGTTGTGGGAGGATCATGATGTTTCCGTGTTCGCCTTGAACCGGGATCGCCGGGTGCTGTATGAGGCGATCAATGCCCGCGTGGACAAAATGTTTGAAGAAGGCCTCCTTGACGAGGTCCGGCGGCTCCGGGCCAAACCGTTGAGCCCGACGGCTGAGGCGATCATCGGGATCCAGGAGGTGTGGGGGTATCTGGACGGCCAATATGACCTGGATCGGGCGAAATATCTGATGAAGATCAACACCCGGCATCTGGCGAAGCGGCAGTTGACCTGGTTCCGCAAGGACAAACGGTTGCAATGGATAGATGTCGATAAGTTCCCGGGGGTTGAAAAAGTTGTGGAATACATATTGTCCCAGACGGGGATTTTCGATATTCTTAAAGAGAAAGGATCCCGGCATTGAATTTGACTATCAATTCCAAAGAAAAAGTTTTGCTGGCCGTCGTTGAATATAAGCGTAACGGCGGACTCTGGACGATTGAGGACACGGCCCGGGAAATGGAGGAGCTGGTGCTGGCCTGCCATGGGGAGGTTGTGGACAAGGTGTTTTGCCGCATTGACAAACCATCGGCCACCTCTCTGATCGGCGAAGGCAAGGTCAACGAGATTGCCGCCCTTGCGGCCGCCAAGGGAGTGGACACGGTGGTGTTCAGTCATGAATTGAAAGGAAGTCAGCAGAGGAACCTGGAGGAGATCATCAAGGCCAAAACCATTGACCGGACCCAGTTGATCCTCGACATTTTCGCCCGCCGGGCTTCCAGCCAGGAAGGCCGGATGCAGGTGGAGCTCGCGCAATTGGAGTATCTTCTGCCCCGGTTGGTCGGCAAGGGCATCGCGCTTTCGCGGCTGGGCGGCGGAATCGGGACCGTGGGGCCCGGGGAAACAAAGCTGGAAGTGGACCGGCGCCGCATCGGGGAGAGGGTCGCGAAACTGAAAGATGATCTTAAGGACGTCGCTTTAGCCCGCGCGACTAAGCGCAAAAAGAGGAAAGACCAGGGGATCCCCCTGATTTCCTTGGTCGGTTACACCAACGCCGGCAAATCCACATTGTTGAATACACTGACCCAGGCGGAGCAGGTCACAAAAGACGGCCTTTTTACAACCCTGGACTCCGTTTCCCGGCAGTTTTCACTCCCCAATCACCAGAAAATGGTCCTTTCCGACACGGTCGGGTTCATCCATGAGTTGCCGCACAATTTGATCGAAGCCTTCAAGGCCACGCTGGAAGAAGTCGTTGAGTCCGACCTGTTGATGCATGTTGTGGATGTCAGCCATCCGAAGTTTCGCAATTTATACGATTCCGTGGTCAGCGTCCTGGGGCAACTGGACGTGGCCGAGAAAACCGTGATCACCGTGTTGAACAAGATCGACCGTCTGGAAGACAAGTCCTCGTTGCCGGAGCTGGAGAAGATGTTCCCGAACAGCGTTTCTATTTCGGCGCTGAAGGGGGAGCGCCTGGCGGAGTTGCTCGAGAAGATCGGCGAAATGACGGCTTCTCTTATATTGGACGTCCAGGTCACGCTGCCGATCATGCGGATGGATCTGATTAATCTGGCCCATAAAGAAGGTCAGGTGTTCTCCGTGAAATACTACAACGACAAAATATTTCTGCACGCCGCCTTGCCCCACCAACTGGCCGGAAAGTTTTTAAAATCCTCGTTATGAGCGTGGCCCCCCTTGCAAGGCGTTAGTTAGAATATCTAATTATCATAGTTAAAATATATTGACATTTTAATTACAATATGATATATTCTCGTTGAGATTGAGAGGTCCCGCTATGGCTGCCACGCGCAAAACATCCAACGCTTTGGATGGCTTTGAGATCAAGATCAACGCCAATGACCCGGTGTACGTCATCAGCGTTGTGAGCGAGCTGGTGCACATCCCTGTGTGGACGTTACGTAAATTGGATGACATGGATATTGTAAAGCCGAAGCGGATCGGGAAAAAGACCCGCTGCTATTCTTCAGGGCAAGTGAAAATGTTGTTGTATATTCATTATCTGATGGAGGAAAAGCGGGTGAACATCAGCGGGATCAGGGTGATTTTGGAGATGGGGGATATCCTGTAAATTTTTTTGGCTGATAATTAGCAGTCGTGCCGCCCCAGTGCTAACGGATGTTCATTTCATAGAAACCAAATAAAAAAGGAGGTGTTCCATGGAACTGATGAAATGGAAACAGGAACGATTAAACGATCCGTTCAAAGAGTTTTTCGACTTTGAATCTCCTCTGCTGGGGTATTCGCTTTTCCCTATCACCGGCAAAGGCTGGAACGGCACGAGGGGACAGCTGATCCCTGCCATTGATGTTGCGGAGGACAAGGACAACGTGATCATCAAGGCGGATATGCCCGGGTTAAAAAAAGAAGAAATCAGCGTCTCCCTGGACAATGACGTGCTGATGATCCGCGGGGAACGGAAGTCTGAAGTTGAAAAAAAGGAAAAGAATTTTCATCGGGTGGAACGATCCTGCGGGATTTTTGAGCGGAGTCTTTCCATCGGAACACCGGTGGATGAGACCAAGATCAGGGCCACTTACAGGGACGGGGTCCTTGAGCTGGTCCTGCCAAAAAAAGAAAAAGAAAAAACAAAACAAATTGAAATCAAAGCCGAATAAAGTGGCTGCAGACACGGGGGAGGGGCAACCCCCTCCCCCATATTGTGATCGAGACCAGCGGGATTCCGCCCGCGACAGGTCGAGAGGAGATTCTTCATGTTACGACTTGATAAGTTTACCCAAAAAAGCCGGGAGGCCATTCAATCGGCGCTTGACCTGGCAACGGAATTCAAGCATCAGCAGGTTGAGCCTGAACACCTGACTTATGCCCTGATGAAGGACAAGGAAGGCGTTGTTCCCCTTCTGCTGGAGCGCTTGGGATTGTCGCTGGAATCTCTCCGCGCAAAGATCGAGGCAGACCTGAAGAAAAGGCCGGAGGTCGAAGGCCAGGGGGCGTTCCTGTCCCAAACCGTCAGCCGTGTTTTGTCTCAGTCGCAGAAGATCGCTTCGCAGATGAAAGACGAATTTGTTTCGCAGGAGCACATCCTTTTGGCGTTGTCGCAGGACGGCACGACGGTTTTGAGCCAGGAAATCAAACGCAACGGAATCCGCGAGAATGATATTCTGAATATTTTAAAACAGATCCGCGGCGGACAGAAGGTCACGGACATGAACCCCGAGGATAAATACCAGGCCCTGGACAAATACGGGCGCGATCTGACGGATCTGGCCCGCAAGGGCAAGCTGGACCCCGTGATCGGCCGCGACGACGAGATCCGGCGCGTGATCCAGGTTTTGTCCCGCCGGACAAAGAACAATCCGGTCCTGATCGGCGAGCCGGGTGTCGGCAAGACCGCGATCGCCGAGGGTTTGGCGCAGAGGATTCTTTCAGGGGACGTTCCCGAGGGGCTCAAGAACAAGAAGGTGATCACTCTGGACATGGGCGCGCTCATCGCCGGGGCGAAATACCGGGGAGAATTTGAAGACCGCCTGAAGGCCGTGCTCAAGGAAGTCGAATCGCGGGACGGCGAGATCATCCTGTTTATCGATGAATTGCACACGATCGTGGGCGCGGGCCAATCCGAAGGCGCGATGGACGCATCCAACCTTTTGAAACCCGCTCTGGCCCGCGGCCTGTTGCACTGCGTCGGGGCCACGACCCTGGACGAATACCGCAAGCGCATCGAAAAAGACGCGGCCCTGGAGCGCCGTTTCCAGCCGGTCCTGGTCGAGGAGCCCACGGTGGAAGACACGATTGCCATCCTCCGGGGACTCAAAGAACGTTATGAGGTCCATCACGGCGTCCGGATCCAGGACGCCGCCCTGATCGCGGCCGCGACCATGTCGCACCGTTATATCACCGACCGTTTCCTGCCGGACAAGGCGATTGACCTGGTGGACGAAGCCGCCTCGGCTTTGCGCCTCCAACTGGAAAACAAGCCGGCGGCGCTGGAGGAGGCCCAGACCAGCATCATGCGCCTGGAAGTGGAAAAAGAAGCGTTAAAAAAAGAAGTCGCCCTCAACGACGACCGCGTCGCCAAGGCGCGGATTAAAGAAATTGAGCAGCAGGTCGGTGAGCTCAAAGAAAAGTTCGGCGAGCTGGAAGTCCGCTGGAAAAACGAGAAAGAATTGGTGGCCGACATTAAGAAGACCAAGTCCGAATTTGAAGCCTTGCGCCTGGAAGCCGAGCAGGCCGAGCAGAAGGCCGACCTCTCGCGGGCGGCGGAGATTCGCTACGGCAAAATTCCCGAACTGGTCAAGGCGCTGAAAGTTAAGGAAAGCAAATTGAAGAAGCTCCAAGCGGAGCGCCGGATTTTGCGCGAGGAAGTGGGGCCCGAGGACGTGGCGATGGTGGTGGCGCGCTGGACGCATAATCCGGTGACCCGGATGCTGGAGGGCGAAT
This sequence comes from Candidatus Omnitrophota bacterium, assembly GCA_030688425.1. Lineage (NCBI taxonomy): Bacteria > Pseudomonadati > Candidatus Omnitrophota > Candidatus Omnitrophota bacterium. Next base: position 93 of record JAUYIB010000010.1, on the reverse strand, counting down.
CGGCAAAGCTCCAGCGGATGGAAGAGGGGCTGAAACAACGCGTCCGCGGCCAGGACGAAGCGGTGCGCAAGATTACCGAGGCCGTTAAGCGCT